>CAIXIP010000220.1 GCA_903919535.1 uncultured Bacteroidota bacterium | reverse complement strand
ATGCATAAAATCAAGCTGCTTTCTAAAAGAAATCTGATAAACACAAAAATCAAAACGAATCGACTCTCTTGGGAGTTCAACAAGGAAAAAAAGCAGATTAAATTATTTTTTGAAGTGCTTCATTAGAGTTGCAACTTCAAAAATGCTGTATAAAAAATAGGTGATTAAAAAACAAATTATAAAACCTATAGCATTGTCGCGGTTTAACAAACCGAAAACCATAATTATTATTAAATATGTAAATAATTTGAGGGCTGTTATTCCCATAAAATAGTTCACAAATTTTTTGGGATCCTGTTCGGCTGCTTTAGTTAAAATGAAATGAATTAATGCGGTTGAGCCAACAAAAAAAGCCCAAATGATCCAAAAAAAGGAAGTTTGGAATCGTGCAGATGCATAATGTTGAAATAAAAGCAAAGCCCCTAATACTGCTAAAGAAAATATTGCTAGGGAAATATAAAATGATCTTAAAGAAACGCCCATATTACTTTTTAATGAAATCTTTTATAAAATAATACATCGCGAAAAATACCGACAAAAGAGATAGTACTAATGTAAAAACAGGGAATTTTTTTAAACCTAAAAGTGTGTCCAATTTTATTCCGCCATAAACGCCTATTAAAATAATAGCCGCCATTTGAAAACCCATAACAGAATACTTTGCATAGCTGTTAAGCTGTTTTTTCGGCAAGTTTGGTTTTTTCTGTTCGTTCACCTTTTATATCTTTTATTACACCACCCATGCTGCACGAACCTGAAAATGTAGCACCTGGCTCAACAGCGATTTTATTAGTTATAATATCTCCTGTTAATTTTGATGACGCTTTTAATGATAATAACTCCGCTACTCCTATTTTTCCTTTAATGGTTCCTGAAACATCTGCATTCTGACAAATAATTTCCCCCTCAATAGTTCCGGAAACACCAACAACTAACTTCCCTTTTACATTAATAGAACCCGTTAATGAACCGTCAATTCGAATATCACCATTGGTTGTAATATCACCTTCAATTACGGTGCCTGCACCAATTAAATTTACAGAAGGGTTTTCTAAAGAGTTATTTTTCGACATAGCCTTATTGAACATTTTGATGATTTTTGATGATTAATTAAACGAAAGTAGTCCAAAAATTTAAAAAAACAAGCGATTATTTAAAATTTTGAGTAAAAAACTGCTGATACTCTTGAATGTTTTTGTCCTTGTAAAAAATAGAATAATTGTCAGTTGAAATAATAAACGATTGAAAAGAGCCTTCTTGCAGATCAGTAAACACCTTTTTATTATCCTTATAAAAATTATAATAGTTCATTGCTTTATCTTTTCCGTCAAACATTTTTACACTAATTAGTTGATGATTTATGTCCAAAAAAATGCTTGAGATAGTTAAATCTTCCATACCAAAGGACTCAGAATTTGCATCAGAAAGTTTTATTTTAAATTTATTAATATCGCCTTTCCCGTTTTCTATAATGGCTACCCAATAGTATTCGCCTTCTTCTTTAAAAATAAATTTTGGTTTTTCCTTTTTAGTCGTGTCTATTGATTCAGAAGTTGAAGCGGGTGCAATCGGAGTTTTCTGTTTTTTGATCAAATCGAGCATTTCTTGTGCTTTATCTTTTACAGGTTCTTTGGGATATTTTATGACAACTTGTGTTAAAGAAGCTTCAAACGCATTAATATCTTGTGTTCTTCCAATACACAACGCTTTGATAAAGGCAAATTGTGGCATCAAATAACTTTTTGAATACAAGGTATCCGCCTTTTTACAATTTGCTAATGCTGGCAAATAATTCGCATCCGTATATAACTGATATGTTTCGGTATAAAATTTTTCTACCTGGCTTTTATTAGCAACAATATCTTTTGCAAAATCAGGGTTTGTGATAATTTTTGCATATTCACTATCAGGGTTATTATTTAAGATCAAATTTTTATAATAATCCGATTTAGTCTTATTGTTCATTGCCAAATATGTGCGATACAACTGGTAATAGGAAGCTAATTTATATTTGTTCTCTGGATAACGTCTTAGCAATTCTTCAAGTGCCTCCACTGATTTATTATTGTTTAATAATTGCTCTTTATAAATAGAGCCTACATTATAATATGCTTCAACAATTTTTTGATTCGACTTAGCAAGCGCATCAGAAGTTAGCGGAATGTTTTTCAAGTAATAATTTTTATCCTTCTTGTTTTTTGATGCCCCTTTACCGTTAGCTGCATTTCCATTGTTTTCTGTTGAATCTGCAACATTCCCGTTTTCTTCAAACAGATTACTAGCCATTACTTGATCTTTTTCACTTCTGCGCCAATTATCTTCCAACTTGCGGCTTCCCCACTTTTTTGTAAACTCTGCAACTCCAAAATTGAGAGTTGTTGGATTATAAAAATACCAGGAGCTTGATTGGGTGGTAGCATTTGTTGTTGTTGTTTGGTTTTGTTGTTGATAAAGTAATTGATTTTGTTTTTCTTCTTCTTTTTGTTTTTCTGCTTCCTCAATTTTGGCAATCATTTTTTCAATAACAGCATCTCTTCCTTTATCATCCAGCTTTGCCAAAACCTGCAAACTATCTTCAAGAGTAATAATGTTAAGATTTACAACTAACGAGGTCAAGCTTTTCTTTTTTGCTTCAATCAAACTGTAGTTTGGGTAATCTTTTGGCAAAAAAGTCATTGTGCTATCATAATTCGCTTGGGCAGCCTTGTAATCAAGTTTATCAAAATAAATGTCAGCACGTTTCAGGTACGATAACGACTTTTGTGTAACATTTGAAACACTGGCCCTAATCGATTTGTTCAAATAATCAAGCGCTAAAGGAGTTTCCTTTTCCTTATAGGCAATCTCTGCAAGTGTGTAGTAAATCTGATCGCGATATTCGATATTCTTATCGTCTTTCAGCATTTTTTGTAATTGTTTTTTTATTCCTTTAGTATCACCCGATTCCGGATCAAATAATTTTGCATGATTGATCTGGGCATTAAAAACCATTTCATAAGGAGGGTGGAGCTTCGGAACCATTCCATAATACATAGAAGCTTTTTTGCTATCACCTTCTTTTTCATATAATTGCGCCAAAACGTAGGTGAAACGAGCTCGTGTTGGTTTGTTTTTTGTAAAAGCGATTGCTTTAGTTAGCTGTTTTATTGCAGGTGAATAATCTTGACGTTTTATAAAATAATCGGCCGAATAGGATGCCAATTGCTGTTGATAATCTCTATCAGTAGGAAAATCTTTGGCATTTCTTAATTCATCAATTATTGGCTCTGATTGAGAAAGGCTACCAATCTCATTATTGGTTCTTACCATCCAAAGCATTGCACCATATTTGGCTTCCGGATTTGGATATTTTTTTGAAACATATTCAAACGCTTCTAACGCAGAAAAGAAATCTCGTTTATAAAAATGGGCTTTCCCGATAAGCATATAATTTTCATCAATCCATCGGCAAGCATTCGGAATTTCTTCCTTCGTTTTTTTGTTTGTTATTGCATGTCGTTGAATTACTGTTGACGATTTTTTAATGGTTTTATCAAAGTCTGCATAATAACTTTTCGCATTTTCGTTTGTTGTAACAATAAAAAGAGGAATTGCTTTTGAAAAATCATCCTTGTTGGCCTTCTCAACTTTTTTAACTGATTCTTTTATGTTTTCTCTTGAATAATAATAACCATTATAGCGGGCATTCATATTATGCCAACCTCTATGCATGAAAGTGTTTTTAGTAGTTTTACACCCGCCAATGATTAGAAATAAGGAAAATAAAATAATTAATCTAGCGTAAAAATATGTTCTGTTTTTCATCCAAATTTTTCTATTCGCATTTATATAAATGCAATAACTAATTCTACAGTTTTTGTTAAAAGAATAACACTACATAACTGCGAAAACACAAAAATATTTTATTTTTTGGGAAAAAACCCTATAAATCATAATTATTCGCTCTCATGTCGTTTTAATTATGCGGTTGGCTACCAAAAATTTTACCGATATTTGTAAGTTATATGACCGTACAAAAAGACAATAAAAGTAAATTTCTTCAGCGTTTACATCATCGCTACCGATTGGTAGTGATGAATGATGATACGTTCGAAGAAAAAATATCTTTGCGTCTTACTCCATTCGGATTAGTGATCTTAGTTGGTTCCATAACTATTCTAATGATCATGTTTGTTACTTCCATTATTGCTTTTACACCTTTGAGGGAATACATTCCGGGTTATGCCGATGTTGGTGTAAGAAGAGATCTGATTCGCCTGACCTTAAAAAGTGATTCATTAGAACAAGCACTTGTTGAACGAAATGCTTTTATGGAAAACATAAGTGATGTACTTAAAGGAAATGTAAAAAGCGACAGTATTCAGAACAAACCTGATAAAAACAAAGATTACAAAAAACTGAATGTAAATGCTTCCGCAAAAGAAGATGCACTCAAAAAAAATATTGAGTCCGAAGATCAATACAGTCTTGCTTATGGAACCGAAACAAACAAAAGCGGTATCAGTAACTTTTTCTTTTTTACTCCTCTAAAAGGCGTCATTTCAAGTTCATACAAAACAAATGAACAGCATTTTGGAATTGATGTGGTTGGTCCCGAAAACGAGGCTATTAAAGCAACTTTGGATGGCACAGTAATCCTGGCAACATGGTCGTCAGAAACAGGATACACAATTACTGTTCAACATAGTAATAATCTAATTTCAGTTTATAAACACAACTCTGTATTATTAAAAAAAGTGGGAGATTATGTAAAAGCGGGAGAACCTATTGCCATCATTGGAAATTCGGGAGAACAAACAACCGGACCACATTTACATTTTGAATTATGGTACAATGGCGATCCAATTGACCCGCAAGATTATATGGTATTTTAACTACGATTTAAGAATCTGTGTTTGAATCGAATAAATATAAGGTTAGCTGCGTTAATTAAGGATTTTAGTAGGTTTAGGATGTATAAAAATTATGTCAGAAAATAAAAAAAACATAGCGATACTTGGAAGCACCGGTTCTATTGGAACACAGGCGCTTGATGTTATTCGGGCAAATCCCGATTCATTTGTTGTTGAGGTGTTAACGGGGAATGGAAATGCTGATCTACTTATAAAACAAGCCATTGAATTTAATCCAAATTCAGTTGTAATTGCTGATGAAAGCAAATATGCTTATGTAAAAGAAGCATTGCAATCTTACGATATAAAAGTATTTGCGGGTAATAAAGCAATTGCAGAAATTGTTCAGATGGATAGCGTAAACATGGTACTTGCTGCTATTGTTGGTTATGCCGGATTGGAATCAACAATTTCGGCAATCAAAGCAGGAAAACAAATTGCTTTAGCAAATAAAGAAACGCTTGTTGTTGCTGGTGATCTGGTAACAAATCTCGCAAAAGAAAAAGGAGTAAATCTTTACCCTGTTGATTCTGAACATTCCGCAATTTTTCAATGTCTAGCAGGAGAGTTTCACAACCCGATCGAAAAAATCTATTTAACCGCTTCCGGTGGACCATTTAGAGGAAAAGATAAAAACTTTTTAGCAACAGTAAAAAAGGAGCAAGCCTTAAAACATCCTAATTGGGAGATGGGTGCAAAAATCACAATCGATTCTGCATCATTGATGAATAAAGGATTAGAGGTAATCGAAGCAAAGTGGTTGTTTAACCTTAAACCCGAACAAATTGATGTGATTGTGCATCCGCAAAGTATTGTACACTCTTTAGTACAATTTACTGACGGAAGCATGAAAGCTCAAATGGGTTTGCCTGATATGAAATTGCCGATTCAGTACGCTTTAGGCTATCCTAATCGGATGAAATCTGATTTTCCTCGTTTTAGTTTTTTTAACTATCCTCAACTCACATTTGAGCAAGTTGATACAAAAACATTTCGTAATCTTGCACTCGCTTTTGAGGCGATGAACAAAGGGGGTAACTCTCCTTGTATATTAAATGCAGCAAACGAAATTGCCGTAAATGCATTTTTAAAAGACAAAATTGGATTTTTAGAAATGAGCGATGTCGTTGAAAAATGTTTGCAAACAGTAAGTTTTATTGCAAAGCCAAGCTATGACGATTATGTTGAAACAGATTTAGCAACAAGGCAATTTGCGAACGAATTAATTTAAAAATAAATTTAAAAAACTGAACAAATTAAAAAATGGAAGTATTAACACAAGTAACACAATTTATTTTAAGCTTATCAATCCTTATTGTTTTGCACGAAATGGGACATTTTGTTCCTGCAAAATTATTTAAAACACGTGTTGAGAAATTTTATTTATTCTTTGATCCTTGGTTTTCATTGTTCAAGTTTAAAAAAGGTGGAACCGAATATGGTATTGGTTGGTTGCCATTGGGAGGATATGTGAAAATTTCAGGAATGATTGATGAATCAATGGATAAGGAGCAAATGAAATTGCCTCCACAAGACTGGGAATTTCGCTCTAAACCAGCTTGGCAACGTTTGATCATTATGCTTGGTGGTGTTACGGTAAACGCGATTTTGGGAATGTTAATTTATGCAATGGTGTTGTTTGCCTGGGGCGAAGAATACTTGCCAACTCAAAATGCTACCTATGGAATTGCTGTGGATAGCCTAGGGATAGAAATGGGATTAAAAAACGGAGATAAAATTCTTTCTGTAAACAATATTGAAGTTCCAAACTTTAATAAAATTCAAAAAGTGATTCTATTGGACGAAACTCATAGCATACAAGTTGAGCGAGAAGGAAAAAAACTAGACATTCCTGTTACTGAAGATAATATCATTAAAATGATTGAAGGAGCTGGAAAATCAATGTTGATAGCTCCACGCTTCCCATGTATAGTTGACTCACTAACCCCCGAAGACCCTGCAGCAAAAGTGGGAATAAAAAAAGGAGATAAGATCATTTCAATTAATGGTCAGCCAACACGCTTCCACGATGAAGTTACAAAGGTTTTAAGAAAAAATCCATACACAGTAGCAAACATTGTTCTGTTAAGAAACAATGACACAATGATAATCAGAACTCCTGTTAATGGAAACGGAAACATCGGATTTTTCCCGAAAGATCCTTCTTCATTTTTTAAGATGGATACTATTCACTACGGATTTTTAGCTGCTTTTCCTGCTGGAATTCACAAGGCACACGACACGTTTGATGACTATCTAAAACAAATGAAAGTGATCTTCACTGTAAAAGGTGCACATAAACAAATTGGTGGATTTATGACCATTGGTAAGGCATATAGCACTACATGGGATTGGGAGCGTTTTTGGGGATTCACTGCATTTTTAAGTATTGTGTTGGCTATAATGAACGTGTTGCCTATTCCAGCTTTAGATGGTGGACATGTAATGTTTTTACTTTACGAAGTAATTACAGGAAGAAAACCAAATGAAAAGTTAATGGAGTATGCTCAATATGCTGGAATGCTATTGTTGCTGGCATTGTTGTTGTATGCCAATGGAAACGATATTGTTAGGCTGTTTAGCAAATAAATAATTTACTACAGCATTACTGATAAATAGGAGTTTTTTAAAATTATTGCAAGATAATAGATGACCCATTTTAAAAAGTGTATCCATTTTTGTTTCGTGTTTTTTCTTTTGCCTTTTTTGACTCTGGCTCAGGAAGGAACACGAACTAATACCGCTCCAAGTTCTACTCAATCAGGAAAAATATTGCTTGTTCCATTTGAACCAAAGCTATACATGAGTGAGATTGATCAAAAGGTTAATCAACAAACAAAATGGAATTTTAACCAGATACGCGAAAATTTTAGACATCAATTAGATACACAACTAAAACTTAAATTTCAAAGTATTGCACCTGTTGTTTCTTTTTACTCCGATTCAACTAAAATGTCGAAAGACCTTGAATACACTTACCTTTCAAGCAATTTATCTTATGAATTGGTTAATCAACCAACCGCAGCTACAGCTCCTACAAAAAAACAAGAAGGAATAAAAAATGGGCAAGTTGCCGTTGAAATAAATAGTGATAAAAAATTTATGAATACAAAACTTCCTAATTTGGAAGTGCTGACCTATTTAAATAAAAAGTATAAAGTTGAGTATTTTGTTTTTATAAATGAGTTGGATATTACCACTATCATGGATTCATACGATATGGCTTCCGACACATATCAGCGGCAAGTAGCTGTCCATTATTCCATTATCGATAAAACAGGAAAAACAATTTCTGCCGGTTTAGCTACTTCCACTTTTTCTTCAAAAGAAAACAATCCGAAAAAAATTGTTTCCTCCACCTTTACTCCTATTGCTTCATTTATTGCTTCAAAACTTGCTGTTATTATAAATCCTCCAAAGGAGAAATAACAAGCAGTTTGCTTGGCTTGACACTGCAATTTCAAAATTCGTCTAAAAAGAATTTAAAGCCAATCGTTTTTTGCTAAATTTGCTATCCCAATAATTTAAAAAAAACTCTCATGTCAACAACACTTACTGCAAACACTTTCGGAATTTCTGAAGTATTAAAACAACTAGGAATTAAAGAAACTAACTACGGTGCAAGTACCGGTTTAAAACACATAGCAACAAAAGGGAAAAAAATAGATTCCTATTCACCAGTTGATGGGCAATTGATTGGAAGCGTGAATGCTGCAACTGCCGAAGATTACAAAAATGTAATGGCTACTGCTGAAGAAGCTTTTAAAACATGGCGCTTAATGCCTGCACCTAAACGTGGAGAAATTGTTCGCCAGATTGGTGATGAATTGCGCAAATACAAAGAACCATTAGGAAAATTAGTTTCTTATGAAATGGGAAAAAGCCTTCAAGAAGGTTATGGTGAAGTACAAGAGATGATTGACATTTGCGATTTCGCAGTTGGATTATCACGCCAGTTATATGGTTTAACAATGCATAGCGAGCGCCCAATGCACCGCATGTATGAACAATGGCACCCATTTGGTGTTGTAGGAATTATTTCTGCATTCAACTTCCCTGTAGCTGTATGGAGCTGGAACGCTGCTTTAGCTTGGGTTTGTGGAGATGTTTGTATCTGGAAACCAAGTTCAAAAGTAACACTGTGCGCAATTGCTTGTCAGAATATTATTGCTGATGTATTAAAGAAAAACAATGTTCCTGAAGGTGTTAGTTGCCTTGTAATTGGTAACGAATCAGGCGACTTGATAAATAACGATAAACGTATTCCGTTGGTTTCTTTTACAGGATCAACACGTATCGGCAGACACGTATCAAAAACTGTTGCAGAGCGTTTTGGAAATACCATTTTAGAATTAGGTGGAAACAATGCCATCATTGTTTCTGAACATGCTGACTTATCAATGGTGTTAGTTGGTGCTGTGTTTGGTGCTGTTGGAACTGCTGGTCAGCGTTGTACTTCTACACGAAGATTAATTATTCATGAAAGCATTTATGATAAAACAATTACTGTTTTGAAAAATGCTTATGGCCAATTAAAAATTGGAAATCCTTTGGATTCGAATAACCACGTTGGTCCATTGATTGATAAAAATGCAACACAAGATTATTTAAACTCTATTGAAAAAGCTAAACAAGAAGGTGCTAAAATAATTGTTGAAGGTGGCGTATTAACAGGAGAAGGATATGAAAGCGGATGTTATGTAAAACCTTGTATCATTGAAGCAAAAAACGAATATCATATCGTTCAGGAAGAAACATTTGCTCCGATACTTTATGTAATGAAATACAAAACAATTGAAGAAGCGATTGCTATGCAAAATGGTGTTCCTCAAGGTTTATCATCTTCTATCTTCACAAACAACATGCGTGAAATGGAATTATTTTTATCACAAGCAGGTTCTGATTGTGGAATTGCAAACGTAAACATCGGAACATCAGGAGCAGAAATTGGTGGTGCATTTGGTGGTGAAAAAGAAACTGGTGGTGGTCGTGAATCTGGCTCTGATGCTTGGAAAGCATACATGCGCAGACAAACGAATACTATTAATTATGGTACAAGCTTGCCGTTGGCACAAGGAATTAATTTTAATATTTAAGAATGTGAAATAAAAAGAGTCCCCAAAAAGTTTAAACTTTTTGGGGACTCTTTTTATTTCACATTCCCAATCTTTATAGGAAGTTTTTCACATATGCCACAGTGCTGGTTACTAAATTGGATTTATCACCAACTCTCATTATAAATTTTTATTGCTTGTAAATTATATTTTGCGCGCTGCTTTTTATAATGCAGTGTAGACAAAGGACAAGCTACTGTTAGCACAGAACACAGCACTCCTAAAAACATAAAATTACCATTTGACCGAGAACCTATCTGTCCATTTGAAATACCCACAACTCTTGAGTGAGAACTTCTATAAAATAAATACCCCGCAACTCCAGCAAAAGGGACAGCCATAAACCCCATTACGTATTGAAATTTTTTTGTGCTTTTTGATTCTTCAACAAGTTGATTTATTTTTTTGTTATTTTTTTGCACTAATTGCAGGTGTAAGGTTTTTTCATTCATACGATTATCCAGATAGAAATAGTTGTTTTTTACAACTGTTATTTTTTTTCTAGATGAAGTATCATTACTCACTTCATTTTGTGCATATCCTTTTAAGGCAATAAATAACAACACAATAACAATAGTTCCTGTTTTTATTTTATTATTCAACCGCATAGCTCATTTTTTTCTGTTGGTTTTATCACCCAAAGGCATTTATTTGAGACTAATTTTTAGCTGGAATCCTCTTCAATGTTTCCAATAAAAACTCCCAATATTTTTGTACAGAAGAGATCTGAACTTTTTCATCCGGTGAATGTGCCCCGCGAATGTTTGGTCCGAAAGAAACCATTTCCATTTCCGGATAATTTGTTCCTAAAATTCCACATTCTAATCCTGCATGACAGGCGTTTACTTTTGCATTTTCGTTGTAGCGTTCTTTGTATAAATTACTCATTAATTTCACAATAGCTGCATCCGGTTTTGGCGCCCAGCCTGGGTAAGAACCTGCAAATGTTACTGACGCATCTGCCAATTCAAATGCAGATTTGATTGCTTCTGCCAGATCCATTTTTTCTGAATCAACAGCACTACGAGTTAAACATTGAATAGAAAGACTTCCGTCTTTTACCAATACGCGAGCAACGTTGTTTGATGTTTGTGTGAGTCCTGCAATATCCGGACTCATTCTGTAAATACCATTCGGGCAAGCATAAATCGAGCGAATCAATTTTTTCTGAAATGCAAAAGAAAACACTTTTGCAGGAGCGCTTATTGATTCCGCAGCAAGTTTTAAATGAGGATCTGTTGTGTTGTGTTCGGCTTTTAATATTTGTTCTTGTGCAGAAATAAATGTTGTGAATGCTGCAACATTCTTTTCTTCAACCATCACCTCAGCAAATGATTCGCGAGGAATCGCATTGCGTAAACTTCCACCATCAATAATAGAAATTCGTAAACCAAATTGTTCAGTGGCTTGTGATAAAATTCTATTCATCAACTTATTTGCATTACCTCTTCCGCGATGAATATCCATCCCTGAATGTCCGCCAGTTAAACCATTTAATGTGATACGAAATGCTTTTGCATTTGCGCCTACGTTTTCTTGTTCATAGCTTGATATAGCTGTAACATCAACGCCTCCGGCACAACCGATAGTTAACTCATCGTCATCTTCTGTATCTAAATTCAATAATATTTTAGCATCTAATAATCCACCTTTTAAATTCAAAGCGCCCGTCATACCTGTTTCTTCATCGATAGTAAACAAGGCTTCAATAGCAGGATGTGGAATAGTTTTGGTTGCAAGCAGTGTCATGATAGAAGCAACGCCAATACCGTTATCTGCTCCAAGCGTAGTGCCATTTGCCTTTACCCAATCACCATCAACTAACATTTCAATTCCTTGTGTATCGAAATTAAAGTTTGTTGTTGCATTTTTTTGATGCACCATATCCAAGTGACTTTGCAACACAATCGTTGTTAAGTGTTCCATTCCTGCTGAAGCAGGTTTGTAAATAATCACATTTCCAACTTCGTCTACAATGGTCTTAAGTCCTAATTTTTCACCAAAATTCTTGATGAATACAATTACTTTTTCTTCTTTTTTTGAACCTCTAGGAACTGCATTTAAATCAGCGAAATGGTTCCATAATTCGGTTGGTTGTAAATTTTTTACTGCTGTGCTCATGTGATTGGATTTAATAGGTTATACTATTTTATTTTTTTATTCATCCTTCAAAACAAAAAGCGCTTCATTCAATTCGCTTTCTGCTTTTCTATTATTATTTTTTTTTGCAATAACAATTCCTCTGGAATAAGCTTCAATAGACTTTTCCATGGAATTACTTTGTTCGTAAAATTTTCCTAATTGATAATATGCGCCAAGATAATCCGGCTCACGCTGAAGCAATGCTTCAATAATTTCTATTGATTTTTTTATTTCATTTGATTTCGCTAACTCCAATGCCAATGCATAATTCAGGAACGAATCGTTGGGTTCGCTTTTCAGCATTTCCTGAATTTGTAGAAGGCGGGTAGCAGCCATAATTAGATTACCGGCTTAAATTGTTTTAAAAAACGAAGATCATTTTCAAAGAACAAACGAAGATCTTTAACCTGATATTTAAGCATTGTAATACGTTCAATACCCATTCCAAAAGCAAATCCACTATATTCTTTACTATCGATTTTACAGTTATCAAGTACCGCAGGATCAACCATGCCGCAACCTAAAATTTCTACCCAACCAGCTCCTTTACAAATATTGCAACCATCGCCTTTGCAGAAAGGGCAAGAAATGTCCATTTCGGCACTTATCTCTGTAAATGGAAAGAAGGAAGGACGCAAGCGTATTTGTGTTTCCTCACCAAACATTTCTTTTGAAAAATACATCAACGTTTGTTTCAAATCAGCAAACGAAACTTTTTTATCAATATATAAACCTTCCACCTGATGGAATTGACAGTGTGCACGAGCAGATATTGCTTCGTTACGATACACGCGACCTGGAGAAATTGTACGGATAGGAGGTTGTGAGCCTTCCATCACATGTACTTGCACCGATGATGTTTGAGTTCGCAATACGATATCCGGATTTTCATTTATGTAAAATGTATCCTGCATGTCGCGTGCAGGGTGATCAGCAGGCGTATTCAATGCAGTAAAGTTATGCCAATCATCTTCAATTTCCGGACCTTCAGAAACGGTAAAACCAATGCGCGAAAATATTTCTACTATTTGATTACGCACTAACGACAAAGGATGGCGAGAGCCAACAGCAAAAGTTTCAGAAGGCAATGTTAGGTCAATATTTTGATCTGTTTTATCGTCCGAACTTTCAAATTTTTCTTTTAAATGATCTAATTTTTCCTGTGCTTTATTTTGAAGGTCATTGAGTTTTTGCCCGAACTCCTTACGCAACTCAGGTGCAACTGTTTTAAACTCTTCAAACAATTCTTTTACTTTTCCTTTTTTACTAAGTAATTTTATACGAAATTCTTCCACATGCTCTTTACTGCTAGCGGTAAAAGCTTCAATCTCATTTAACAATTCGTCTATTCTATCTTTCATTTATCTAAAAATTAATGGCGCGAAGTTACGGAATTAATGATATTTTCATTCGAATATCCGTAAGCGGCCTTGCGTTTTTATCTACTCCTTGTTTGGCAATTTCCTCAATCACATCAAAGCCTTCGTATACCTCTCCAAAAACAGTATAACTGTTATCTAAATGCGGGCTTCCGCCAACGGTTGTATAAGCTTTTATTTGTTCTTCTGTAAATTGGTATGGCATTGCTGTTGGCAATTTTTGTTCGACCTGTTTATTGATAATGTCGTTTACATATTTAACACTGTCAAATAGTTCTGCTTTAACGTATGTCTTATATTTTTCGAGAATACTTTTATTTTCAGCTGAATTAATTATTTCATTATATAACTTCATCTTCGTTATGCGCTTTGCCTGCAATTTGAGCAATGAATCTGTAAAAACCCGCCCCTGAACAATATAAAATTGTGAGCCTGATGATTCCTGTAATGGGTTATCAAGGTCGCCTTCGCGAGCTGCTGCTAAAGCTCCTTTTTTATGAAAAAGTTGTTGATTGAACTCTGCAGGAATTGTATATCCAGGCCCTCCGTTTCCTAATTCCATTAACGGAATAGCTGTTTTTGAATCCGGATCACCGCCTTGTACCATAAAGCTTCGAATTACTCGATGAAATAATAAACTGTCATAGTAATGCTCTTTTACTAATTTTAAAAAATTATCACGATGAAGTGGAGTTTCATTATATAGTTTTATTTTTATTACACCATAATCAGTTGTTATCATTACCTTTATTTCTCCTGATCCTCCATCTTTGAAAGATTTAAAAGATGAGAAAAACAAAAAAGAAAATGAGGCTAAGCAAAAAGCTATGAAGAGTTTTTTGTTATTCATGAATATTTTTTTAGATTTGTTAATTGTAAAGATAATTAAGAGTTGTATAAATAGTACAAAAAAAGTATTTTACAAATACAAAACCAACAACCATGAAAACGTTTTTTCTAAAATTTTCTTCATTTGCTATTGTTTTTTTATTGCTGATTACAGCAATTTCAACTCCTTCGTGCAAAAAGGATAAAACATGTCATGGTAAAGTAACTGTTGTTGATACTGCAGGAATACCTGTTGCAATAGCAACAGTGTTATTGGCAGCTCCTTCGGTTAACGGACAAGTAACTTATACTGGAACTACTGATGGTTCAGGTGTGGTGTCTTTTGAAGTAAAGCTTCCTGCAATATTTGATGTGAAAGCTACTCAAGTGGCTAAATACCCAGGGATGACTGGTGTTGGGGTTATTCGTTTGGATGAACCAGGGAAGAGTGCTGAAGTAACAGTAACTTTAAAGTATTAATTCCAAAATTAATTTACCATTTCTTTTGTATTAAAATAATCAATAATAGCTTGTTTCATTAGCTGTTGCTGCTGTCCTGGTTTGAGTGGTGGCAATTTTTCATTTGCTTTCCAATGTGGCCAACCATCTTTATCTAAGCCTTCGTATTCATAAAAGCCATAAGGTGCAAGCAATGTGCATATTGCTATATGCAACACATCCAACTTTTCTTCTTTTGAAAGTTTTATGAATCCTTTTCCCAATTCTTGCACGCCAATTAAAAATAATACCGCTTGCATATCTAGTCCTTCTCCAAACTGTGGTGCTAATTTTTTTAAGGCTGCTTGAAAACTTTTCTCTAAATCAATATCCATGGAACAAAGATAAAGATTTTACTTCCGAGTATTGACCTAATAAGATCGAGGTGAGGCATAAAAAAATAGGCATCCGTTAAAATTAATTAACATTTGCCTATTTGTGCGTTTGGAGTAGCACGGGTTGTGTAATGATGTATTAAATATTTTATTAGTTGACAGAAACTTTAAAGTCTAGAATCACCTTGCTTCCATTGTCTTCAAATGAAACTTTATCAGCAAGATTTCGCATTAAAAATACACCTCGACCATTTGGTTTTTCGATATTTTCAGGATTAGTAGGGTCTGGCAGGTTAGAAAAGTTAAAACCTATTCCTTCGTCCTTTACAGTAAAAGAAACATGATCAGAAAACGATTTAAAGTAAATATCAATACTCTTTTGTGGATTTGCAGCATTACCGTGGTAGATTGCATTATTTACAGCCTCGGTTAATGCTACCAAAATATTTCCATAATAATCTTCACTTATATTAAAAAGATCGCAAACATCTTCTATCATACGCTCAACAAGAATGATGTTCTCGGATTTAGAAGAAATTCTTATTTTTTGATTTTCTGCAAGTACCATTTATTCTTCGAATTTATTAAAGTATTCATTGACTTTCAACTTAAAGAAGGGGTTTAAAGACGGTGGAACCGTTTTTAATAATTCCGTTTCTTTTTGTTTTTGTCTGTTATACTCTAAAAATTCATTAGGGTTACTTAAATTTTCATTTTTTGCTTCATTGGACTGTCTTTTTTCGTCCATTTCTCTCTCTTTCTCTGCCTTTTCGGACTCTAGCAAGCGGGTTAAAATTTCTTGTTGGCGCTTTAAAGTTTCATTACTAAGCAATTTATTTACCAGATCGGTTTCGGTTTCTTCCATTTTTTCGGCAAGCTTACCTACATTACCTCCGCCTTTACCATCTTTATTCAATTGATCTGCCATTTGTTGCAATTGCTGACGAATAGCTTCTTGCTGTGCCGCAAGTTTAGCTAATTCCTGGCTCATTCCAGAACCATTCATTCCTGGTTTATTGCCAGGCTTATTTCCATTTTTTTCCAGTCCTTCTTTTAATTTTTGAATTTGTTTATTCAACTGCTCCTGCATTTGGCGAAGATTTGCCATAGACGGTTTTTTACCATTTCCACCAGGCTTACTGCAGCTTCCACTTCCCGGAGGACCCGGTTTTTTCTTGGCCTCAGCTTGCATCTGACTTAATGCCTCATTCAACATCAATGCTAAATTATTTATTGATGTCATTGCAAACTGTTGGCGACTAACACCTTCTTGTTTATGATTTTTCCCATCAAATGAAGCCGTTTGCGAGTCTTTTATCTCGTCACTGGCCTTACCCATATTCATATTGATTGCGCTAATTTCACGATTAACTGTTGCCTGAATTTGAGGAACACGTTTACTCAGTGCCAATAAACTATCCTCAATCATTTTAGAATCATCTTGCAATTTTTTCTGTTTCTGATTAATCTTGAAATACTGCGGATCATTTGTATTTGCTTTTGACAACTCGCCCATCAATGCTTCTTGTCCGAATGAAAGTTGAATAAGATTTTCTAAGATATCACGCAACTTATTAATGTCTTCGGTTTGTTGTTCCTGCTCCATTGATTGCTGCATTTTGGCCATATCCTGACTCATTTGCTCCATTTTTTGAGCTGCACTTTTTTGTGATTTTGAGGCACTTTTCTTTTGATTTTTACTCAGCTCCTCACTACTGCTTTGCATATCTTTTTTAATATCTTCCTGCTTCTGATCAGTATTCTCCATCTTCTTCGGCTCCTCCAGTTCACTGTTCTTTTTTTCAAGATCCTTCAGATCTTTTTTTACATCTTCAAACTGTTTATTTAAATCATCTTGTTTTGCTTTCTGTTCATTCGCATCCGTTTTTTTCTCTTCCGTTTTTTTTGCAAGATCGTCTTGTTTCTTAGCAAGATCATCCAGTTTATTTATGCTTTCCTGAAGTTTTTGTTCAAACTCCATTTGTTTAAAAATTTCTAAATTACGATCAAGCTCTTTCATCAGATCTTTATTGTCGAGCTTCATTTTTTCCAATGCTTCCTGAACTTTATCTTTATCTAATTTTTCCAACAGTTTTTGTAATTCATTATACTTTTCTTTCAATTCGGGAGTCATTACCTTATCAAACAATTCCTCTAATTGTTTTTGTTTCTCCAGTATTTTTTCATCTGGTTGTTTGTATTCGCTTTGCTGTTGGTTATTTTGTTGATTCTCGTTCTTTATTTTCTCAACTTTCTTTTGCAAGTCTTTTTGTTTGTCGAGTAATTCTTGCAATTTCTTTTTTTCTTCCCAAGTAAGATTCTTTTTCTCCGCTACCTTACGCTGCAAGTCAGCTAATTCTTTTTGCACATCTTTTGCCTGACGAATACTTTCCTCCAGATCATCTTTAATCTTATTGTTGTTCTTATCTGTATTTTCAGAAAGCTCTTTCAATGTAGGAGCCTTAAAAACCATCTTCTGTGAACGCGTTGATTTGCTTCCTGTAACGCCATCGTTATCCCATATTTCGAAATAATATTCAATCTGATCCCCAGGATTTACACCTAGCTCATTCATATCCCAATAATGATAAAACTGGTCTTGTGTAACAGCTTTGTTAATACTAACTGCGGTTGTATTGGTTGTTATTTTTTTATAATTATCAGTAACGGAAGAATCGTTATTTACAATAAAACGATAATTGAATGTTAGTTTATTAAATCCATAATCATCTTTTACTTCGCCACGAAAAGAAATACGTCTGGTGGAATTCGAATCCTTTTTTTCGTCAACCGAAATTTGTGGGTAGGCGTCTGGAATTACATTGATAGTATAAGTTACAGAATCTTTACTTTTTAAAAATTGATTTGACGTTGTTACAGAATATGTTTTATCGCGAAACAGTCGGGCAGAATAATTAAAAGCGTTTTCCGCTGCAGGATTAACGGCAAAAGAAGTATCATTAAAATTCAATCGCAACTGCTTAGTGTTTTGTGTGTTGAAGTTCCAATTGACTTTTGTTCCGGCAGGAACAACAAGATCACCAGTATTTTTTACCACCTCATCTTTTTTATTCAAATATTTTGGATAATTAAGGGCGATATCAAAATTTAATAAAATAGGATTTGGTAATGCAACTAACTCATATTCCTTTGACTTAAAACCATCTGCCGACAATTGAAAACTGATATTTTTTTGTACATTTTTAAATGTATAATTAAAATTGACGATGTTTTCTTTGTCCAATTTAAACTCGTTTCCCTCAATTTCTACAAATACATTATCAGGTACTTCATTTCCAGTAAGTTTTACTTTCAGCTGATAATCCTCCTGAGCAACGGTTTTCAAATCAGTATTTGTTATTACAAACTGGAAGGGGGCCTCCCTTTCAAAATAGTCGCTATGCTTCACTAAGCGCTTTGTTCCATCGGTAATAATACTAGGTGCAGCAAATAAAATAATGGCAATTAGCGAAATAGGAACAAATGCGTATTTCAGGTATTTTTTATTTTCAGAAAGGTCGATTGCAGAAGTAAAAGGAATTGGTTTTAATTCTTTTGTTTTTTGATTTATACTTGCTTCTATTAATTGTTGGTTGTTATTTGTCAGTTGCTGGCTATTTCCTTTTTCGCTATTCGCTATTTGTTGAAGCTGCAATACATTCAACAATTTATCCTGCACATTTGAGAAGTGTTTTCCGATTATGGATGACGCTTCTTCATGAGAAATAATTTTGCCGAATTTGTATAGTTTAGAAAGGGGAATGGCAATATAATTTACAAGAATAAAAAGACTGGTAATAATGAAAGAATAAAACAACACAGTGCGAACGGAAGTATTAAAATGAGCATAATATTCAAGCGCAGTCACAGAAACAAAAAACAGCAATACCAAGCCAACACTATAAATGAAGCCACGCAAAAGTTGGTTCTTATAGTATTTTCGGATGAATTCATCCAGTTTTTCTATTAAACTTTGATACTGATATTCTGACATTGCTTATTCTATAACGCTAATGCATTCGCATTGTTACATCTTTCAAAGATACGGAATATTGCGTTGTTTTTCAATCAACAAAAAATGTACTACGTTTGTAAGAATGAAAAAATACATATTGATATTTCTTGTTTTTCTAACTGCAATAGATCTAATTGCAAACCCTAATTTTATTTTAAATGATACCACGCAAGTTTCCATCAATGTTGACAAATCACGCATACTTGCGGACCTAAAGTTTCTTATCAAATCACCAACCGCTCGAAATGATGCAAATGTGGATCGGTTGAACCAATGTGCAAAATACATTTTTGATGAATTTAAAAAATCAACAAATAATGTGGTTGAACAAAACTATATGGTTGGTGTGAGAGAATACAAAAACGTTATTTGTTCGTTTGGTCCGCTTGAGGCAGAAAGAATAATTGTTGGCGCGCATTACGATGTGTGTGATAACCAACCTGGTGCAGATGATAATGCAAGCGGAATTGCTGGATTATTAGAAATAGCAAGACTGTTAAAAGCTCAAAATGGTAATTTAAAATACCGAATTGATCTTGTTGCATATTCACTGGAAGAGCCGCCAAATTTCAGAACCGAAAATATGGGAAGCGCGGTTCATGCTAAAATGCTGCATGACACTAAAGTAAAAGTCAAAAAAATGATCTGCCTGGAGATGATCGGTTATTATTCGGAAAAGCCTAAATCACAGGCATATCCAATCGGATTAATGAAATTGTTTTATCCAACTAAAGCAAATTATATTTCTGTGGTCGGAAAATTTGGAGAAGGAAAAACTATTCGGAAAACAAAAAGAGAGATGAAAAAAAATTCTTCTATAAAAGTTTGTTCAATAAATGCACCTGCATTTATTCCCGGCATCGACTTTTCAGACCACCTGAATTATTGGAAATACGGTTATTCAGCTATAATGATAACTGATACATCCTTTTATCGGAATGCAAATTATCACGAAAAAACAGACACCATTGAAACATTAAATATTGATAAAATGGCAGAAGTGATAAAGGGTGTTTATTATGCAATAATCAATTCGAAGTAATTTAAAATTTAACCTAATAACCAATAAATTAAATCATATGAAACTAAATGAAGTTCTTTTAGAAGAATTTAAACAGGAAGCTGCAGCTACGCGCAAACTGCTTGAAGTGGTACCTTTAGAAAAAGGTGATTTTAAGCCGCATGAAAAATCAATGACACTAAAACGATTAGCTGTGCATGTTGCAGAGATAAGCGGCTGGTGGAAAGAGTGTTTGATAAATGATGAACTCGATTTTGCAAAAGGAGATTTTACTCCCAAGGAGTTTAAATCAACAGCTGAACTTTTAGTCTATCACGATTCATTAGTAGAAAAAGCTGAAAAAATATTGACCGAAACCTCTGAAGAAGAATTTCAGAAACTATGGACAATGCGTAATGGTGAGCAAATTTATTTTACAATGCCGAAATCAAAAGTAGTACGTTCATGGTGCATGAATCACTTGTACCATCATCGCGGTCAACTAACGGTATATTTGCGCCTGCTAAACGTTCCATTGCCAGGCACATTTGGACCTTCAGCTGATTCGCAAGGAATGTAATACTGTAACTTATTTTGTGTTTGAATCACAAAAAAGCCTCGAAAGAAATTTTCTTTCGAGGCTTTTAATTTATAATTTTTCTGATACTTAAACCAAAGCAATATCAAACTGAACAAGATCAACAAACTCTTGAACGCGCTCTTCTACTTGCTCTTGGGTTAACCCTACAATATTTTCGGTGCCAAATTTTTCCACACAAAAAGATGCAGTTGCAGAACCAAAAATAATTGCACGTTTCATGTTTTCGAAAGAAATATCCTTTGTCTCTGCTAAATAACCAATAAAACCACCAGCAAAACTATCTCCAGCACCTGTTGGATCAAAAACATCTTCTAATGGAAGAGCTGGTGCAAAAAACACTTGCTCTTTATTAAACAATAATGCTCCGTGTTCTCCTTTTTTAATGATCAAGTATTTTGGACCCATCGCCAAAATCTTTTGTGCTGCTTTCACTAAAGAATATTCACCTGATAATTGACGAGCTTCTGCATCATTCACTGTTAAAACATCTACCATCTTTAAAGTTTCCTTTAAATCATTCATGGCAATGTCCATCCAAAAATTCATCGTATCAAGCACAATAAGCTTAGGACGTTTTTTTAATTGTTTGATAACTTGCTGTTGAACAGCAGGAACTAAATTGCCTAGCATTAAAAACTCACAATCTTGGTATGCTTCAGGAACAACAGGGTTAAAATTCTCCAATACGTTCAATTCAGTAGTAATTGTATCACGATTATTCATATCATTATGATACTTACCTGCCCAAAAGAAGGTTTTTTGTCCTTTTAATACTTGTAACCCATCAGTATTCACATGATGTTTATTAAGCATTTTCACATGATCGGAAGGAAAATCATCCCCGACAACGGAAATCAAATTAATTTTTTTGGTAAAATAAGATGCCGCCAACGAAATGTAAGTAGCCGCTCCGCCTAGTATTTTATCGGTTTTCCCGAAAGGTGTTTCAATAGCATCAAAGGCCACTGTACCCACAACTAATAAACTCATAGAATTATTTTTAAAATATTTTGCGCAAATATATTGCATATTTGGTTCAAACACACTAATATTGCACTCCTTTTTAAAAAAGGGGAAAACAATCTTAATTTTTGAATATTTTGCTCAGGCAAAATTCTTTAACAAATAAGATAAACCAACAAAATTCCCTCTTAGCTCAGTTGGTTAGAGCATCTGACTGTTAATCAGAGGGTCTCAGGTTCAAGTCCTGAAGAGGGAGCAGCAAAAAAGGGTTACAACACATTGGTCGTTGTAACCCTTTTGCATTTGCGGGGGTTACCTCTGTAAAACTTTTTCTTTAGGAACTTGTATTATGAGCCTCCGATTTCGGAAGAAATGTGGCATCTGACCGTATCAACTTACCAATAACTTACCCAAGATTTATACAAGTTATAGCCACAAAACCAACACTTATGGCTACCCTTAAACTTACCATTGACGGTGCACGCAGCTATGCTGACGGCAGAGTTCGTGTAATCTACAGACTTACCCAAAACGACCAAACAACAAGAATTGGATCTGGTGTAAAAGTTCTTAAAGAGGATTGGGATCCTCTTAAGTGCAGAATAAACAAAACGCATCCGAAGTCAAAAGAGTTGAACTTGTTACTTAGTACAAGACTGCTCGAACTAGAGAAAAAGCTTTTACTGATGACTTTCACAGATGACCTAACCATCACTGAACTAAGAGATGCTTTGCTAAGTAACGGTGAGAACACCAAGGTTCTGTTCACTGATTTTACTAAGAAGGAAATAAAAAGCCTTCGCGATAAAGGAAGATTCGGAAACGCACAATCCTATGAAACAGCTTTAAACAGGCTAATCAAGTTTGCTGGAGAAGATCTATGCGTTGATATGATAAGCTACACTCTACTCAAAGATTTTGATACGCAGTTGATAGTAGAAGGGCTTAGCAGAAATACTGTTGCGGTGTATATGCGCGAAATTAGGGCGCTGATGAATATTGCTATCCGTAAAAAAATCATAGAACCTAACCTCTACCCCTTTAACAGCTACAAGATAAAAACAGAAAAAACGGTTAGTCGTGCTGTTACCATAAAAGACTTACGGAAGCTTCAAGAAGCAGCTCTTGAAGAGAATACTACGATGTGGCATAGCAGAAACATCTTCTTCCTGATTTTTAACCTTATCGGTATATCGTTTATAGATCTGGCGCTTCTGAAGAAAAGTAGCATCCAACAAGGAAGGATTGTCTATCGAAGGAGAAAAACCGGAAAAATATACAGCATAAAAATCACAGCAGAAGCAGAAAGAATTATGAACTTGTACAAGGATGAGAACAACGATTACCTAATCTCCTACTTGAGTATCGGAGAAACAGAAAAAGCAGAAGAAAGGGAGGCTATCGGTTTAAAACTTAAAACTTGCAACAAGTATTTGAAAAAGCTTGGCAAACAGATGGAGCTACCAATCCCTTTAACAACTTATGTTGCTAGATATAGCTGGGCGAATGTCGCAAAATCATTAGGGTATCCCAAAGATCAAATCGCAGAAGCACTTGGACATGAGTATGGAAATCGTATTACTGGTATTTATCTTGATGATTATGGCAACGATGTTATTGACGCTGTGAACAAACATGTGAGTTCCTGTGTGAGAATGGATGCTATACATACACCAAAAACTTATGATGAGGTAAAGGCTTAAACTTTGCTGATAGAAGTATTACAACAATATATTACTAGGTAGCACCTTTTCTGTGTATTCGTATGTCTTAAGGTTCCCCTAGCAAGAAGCCCCCCTCTTGTTCTGAAAAGGTGGTACCCCCGGGTGCAACTTTTTAGCAAGACGAAATCGTATGCGTTATAGGAAAGCATTCTTTTCTAGATATTTTATTGAAGAGCCTACTCTGAAGATTAAGTCTAAAGTCTAACCAAAACTTAATCACAC
The DNA here is from genome assembly GCA_903919535.1 of uncultured Bacteroidota bacterium. Lineage (GTDB taxonomy): Bacteria > Bacteroidota > Bacteroidia > 2-12-FULL-35-15 > 2-12-FULL-35-15 > 2-12-FULL-35-15. The sequence continues at coordinate 39,257 of CAIXIP010000220.1, read as the reverse complement.
ATGGAAACATCAAGCTGCTTCATCAACGAGATTAGCGTCATGTATAGCAAAAAGCTATTCACCAGTAAAGCCATTAAGACCTCTGCTGATGCGCATCTTATCGCAAGAGAGATCTTTGAACACACCTCATCACAGATCGAACTTAAAGAGTATTTCTTCATCATCCTTCTGAACCGAGCAAATGAGGTAATCGCTTTCCACAAGCTATCTGAGGGAGGTATTTGTGGAACAGTTGTGGATATCAGACTGGCATTTGCAACAGCGTTAAAAAGTCTAGCAACAGGAATAATACTGCTGCACAACCATCCAAGTGGTAACCTCACAGCATCACAACAGGATATTGCTACAACTAAAAACTTTGTTGCAGGAGGAAAACTATTGGAGCTGACTGTCTATGACCATCTCATCCTAACCGCTTCAGCGTATTACTCCTTTGCTGATGAAGGCATCTTGACTTAAACCTACCAAGTTTATGATTACTGAAAGGCACTATCTGTGCCTTTTTGCTGGGTGTTTGATTAATGAGCCTACTCTTAAAGACTAATAATCTTAAACCTTTAAAATTTAAAACTATGAAACAGTTCAGCAAAGCAGCACGGAATCGCTGCAAGATTAAGATGGCTATCCAAGGTCCATCAGGTTCCGGAAAAACTTATTCAGCATTACTTATGGCTTACGGTCTTACGAACGACTGGAGTAAAGTTGCGGTGTTAGATACAGAAAATGGTTCAGCGCATTTATACTCTGAACTTGGTGGGTACTCTGTATTAGCCCTTACTTCCCCTTATACTCCTGAAGTGTATTCTGAAGCAATAGAACTTGCTGCAAAGAATGGCTTTGAGTGTTTGATCATTGACAGCCTTTCTGCTGAATGGTCTGGATCAGGTGGCATACTTGATATTCACAGCAACATTCCTGGTAATAGCTTTACAGCTTGGGCAAAGGTCACACCGAGGCACAACGCATTTGTACAAAAGATTCTGCAAACTGATATGCACATTATCGGTACAATGAGAAGTAAAACAGATTACATCATGGCTGAGAAAAACGGAAAGACCGTGCCGGAAAAAGTGGGCTTAAAGGCGGTGCAAAGAGAAGATAGCGATTATGAATTTACAGTTGTGTTTGAACTTAATCAGAAACACCAAGCATCTGTAAGCAAAGATCGTACAGGACTATTCAGAAATAAGCCGGAACTGAACTTATCTATCGAGGAAGGGAAGCGTATCGCTGAATGGTGCAACAATGCTGATATAAGCATAAAGCCTGTTGTACTTCAGGAGAAAGATGAGCAACCGCAAGAAGACTTTTCAGAAAGGATCAATGCCTGCAAATCCATTGACGACTTGATAGAGTTGTTCAACAGTAACCCTAAGTTCCAAGCGAGTCATCGAGAATCCTTTGTCTCCAGAAGAAACCAAATCAGTGTTAAACCAGAAACCTTTAGTAAAAATGGAGTTCATCATTAACAACAACAAGACAGTGCTGGAGCAGCTTCCAGCATTGTCCCCTAATGGGGTAGGTATATCCTCAAGCTCACAAGCATTTATCGAAGCAAACACAATACAGATGCCTATTCACGAAATGCAAGAGCAACACATCATCCCTGTGTGGACAACATCAAACGAGCCACTGATTAGTCATTCAGAGTTTATTGAAGCAACATGGGAACAGGTTCATAAGAACTTTAGTAACGAGAAAATACTGAAACCGAACATTCGAGTGAGTCACGCAATCAAAGGCAGAGTGCCGGAAGCAAAGCACAAAGCAGCCAAAGATTTAGCACCGTGGGAACAGACTTTGTATTACGAAAGAATGATGTTCGTTATCGAAATCCCTTCAATTTACGATGAGATCGATGGCAACTTGTTATCGCTAACTATCGGTGGTGTCAAATCTTATAACCTTGATAACCTTTATAGCAAGCGTCCACATGGAGATCAACACTTTCAGTTGTTTGTTGGGTTTCAGAACAAGGTCTGTTGCAACCTATGTATATGGAGCGATGGGCTTAAGGAAGAAGTAGGAATACGATCAACCGGACAACTCAAGCATGCGGTAGATAACCTGCTTAATCAGTACAAAGCCGGCAAGCACCTTAATGCAATGCGAGAAATGACTAACATCGAATTGACCGAAACAGAATTTGCTCAGACAGTTGGTAGATCCAGAATGTTCAAGCATTTACCTGAAACGGCTAAGAAGGATATTCCAGCAATACTTCTTGGTGATCAACAGTTAGGTGCAGTAGTGGATGGCTATTACCACGATTCGAATTTTGGTAATGAAGCTGGAGGAAGCATCTCTATGTGGCAATTTTACAATTTGCTTACCGGAGCGAACAAGTCTTCCTATGTTGATTCATTTCTGGAGAGAACGGTTAATGCGCATGACTTTTCGAGTGGGATCATTGGTCACAAACAGAAGAAGAAAGAGTTTTGGTATTTAGGCTAAGCATAAGAACTCGGGGTAACCTGAGTTCTTTTTTGTGACAAGTGAGCTTCTTCACATACTATATAAAACATATATTCTCACTTGTCACCTTTTTGTTTTGCAGAAGGTTGGCTATCAGACTGATGCACCTATAGGAGTAGCTGTTTTTATACCAAATGGGTCGTAACCAACAATCTTTAAATTGCGTGTTTTATTAGTTTTTACCTCATTAATCGTTAGTAACGCTCTTATATTGGCAGGTCGTTTATGCGTTTCATTTGCGATATCCCTGACTTGAAGACTGCTTGATTCCGTCAAATCTTGGATTAACTCAGCAAACTTTATACACTTCTCTTTTAATTTTTCAGCTGTACATTGTGATTCCATCGTAAAGTAATTGTGAAACTCTTCTAGTATCGTAGCTTTTTTGGCTAAAACATTGAAAAAGTCTAGATAAAACTTAACCAGCTTAAGATTCTGAAAGGGATATCTATCGCCAAGTAAAGTCTTTAAATGCAGAACAAGTTTATCCAAATTGATTGATACATCAATGCATGCCTGCAAGTATACATCTATAATCATTTTCTGGAATGGATAAATTGGATGCGGCAGATGTTTTTTTATCGCCTTAATTGAAGCTGCAAAATCTTCTGTTCGCTTAATCTTCTCAAGTTTTGTTAACAAGGCTGTCCCGAGTAACACATAGTCAGGCTTTTCTGTTTTCTTAGCATCATCCTTTTGATGAAGTCTAGCCATTGGATTAACAAGAAATCTTTTATCTAAGGCTTGTTTTAAAAGCGGAAACTTTTGATATTGTTCATGAGTTTTTTGTTGCTCTAATCTGCTATCAATTTTAAGATAGGAGACTACAATGTTACCTTCGTCTTCAGAACAAACGGATGGATACTCTTGAGTTCCGGTTATGTAAAGGTTTTTTATTGCTTCCGCAGCTTTGACAGAATGTTTGTTTGTTGATTTCTTAAGCCTATCAATCAACCCTATTATTGCTTTACGATCGTCTGCCAAACCAACTAAGTCTTTAAGAGTATAAGCAGTATATTTCTTATCTGTAACCATTTTAAGTATAAGCCTATTTGTCAACAGCCCTTGTCTTCCTCTGCCACTTATCTGATATATAACAGAAGGAGACAATCGTAACACAGGTTTCGCGCTTTCTGCCACAATTATGCTGTGGTACTTTTCGTTTATGTCAAAACCATTGAAATATGCGGCTGTGATGAAGTTGATATCACCAGGCAATATCCCATTACTTGCCATATAGTCAAAATACCCCTTTACCTTATGCTTATTTGCTTCACTACAAAGTATTTTGAAGACTTTACTCATTGTGGATGGCTCTTTTGATAAAGCTGTAATAACATTCATGCAATATCCAAGATGGTTGCAAGCCACTACAATTTTAGCTTTTGTGTTGCTTGAAAGAGTCGTAAGCTGTCGAATTAATTCCTCCTCAACATGCGTTGTTGTTATCAGATAAAGATTTTTTGGCTGCGGAACATCATAAGCTATTTTAGAATAGGGCTCAACCTTCATTACTTTATCATGGAAATTCATGAGTGTGGCGGAAATGACAGTTCTCTTGTTCTCAGGATGACACTTGTATATTTTATAACAATCCTCCATAACTTCTCTGAAGGTGCTTTGTTCTTGCAAGGCATCGATCTCATCAAGCACTAGGTGAAAGCTGTCAAAAAAACGATCTCCTATATTATTTAAGCAATCCTTTAACGCTTGTAACTGATCCGCTACGCAGGTTATTTTTGCAGGTTGATGATTTGTGTTACAATCTTTAATATACTCTAGGAGTTTAGCATTTATGCTTGAGTCTTGCGTTAGCACAATGTTGATGGTACTTATTTTCTTTGTTTTAGCAACAGTTTTGTTTTTAAAAGTGTACCGACCATAAAAAAAGAGTTTATAGTTATTGCTGAACGAGCTGTGCAAAGTCTTACTCCAAGCTGTATAATTATACGGTTGAACAACTATCGAATTTCTTTCAGCATCCAACTCCAAGGTTGTTCCACCTATACCTGTTTCGGTTTTGTCAATTATACCATGTGGGAGATAGTTGAAAACATCTCCAAGCTTTTTACCGGCTTGTATTATATAGGTGCGCTTGTCTCCTGTAAGAATAGAGTCTTTGCTTAGTAAATCATGGTCCTTAATAAGAGTATTATCCTTGCTCAGTTGAACATATAACTTACTGTGAGGTTCTATTGTTTTCATTTTCCGGATTTCCTCAATATCCAAGTGCCATTCAGCCTTTTTCATGTCGTTAAAGATTTAATATACAAACACTGAAGTTCTAACACACACGCTAGGGCACAGCGTTAATAAACCCTAGAGTTATGCAGTGCTGAGTAAACCTCAACAAAGAAAAAAATGCGCATATGCGCCGGTCTGTTTTGAAGTCCTTTAGTAATAAAGCCCTGTGAGTAGCCTAGATTGTCTTCAGGAAGTTCGTCATTGGTGATGACTGGAAATGATAAGACAAATGTATGAAAAGTATCGCTTATCGCAAAATATTTTTTGTGGAATGCCTACACTAGCTCCTCAGCGTGCATCTCCGCTTGTTCTAAAACAGTATCGGTTGCACGAGGTTCATCATCCGGTGGATATTTATAAAATCTTAGTACACGCTTAACCTCCAGCTTTACCTTGTCCTTAGCGGATTGCCGAACAGTCCAGTCAATCGTTGTGGAGGACTTTACTCTTTTTACTAATTCCTTAGCGATCTCTAAAAGCTTTGCATCACCCATCATTTCTACAGCAGAACGATTACAGCTTAAGGCATCGTAAAAAGCTTTTTCGGTTGGTGTCAAACCTAAGTCGGCACCGCGAGCTGTTTCCTTGTTGACTTCATGCGTGATTTCCAACAACAGTTCCATCATCTCCAGAGCTGTTATACTCTTCCGGTTATACTTGTTTATCGCATCTTGCAGCCTTTCTGTAAAGCTCCGGTTGACAACCATGTTCTTGTTGAACCTGATCTTGATCTGATCAGCAAGTAGTTTCTTCAACAACTCTATCGCAACATTTTTCTGCTTCATGTTACGGATGTCATTCATAAAGTCTTCACCAAAGATGGATATTTCCGGCTTATCCATTCCTGCCTGATCCAGCAAGTTTACTATACCATCAGAAGCAACAGCACTTTCAACCATTGCTTTGATCGTATTTTCAAAATCCTTTTTCTGTTGACCTGTGACCTGCATATCAAACTTTGCAAGTCGGGCTCTGACAGCTTGAAAGAAAGCAACCTCGTGAGTAATATCTTTTGCTGCTTGTTCCGATTTGGATAAAGCATACGCTTTACTCAACGATGTTACTTCACGCAAGTAGCGTTCTTTACCATTATCCAACGCAAGTATATGATCTTCTGCTTCCAGAATGATATTAAGCCTCCTATGTGTAGCAGCTGTAAAATATTCTTCATAAGAAAATCCGTGGTACATCTGCTGAACCACTTCCATCTTTGTCAGCATCACATTAACCGCTTCAGCTATATCCAGCGTTATAGCACCTTGACCATTATTCTCTGTGTATGTTTTTAGTGCTGCTTTTAAGTTGCCAGTAACCGGAACATAATCTACAACCAATCCTCCTGGCTTATCCTTAAATACCCTGTTTACCCTTGCTATAGCCTGCATCAGGTTATGACCACTCATGTCTTTATCAAGATACATGGTGTGTAACACTGGTGCATCAAATCCTGTAAGCCACATGTCTATTACGATAACCATCTTCAACGGATCTTTCTCATCCTTTAATCTGTTGGAAATAAGTGTACGCTTTTCTTTGTTTCTGATGTGTGGTTGTAAGAATGCATCATCAGAAGAACTGCCTGTCATGATCACCTTGATACATCCTGCATCATCAGAATCATCATGCCATTCAGGTCTGATAGCAACAATCTGATTGTACAGCGAAACAGCTATCTTTCTTGTCATGCTTACTACCAATGCTTTTCCGCTGAATGTTTTTGCACGGTCTTCAAAGTGTGTAACTATATCTTTCGCTATTATCTTCAAGCGGTCTGGGTGACCAACAATCGCTTCCTGCCTGATTGCCCTTTCCATAGCATTCTTCACCATGTACTCAGGAATATTTTCTGCTGCTGTTGATATTTCTGCTTCCATATCATCCAGCACCAACGAATCTAGTTTTAACTTCACAAACCTGTTGTCGTAGTATATAGGTACTGTTGCACCATCTCTTACTGCTCTTTCTATATCGTACACATCCACATATTCACCAAACACAGCTTGTGTATTTCTGTCTGTACTTTCTACTGGTGTTCCTGTAAAGCCTATGAATGTAGCGTTAGGTAAAGCATCGTGCATGTGCTTGGCAAATCCGTAACTCACATCTGTACCAATTTCGTTACCGGCAGCATCCTTCACATATTTAATCTTTGCTTCAAATCCGTATTGTGTGCGGTGTGCTTCATCGGCTATCACCACAATATTTCTTCTGTCAGATAATTGTTCGAACTGACTGATGCCATCTTCGGGTAAAAACTTTTGTATTGTAGCGAAGAATACACCACCCGACTGTCTGTTCTTCAACTCTTCAATTAACTTGCTTCTGCTTTCTATCTGCACTGGCACTTGTCTTAAGAGTAAAGAACAATTACCAAATGTGTCGAACAACTGATCATCCAAATCGTTACGATCTGTGATTACTATAATGGTTGGGTTGTTTAATGCCTTTACCAAGAGACCTGTGTAAAACACCATAGATAAAGACTTTCCTGATCCTTGCGTATGCCAAACAACTCCGCCTTTTTTGTTACCACCTTCAGCACTTGCTTTTATGGTAGAGATCACAGCTTTCTTTACAGCGTAGTACTGATGATAAGCAGCCATCTTTTTTACAACGCCAACTTTTACCGTTTTTGTTTTTGGATCTTCGGTACTGAACTTTTCATACACCATGAAGTTCTGTATCATGTCAGTCAACACCTCAGCGTTCATCAAACCTTCCATCATTACTGACAGTTCGCTTAAGCGTGCTGATGCTGTTGTTTTTCCATCAGCTGTTTTCCAACTCATGAAGCGTGATATATCACTGGTGATGGTTCCTACCTTTGCTTCAAGTCCATCTGAAATGATCTCAAAACAGTTGTAAACAAAAAGTGTTGGTATGGTCTTGTGATAAGTCTGTAATTGCTGATATGCTTTTTCTACAGTAGCAGCTTCATCTGTAGGATTTTTAAGTTCCACTACTATAACAGGTAAACCGTTGAGGTAGATGATAACATCCGGTCTTTTCTGCTGACCATTTTCTATTATTGTAAGCTGATGAGTAACACACCAATTATTATTGGACCCGTTCACCTCATCAATAAGCTTGGCTTTTATGGTGCGTTCTTCGCCTTTATCCATGAAGGTTACATCAATACCTTCTGTGAGCAAAATGTGAAAGTGTTGGTTGGCAGAAACCAGATCACCATGACCAGGAACACGCAATATTTCTTTTACAGCTTGTTGTAAAACAGCACCGGATATGCTTGGGTTTATTCTTTGAAGAGCTGCAAGCACATGCGATTCTATCACTACTTCGTGGTAGGAAACACGCAGAGCTGTTGATTTATCAGGATCAAGCGATTCAGGAGAAAGAAAGGTAAAACCTTTCTCCTTGAGTATATCAAGCATCCATAGTTCTATATCATCTTCAAATATGCGTGTCATATTATTGCGTTACTTTTACTTGTCCACTCATTAACTTTGGCATAATGGAGTCTCTAGTTTTTGACAACGTCTGAATTTGAATAGCGTTGTTGCGAAGCTTGTGAAATAGAGGTTTAACACTTTCATCAAACTCCTTTATCTCATTCAAACTTGGCAAGTTAATATTTACTCCATCAAAAGTTGCCGTTGTGATTGTATCAAATACACTTCCATAAGCTGAGGACAATAACTCTTCAACAGAATGTGCTAATAACAAGTAAGTGAAAAAATATGTTTCATCCAAAACAGGTAATATTCCGTAGTTAGACTGGCTAAAAGTCATAGGGGAGCCCAACAAGCAATATTTACCTACTGTTCCTCTTGCAGAGATCACAGTAGCAAATTCTGGAAGCAGTCTCGCAGAACTATTATCTAGCCCCAACTGCGATATTGTTTTTTGTGTAGTAAAGACGAATCCTTTGTGATTGTCTGAAATACCACCACCAGATAACCACGGTATACATCCATCCCAGTATTCAGAAAGAGAAGTCTTTGGGGTTCCACCTCCAACAATTTTTATTGCGGAACTAAGCTTACATGAAGTCCACTCTTCTTTTGATTCAACAATAAACCACTGCCTAAAAAGGGCCTCTGCCATTAGTTCTAAGGTCTTGCTATTCTGATGAAGAAGATGAATTTTATCATCAAGACTGCTTAGGATATCTGCTATTGCTTTTTGTTCTGAGAGCTTTGGAAAAGGGATTTCAAGTTTTCTAATGTCAGCTTGATATATAGCTGGCACTGAACTTCCACTTGCCATTGATAACAAATTTTCTTGTCCCGGTTGAGACACAAGATAGTAGTATAAAAATTCCGGTACACCGGTAAATTCACTCAAAATTACTAGGCTTGGGTTTATTGTTGCTGGTCCATACTCCTTTCTATAAATAGCAATTTCCCCCAAGCTACCTCTTGTTGCTACAAGTATGTCTTTGTCTTTTAGCATTATTTCTGGGGACTCATCATATTTTTCTTGAGTAAGGTGTTTGACTCCTTCTAAATCAATATGGTACTTAGATTTTATCTCTGTGCCTGACAAAACGATTGGACCACTTTCACGTAAGTCAGATGTTTTGTAGCCTTTCCACCCTATTCTGCCTTTCACTTTAAGGACATTTTCAACAACTTTATTTTCCCAAGAATCTGTCATTAATATCCCATCATTGCTAAGCATTATCCACCTCCTTCAGCAAAGAAAGATTTTTCTTAATCCGCTTATTTAATTCCACTTCATCAACCATTTGCTTGCTCAGCTCAGCCTGCAATTTGGTGAAACGTTCGGTGAAATTAAAATCTTCCTCATCATCGGGCAAGCCAATATATCTACCTGGAGTCAGAACAAAGTCCATTGTTTTCACCTCAGCAATTGTGCATGACTTACAGAATCCAGATATATCTTGATATTCATCCCTGCTGTTTAACCAGTGGTGATAAGTTTCAGAGATTTTAGCAGTGTCCTCATTAGTAAATTCTTTTGTCCTTCTGTTGATGAGGTGTCCAAGATTTCTAGCATCAATAAAAAGGACTTCTCCTTTTCTTAGTCTCTTAGCATCTTTATTTAAGAACCACAGGCATGCCGGGATCTGAGTATTGAGAAAAAGTTTTGCAGGAAGGTTTACAATACAATCAATAACACCATCTTCCAACATGGCTTTACGTATTTCATACTCACCACTCTGTTTTGTGGTAAGTGATCCTTTACTTAAAACCACACCAGCCTTACCCTTTGTGCTGAGGTGATAAAGCATATGTTGCAACCATCCATAATTAGCATTACCTGCTGGTGGTACTCCATATTTCCATCTTCCATCATTGCGTAACAGTTCACCACTCCAGTCGCTAACATTAAAGGGTGGGTTAGCAATTATATAGTCAGCCTTAAGATCGGGATGTGCATCTTTCAAGAAACTTCCTTCACTGTTCCACTTTACCTGTTCGGGATCAATGCCACGGATGGCAAGGTTCATCACAGCTAAGCGCCATGTGGTCTGGTTGCTTTCTTGACCGTATATATTTATATCATCTATTCTTCCCTGATGTTGCAGCACAAACTTTTCAGACATCACAAACATTCCACCAGAGCCACAGCAAGGATCGTACACTTTTCCTTTTTCCGGTTGCAGCATTTCTATAAGCAGTTGCACAACAGAACGAGGAGTGTAAAACTGTCCACCCTTGCGTCCTTCAGCCAATGCAAACTGTCCTAAGAAATATTCGTACACAACACCCAACAGATCTTTCATGCGTGCAGCTTCATCGCCAAGCTTTATGTTGTTGATGAGATCAACAAGTTCACCAAGAATCATTTTATCTAACTGTGGTCTGGCAAACTGTTTTGGTAAAACACCACGCAGCTTTGTGTTGTCCTTCTCAATAAGATCCATCGCGTTATCAATGTCTTCACCAATGGATGGAAGCTTTGCGCGACTTACTAGATAAGACCATCTTGCATGTGGAGGTACAAAAAACACATACTTGGAACTATACACCAGCTTGTCTTCCGGATCATCGTAAGCGTATTCGCCTTCCTTGTTTTTTATCTTATTATAGAGCTCTTCAAAAGCATCAGAGACATATTTGAGGAAGAGTAAGCCAAGCACATAGTGTTTATATTCTGCTGCATCAATGTTCTTACGCAGCTTATCAGCAGCCTGCCACAACAGTTGTTCAAAAGGTTTTTGCTCTTCTGTTTTTTCTTTCTTCGTCTTAGCCATAAGGGGTTATCTATGAGGAACAAATATAGTAATATCTGCACGCGTATTACATGTATCAAGTCAGGTTTTGAAAAAGGCGGTGATGCTGGTGGTTGTGTATCTCTTTCTTCTGAGAACGACAAGAGTTTTTTATCGTGTCGCTTTGTGCTAAAAATCGAGAAGCTCTTGGATGCTAATACCAAAGCCTTCTGCAAGCAGGAGCAGAGATTTTAAAGTTGGGTTGCTTTGACCGTGTTCAAGTTTGCGAATAGAGGACTTGTCCCAGCCGATAGGATAGGCAAGGTCATTCTGTGACAGCTTGTGTTTCTTCCGGAGAGAAACGATTCGTTGTCCAAGCTTTATTAAAAAAGCTTCGTGTTCTTGCGCTTGTGCCTTCGTTAATTTCACACTGGAAAAGTGTAAAAAAAGCGTGGCATGCTTGGGGTAATATATTACTCCAGTGTTGGATTTTTGCTATATTTGTTATGCTGAATCATTAATCAGCATACTCCAAACTATGAAAGAGTTGCTTGCAAACAAAAAGCTTATTGGTGTATACATACTCTGGTTTACCCTACAGTTGATATTATTAATCATGGGTTGGGGAACAATGGACGACAGTGGGAAATACTATGCGTTGCAAAATTTTTATCCGTTCACAGAAAGTAGCCTGAGCTATAGTTACGACTATACAGAATTCCTGATCTATACGATTGTACCGGTGGCGATAGTTGTGGCGATAACCTTCTTAAAAAGCAATCCCGATCATGAGTAAAAATAAACAGCTATTACTGTTGCTATCGCTTGTTATTACTTATGTATCAATTGCATCAGGCAATAACCCATTGATACCAAACGGGTTTCCTAAGAACACACCTAAAGCAAGAACGAACAAAGTTTCTAATAGTGCTACTAATAAGACTGCACAGACGAACGGAACAATGGAATACACCAATGCGATAATGGATATGTTGGAAGACCCAAGTTGGGCACAGGATAAGTTTAAAAACGGCAAGGCATACAGCGTTTCAACAGAACAAGCTCAGCTTTATATCGCATTAGCAAAAGAGGGCGAGAGACAACGCTTTTGGACAATATTTTGGAAGGTAGCAATATTCGGGACTGTTATACTTGGAGTAATCGGTTACATGGTTTACTTGACCATAAAGAAAAAGAAGACGAGATAAAACACTTTAATATTTACCTATACGCTAAACTATGAAATACTCAGCCATATTATTCTTGAGCCTTATCTTATTTGTTACAAGCTGTAAAAAAGATAAAGCGCCTACACCTAGCACAACACCTGTTACCACACCAACTAGTATGACACCTTTTGAAGCTTCGTTAGTTGGACATTGGAAGCTGAAGCGGAGCGAGACGAGGACTAATCAATACTTTCCAGGACTTGGAGACTCAACTTTTGTTTACAAAAACCATTACAACTATCTTAACTCACAGCTATACCTAAGCGCTACTCTTGTAAGTGGTACAACGCAATATGAAGGTATAATGGGTACTGACGATGTTTCTCTTGCTCAAACGATTTCGTGGTGTGGTGATGTTAGCAACACAATAACAATGGGAAATAACCTAAGCATCTGTTCCGTACATTACTTATCTACCGATTCTCTCGTTTTGGATTTTGCAGGTGGACAAGCAAGGTACTTCTACAACAAAACAACAACCCCACTAGCTCTTAACAATATAGAAAGTCAGTTGCTAGGAAGTAAGTGGACTTTAACAAGTTTCAATGGGGCTCCTGCCTCTTACTACGACTACAAAACCTTCTTTAACAATTGGTATACTGATGAAGGATACTATAGCAAGGATTCTACCTTTGCTGGTGGAGTCGCTTCTGCAAGCCCTTCCTCATGGGAAGTCTTGTTCCCTAATAGAACAAGCCCAATATTAAAAGCCGGTAGTGTGATGGGCAATGATGGATGGTTCAAAATAACCAGCCTAACACCAACATCAATGACCTTAGAGGACTTTAATGTTTTGGTTAACACCACCACCATTAACACATATGTTTACACAAGATAGTCTTTAACCGAGAGGAGGCGGTATCGGTTTGTGTTGTTACCTCTTTCTCCAGAAAAAAACAAGCGAGCTAGCCAAGTTGAGCAAGATTTTACAGAAAAGCTTTTGCGATGAGGTGTAATCTTCTAACTTTGCTCTTGATAATAATGTTAAACCAGGCTATAACTTACACATAAATTACCAAGCTCAAGTTGCGAAGCTTGAAAGGGTTGTTAATGTTGAGGGTTTTGATGATACTTCTCCTTCTGTTAATCAGAGGGTCTCAGGTTCAAGTCCTGAAGAGGGAGCAACAAAAAAGGGTTACAACACATAGGTCGTTGTAACCCTTTTGCATTTATATACAATTTAAATAATAAATGTTTTTTTGAATAAGTATCGAAAAAGCCTACCTCAACAATTGCACAAAACCTTTCTCTTCATACTTTTTACCTTCAACGCCTTCTGCTGTCACCACATAATAATAAACTCCGGGAGAACAATCTAATCCATTCTTAGTGCGTCCTGCCCATCCTGCATCAACGCCTACGATTTCATAAATTAATTCACCCCAACGGTTATATATCTGACAATTAAGTTTTGACATGTTTTTTGTCCTGAACTTAAAAATATCATTCACCCCGTCATTATTCGGACTAAATACATTTGAAGCGGAAAATTCACTTATAGGTTCTATCGGTGGAGGTGCTATATAATAAAAACACGCTTCTTTAACCTTAACAGTAAACATATCTTTCAGACCTGCAGCAGTTAATGTGTTTGAATTAAAATTTAAAATATTTTCGTAAAATCCATCCACAAAAACATTGCAATCATAATCGCAAGTAATTCCATTCCCTCGGTCATCGCTAGAACTACCTCCATTTAAAACCCACCTCCATTTTCCCAATGAATCTATTGCTGCAATAAAAACCTGAATATCACCAGGAGTAGTATAAGCTTCAATAAATCCACCAAATTTTGCAGTATCTTTGTATTGACCTGTTACAAAAATATTTCCAATATTATTTACCACAACTCCGTTTCCTCGATCACCTCCACTGTTTGATCCGGCTTTTTTAACCCATTCAAATACTCCTGCTTTCGACATTCGAGAAACAAAAATATCACGGTCATCATCGCTTCCATTGTTATTGATGGTATCGTTTCCGAAAACGGCTTTTGCCTTAAACTCACCTGTTATATATAAATGACTATTATGATCAAAAGCGATATCGTTTCCTCTATCATCTAATGGACTGCCCGCATTTTTAGCGTAAATAAAATTTCCCTGATCATCATATTTGACAACATAAACATCTGAACCTCCATAGCTGGTTAATGATGTGGTTCCGAAAGTCTGAGTTCCCCGAAATCCCCCTGTTACATAAACATTGTTTTCAGCGTCAGTGGCAATTCGATTATCACGTGCATCGTCTAATCCACCATTAGTTCTTACCCATTGCCACACTCCAGCATTCGATAGTTTAGCAACAAAAGCTAATGAATCATCTGCAGTAACTAAAACCTGAAGAGCATCAAAATTTGCGTAGTGGTCAGTTAGGTCGTGATTAGAGAGAAAACCTGTTACATATATATTTCCATTATTATCAGAAGTAAGGTCAAATCCTTGATCATCATTGTAGGGATAACCAGATTCATCAACACCTGCATTTTTTAACCAGACCTCATTTCCATTCGAATCTAATTTCAATACAAATATTTGATCTGTATAAGATGTGCTGTTGTATACATTCAAGGAGCCAAATATTAATCCTCCCCAACAAGTTCCTGTAACATAAACATTCCCTGCCGGATCTAAACAAATACCTAGGCCGCGATCATCATAATGATTAGAGCCTCTTTTTGCCCAGAGGTAATTTCCCTGAGGATCAATTTTTGCGACAAAAACTTCTTTGCTGTGAAGGTCAATAAGGGGCATATAATATGAACCAAAAGTAGCCTCTTCATTAAAATAGCCAGTTATATATGTATTACCGGCAGCATCAATTGCTATTCCTGTAGCTTTATCAGAAAGCGGTCCACCACCCGGAGTTAGCCAGTCAAAACTTTGACAAAAAACAGAATTATTTACGGTTAGAAAAAAAAGAAAAAGGACAATTTTTTTCAAAAGAAATTTACATAAAATACTTCTCGTAACAATGAAAATGGATTTATTGCGAATATTCATTTATCCTTTATATACACAATTATAATACTTTTTACCTTAAAATGCAAAGAAAAGCAGTGCTATGTTTACGAAGTTCTTATATATAAAAACAGCATAGTGTGCCTCCTAAATATTAAATGATGAAGGTTGATTGGATTTTTGACAGATTGAAAAATTAGAAAAAATAATTTCGATTTTGTTTCAAGTTTATCTTTCAGAAAAAAATAATAATATTTTTATTTGCATCTTTTTTCGCATTCACATGCTTTAATATTTTGTAATTTTGTCCACTTTTTATTAAACATCCCAATGGGCAAACATCATCACGTTCACAAAGTATCTGCAGCCGCACTTCTTATAACTCTTGGTATTATTTATGGCGATATTGGAACTTCACCATTATACGTATTACGTGCTATTGTTGGTGACAACCCAATTGATTCAACCGTTGTATTAGGCGGCCTATCTTGTATTTTTTGGACACTTACATTACAAACTACTTTAAAATATGTTATTCTCACGCTTCGAGCTGATAATAAAGGTGAAGGGGGTATTTTTTCGCTTTATGCTTTAGTGCGAAGAGCTAAAATAAAATGGTTAATGTTTCCTGCCATTATTGGAGGTAGTACACTTTTAGCTGACGGAATAATTACTCCTCCCATCACGGTAACCTCAGCTATTGAAGGGTTAGGCGAATTAAACCCGAACATTCAAATTGTTCCTATTGTTATTCTTATACTAACAGCACTATTTACCGTTCAGCAATTTGGAACAAAAAGCATTGGTAACTTTTTTGGACCAATAATGATGGTTTGGTTTGTTATGTTAGGTATTTTGGGTACAACACAATTATCAACTAACTTTCATGTGCTTGCAGCGTTAAACCCATATTATGCCTATAAATTATTGTTCTTACATCCAGGTGGATTTGTAATCTTGAGCGCTGTTTTTCTTTGTACAACAGGTGCCGAAGCACTTTATTCAGATCTGGGGCATTGCGGAAGAGAAAATATTCGCATCACATGGGTCTTTGTAAAGTTAATGTTAGTGCTAAATTATTTCGGACAAGGAGCTTGGTTACTGGCACAAGAGGGACAAAAATTAAATAATGCAAACCCGTTTTTTGGCATCATGCCACACTGGTTTGTTCCAACAGGAATCATTATATCTACTTTGGCTGCCATTGTTGCCAGTCAAGCACTTATCAGTGGATCATTTACATTAATAAATGAAGCAATACGTTTAAATTTTTGGCCAAAAGTAAAGGTGAAATACCCTACCGACTTAAAAGGACAACTATATATTCCTTCAACCAACTGGTTATTATGGGCAGGATGTATTGGTATTGTACTTTATTTTAAAGAATCAAAGGGAATGGAGGGTGCGTATGGTTTGGCAATCATTTTGACAATGTTAATGACTACCACATTGCTTGTTTATTTTATGATATTAAAACGTTACAATCCAATATTTATCATAACCTGCTTAGTAGTTTATTTAACTATCGAAACCTCTTTTTTAATTGCCAACTTAAGCAAATTTTTGCATGGAGGATGGATTACTTTGTTAATTGGAAGTGTGCTTATTTTAGTAATGTTAATATGGTTTTATGCCCGAAAAATCAGGAACAGGTATGTTGAGTTTGTGAAGCTTGCAGACCATTTGCCTGTATTAGAAGATTTGAGTCGAGATCTTACCGTTCCTAAATATGCTACCCACCTGGTTTATTTGACAAGTGCTGATAATATTGAGGAAATAGAATCAAAAATTATTTATTCTATCATGCAAAAACAACCGAAACGAGCCGATATTTATTGGTTTGTTCATGTTGATGTCGTTGATGAGCCATATCGCATGCAATACAAAGTGAGCGAATTTATTCATGATGATGTAATCAGAATTGATTTCAGATTAGGTTTCCGCGTAGCTCCTCGTATTAATTTGATGTTCAGAAAAGTAGTAGAGGATCTGGTAAAAAACAAAGAAGTAGATATAACCAGTCGTTATAAATCCTTAATGAAAAATAATATAATCGGTGATTTTAGATTTATTGTTATCGAAAAGTTTTTGTCTTACGAAAACGAATTGCCTTTCTATGAAAAAGTTATTTTAGATGCTCACTCTGTTTTAAAACGATTAAGTTTATCTGAAGCAAGAGCATTTGGGTTAGATACTAGCTCTGTTACAATTGAGCTGGTTCCGTTAATCATTGCTCCTCCTAAGGAATTAAATTTAGTGCGGACAGAATAATTATTACATCAAAGCAATCTTAATTTTTTGCCCCGGAAGTAAATTATATTTTTCGCCAAAATTATTGAGTCGTTTTATTTCCTCAACAGTTGTTTGGTTTTTCATCGCTATTTTATACAGCGAATCCCCTTTTTGTATGGTATAATATTTAAAAGTACCTGAAGCGTTTTTATTAGTTTTAGTTTCGGTAACAACAGGACTTGGTTTTTCTTTTGGTGTTTGTACCGCAGGTGTTTGTTGTTTAGAATAGGTATATATCGTTAATTTTTTACCTGGCTTTACAGTAGCTGTTGTTATACCATTCCATGTTTTAATTTCGGCAACAGTGCAACCATAAATTTTGGCAATTGAACTAAGGTGCTCGCCTTTTTTTACAACATGTGTTTTTCTAACCTCTTGTATTGCTAATACTTCTTTGCTGTTTAATGTATCTTTTTTATAATAATTATAAATTTTATCTTCATTAGATACGAACTCTCCTATTTTGTTTGACGGAAGGGTTAATATGCTCGCACTTTCATCTGAAACTGGTATAACCATTTTTCTATAGCTCGGGTTCAAATATTGAATTTCTTCAACAGGAATATCTAAAACAGCTGAGATCTGATCAAATGAAATTTGTTTTTTTACCGTTAACGTATCTACCTGCAAAAATGTTTTTTTCGGAATTGCTGAATATAAATTATGTTCAGCAGTATAATTCATCATATAGTTAACTGCAATAAATGCAGGCACATAACCTTGTGTTTCACGTGGTAAAAATGGACGAATTTCCCAGTATGTTTTTTTTCCTCCACTTCTTCTAATTGCCTTATTTATATTCCCTGGTCCGCAATTGTATGCAGCTAAAACCATTTGCCAATCACCAAACAAACCATATAAATATTGAAAATATTCGCATGCCGCAACAGTTGATTTATATGGATCACAACGCTCATCAACGTAGGAAGAAACTTTTAACCCGTACATTTTACCTGTTGGATACATAAACTGCCAAAGCCCCATAGCTCCAGAGCGTGATTTTGCCATTGGGTTGAGTGCCGATTCACATATCGCTAAATATTTTAGTTCTAAAGGCAAATTATATTTATCTAATTGCTCTTCAAACATTGGAAAATAAAATTGTGAAAGCGCCATCATTCGCGATACTAATTCGCGTCTACGCAAAGTATACATTTCAATGTAACCCTTTACTACCTCATTATACTGCAAATCAAAAGGAGAAATAGCATCAATTTTTGAAAGTCTTGCTTCATAAACCAGCTCTTCATAACGAGGAACAGAATCGGGTGCAAAATGGTATTTAGGGTTTTTGGGATATATGACCTTTGCATACCCTTTTTCAAACAAATTTAGTCGGTAAAGACTATCAAGCGCAGCTGCAATGGGATCGTCCTGCAAGGTATCGGGAGCATAACTAACCTGTGAAAATCCAGAAAAAATAGTTCCCGTACCCAAGAGGCAAAAAATTAAAGTGGTAAAAAGGAAAAGGATTTTTGATTTTCTCATATTATAAAACGACAACGCCACAACAATGTTTTGCTTACTATACAAATATCGCAATGAAAAACCGAAAATACAAAATAAGGAGGGTGAATGTCCCTATTTTATTGCAGAAAAATTGTTAATAAAAAATCGAATTAGAAAAAAGTCTTAATTTTCTTTGTTTACGGTGTATTGAGAAAAAGAAATTAAAATTCGTTTTGCACTGTTTTTGAAAAAGCAAACAATTGAGATTCAGCAAATTTATTTCCCATGATTTGAATACCAAAAGGCAATCCTTTCGAATGTTTGCCAATAGGTAAAGAAATAGCAGGTATTCCGGTTATGTTTGCTTGAACAGTAAAAATATCTTCCAAATACATTGCTATCGGGTCTGCTCCTTTTTGGCCAAATTCAAATGCTGTACCAGGTGTTGTAGGCAATAAAATAAAATCATAATTGCTTAAAATTTCATTTGTTCTGTTTTGTAATAACCTACGAACACGTTGACCTTTTGAATAATAAGCATCATAATACCCTGAGCTTAGAACAAATGTTCCCAACATGATTCTTCGTTTTACTTCAAGACCAAAACCTTCGCTACGTGATTTTTTATAGGTTGATTCCAAATCGGTAGCATTTGTGCTTCTATAGCCAAAAGTAATGCCATCATATCGAGCCAAGTTTGATGATGCTTCGGCAGTAGTTAAAACATAATAGGTTGGAACCAAATAATCGATATATGGAAAATCAACAGCTTCAACAGTGTGTCCGGCTGCTTTTAACTTTTCGATGAGCTCATTAATACGAAGTTTTATTTCGGGATCCAGGCCATCTTTTTCCAAACAATCTTTAATGTATGCAACACGAATTTTTGCCTGTTTATTATTTATTTCTTTTGAATATGCAGGAACAGGTTTAGTTGAAACAGTGCTGTCATATTCATCTTTTCCAGCCATTACTTCCAATATTAAAGCTGCATCATCAACAGTTTTAGTAAGCGGTCCTATTTGGTCAAATGAAGAAGCATAAGCAATGGCGCCATACCGTGAAACACGACCATATGTAGGTTTTAATCCAACTACACCACAAAAAGAAGCGGGTTGCCGAATAGAACCTCCTGTATCAGTACCTAAAGCAGCAAGACATAAATCTGCTGCTACAGCTGCTGCAGAACCACCCGAAGAACCACCGGGAACACATTTTGTATCCAGAGGATTTAATACATTTCCAAATGCAGAATTTTCATTGGAACTTCCCATTGCAAATTCATCACAGTTGGTACGACCAATGATTATTGCATCTTCGGCCAACAATCGTTCAACAACTGTAGCACTATAGAGAGATTCGAAACCTTCTAATATTTTTGATGATGCTGAAACTTTATGCCCTTTGTAACATAAATTATCTTTTAGCGCAATAACCATTCCTGCAAGTTTTCCTGCAGTTTTTAATCTTAATTTCTCATCAACTTCTTTTGCTTTTTCTAAAGCAGATATTTCAAATA
Source organism: uncultured Bacteroidota bacterium (assembly GCA_903919535.1). Taxonomy (GTDB): domain Bacteria; phylum Bacteroidota; class Bacteroidia; order 2-12-FULL-35-15; family 2-12-FULL-35-15; genus 2-12-FULL-35-15. Next base: position 18,950 of record CAIXIP010000220.1, on the reverse strand, counting down.
CTTCTAAAAAAACATTTAAGTTTTTTTTAGAAGTGATACGATTTATATATGATTGAGTGAGCTCAACGCAAGAAATTACATTGTTAGTTAAATCAGACTGAACTTCTGCAAAAGAATGGTAGGTTTTCATATATGCTATATCAAGGAATACTATAAACACAAAATCCCCTATAAGAAGAGGGGAATTTGGAATTATTTTTTAAGAAAAAATTATTCTTTTTTATCCGGTGTTGAGGTGGTGTTATTTTCGCCATCAGTACCTTTAGATGCGTCTTTAAACTCCTTTACTCCTTTACCAAGACCTTTCATTAATTCCGGTATTTTTTTACCGCCAAAAAGCAATAAAACGATTATCAGAATAATTATCATTTCAGATCCACCAAGACCAAAAATACCAAGTAAAACACTATTTAACATTTTATGAAGATTTTAATTATGCCCCAAAGATAAAGAAAATAATTATAGCGAAACGGTTTTTACAATTCATTAACAAAACGGAACTTTAGTTATTCTTATACAACCAATCTTCTGGGTCTAATTTTGTTTGCCCTTTCCAGATCTCAAAATGCAAAACCGTTTTTGAATCATCGTCATCAAAAATTATTGAACCGATATTTTGCTTGGTTTTAATTTTTTCTCCCGATTTCACATACACATCTTTCAAGTTGGCATATACCGAAAGAAAATCCCCATGACGAATAATAACAAGCTGTCCGGCTCCTGGTATATTAGCGATTCCGGTAACCTCTCCATCAAACACGGCTCTAGTTAAGGATCCGTTATTTGTGGTAATATCTATTCCGTTATTATTAATATCAATATTCGGCATCAATGGATGTGGATGGGTACCAAAACGCTCACTTATCACCCCTTTTGCCACAGGCCAAGGCAATCTGCTTTTATTACTGGCAAAAGAGTTTGAAAGCTGTTGCGATTCCGGTGTAAGAATTAATTTTTGCGGTTTCGGCTTATTTTCTGTTTCGGCCTGTTTTTGAGCCTTTTCAAGTTCTTTTTGGATGATACGCTGAATTGCCTGTTGCAATTTCTGTGCATCTTGCTTCTTTTTCTCTAAGTCTTTTTTTAGTTTACTTTCCTGTTGTTGGAGCTCAGAAAACACCTGCTCCTTTTCTGTTTTTTCGGAAGTAAGATTATGTTTTTCAACCTCCTGACTACTAAGTAAAACACGTTGATCAGATTTTCGTTCTTCTAAACTTTGAACCTTTTCATTCAGATTTTTTTTGGTACTTAAGATCAATTCTGCTTGCTTATGTCTGTAATCGCTATACTGTTGCAGATATTTTAATCGCATAAAAGCTTGCTCAAAATCTTTTGCCGCAAAAATAAATACCAATCTGCTGTATGCATCCTGGTTTTTATAAGCATAATAGATCATTTTAGCATATTCTGATTTTAGTTTCCCCAGATCATTTTGCAAGCCTTTTATTGATTCATTGTTTTCGACTATTTGCTTATTTAAATCAAAAATTTCTCCATTTATTGTTGAGATAAGCTCTTCTCTGACACTTATTTTTTTATTTAGCATTACCAATTGATTCAACGAAAGTTTTTTATTTTTTTTTGTTTCGTTCAATAATTGATTCGTCTTCTCTATCTCTGCCTGAAGCTGTTTCTTTTTGTTTTCAAGATCTTTTTTGGTTTGTTTTTGTGCAAATAAAATACCCGTGCTTAGCATTGCCAAACAGAAAAGAAGAAGAAAAAAAACACGACTACTTGTCTTTTTTAGTTTCAATCGGCTCATAATTGCTTGGTATTTTGAATGGAAAAGTTTGTTCGGCATTTAATATCACTTTCGAATAATTGATATCGACACTTATATTTTTTTGTGCCCTAACTACATAGCTCATTTTTTGAGGAAACCATTGCAAAGAATCAACTTTTTCGAAATTGCTATATTGAGCATCCAGGCTTCTATCAGGGTTAAAATCATAAAATATAATACGAGAAATTTTATAGGTTTCAGGAATTAAGTAAATACTTTGAACAGGCTCTTTTAATTCTTTTCCCTTTTCCATTACTCTCCGAAGTTTCTTTTTACGAATGGTTCCAAGTGTATATTGACAATCATTTACACCGGGTTTAAGCTTTTCTTCCTCATCGTAAAATGTGACACTGTTTCCGATAAGCAGAGATTGCAGTATTTCAAAATCTAATTCGGTATTTAACAGTTGACTCAAATAAGCGAAATCGCCTTTGAAATATTTTTTACTCATGGTATTCGTAAACTTAACAGAGTCTTTCGTTATCAACATCCTTGCACCTTCAATACCCATCTTAGAAATTGACATCCAAATAATACTATCTTTTTTAATCCTTATGGAAACGGTAAAAGACTCAGAAGAACTGTCAATCAAAGCTTCTACTGTGAGCTTCGCATTCAACCTGTCAAACTTAAATTCACTGGCTTTTAAATTGCTTGTTAGTGTTTTGGCGTTTTTAAAATTTAAAAGACACTTACCACTATTTAGCACAATTTTTTGTTGATGCTTGCAAGACCCTAAAACAAAAAGAGAAAGAAAAGAAAGAAAAAGAAATCCTGTCTTTATTTCGAGAAAAAATTGAAAAAAAAATATTTTTCGGTTATTCATATAACTTTTTATCTGCAATTTTCTTATCAATATTATCACCCGCCCCGCCAAGTTTTTTAGCGTCCATCCAATACTTTAAAGCATTATCGATATCGCCAAGTTTATATAAAATATCGCCATAATGCTCCAATAATGTTCCATTGGCTTTACCTCCATTTTCTATTGCTTTTCCTATCCACAATTTTGCATCATCAAATTTTCCCATTTTATATAATACCCATCCATAAGTGTCTTGGTAAGAATTATTATTTGGTGCGAGATCATTACATTTTTTTGACATTACTTCCGCTTTTTCCAAACTAGAATTTCGCAAGGATAAGTAATAGGCATAATTATTAAGCACATAAATATTGCTTGGATCACTCTCCAAAGCCTTGTCGTATGCCGAATCGGAAGCTGAGTAGTTTTTTAACTGATTTTGAGCATCGCCAATAGTTGCATAAAATTGGGCAAGAAGAGGTTTGTTATCAAAAACAAATTCTTTCCCATCAGTAAGAGCAATTATTGCTTCTTTATAATTTTTTAATTGAACATTGGAGGCTCCATTAAAAAAATAAGGTAAAGATTGATTTGGAAAAAGCTCCATCGCTTCTTTACTTTCTTTTTGCATGGATTCGTAATCATTTAACTCTGAATTAATTAATAACAATTGGTTCCAAAGTGCATATTTTTCTTTATCCAGAGTAATCGCTTTTCTATATTGTACTCTCGCCTCTTCCAGTTTTTTATCACGATATAAAAAATCACCATACATAGAAAACGCTTTTGCCTCATCGGGATGCACCTCAACAATTATCTTGCATAATTCATCTGCATCAGACTTTAATTCAGTGTATGTTTCTGTAATAGAATAATATGATAATAGAATCTTAATTTTTGTATCGATGTCTAGTTCTTTGCTTTTAAAAGCAATTTTTATTTCCTGAAAGGCTTTGTCGTTTTGCTTAAGATTTCTATAATAATCAGCTAACGAAAGGTGCACATATGCATTTGTTGAATCAACTTTCAATAGCTCATTATATGATTCAAACGCCTTGTCATATAAGCCTTTTTCCTGATACAACTCACCCAGCATACCATAATATTTTCCTTCTTTGGGGTAAGTTTTTATTAATTTTTTTGCTTCCTCAAGCGCTTTATCGAATTGGTTTGTGCCCTTGTAAATTTTTAATTTTTGCAAGGACGCATCCTCGGTTACCCCAACTCTTTCTTCTATCTTATTGTATGTTTTTATTGCATCACTTGGTTTGTTTGCGAATAAATAAGCATTGGCTAATTCATAATAAAAATCAATTCTATCCGGGTAGTCGTTCACTAGTTTTTTGTACACATTTGCAACTTCAGCAGGTTGCTTACTTTCTTTCAAACACTCAGCATAAAGGGTTTGGAACCAAACATTATGAGGGTCAGCTGCTGCTGCTTTTTTACTGTAAAACAACGCTTGATTCTTGTTGTTTTGGAAGGCATAAATATTTGCCAACTCGTACATTGTGGCTGAACTATTAGGGTCAATTTTTAAAGCTTGTGAAAAAAGAGTTTCTGCCAAATCATAATTAGCCAACATTTTTTCTTTGTTGCCATTAAAAAAAACGTATTCAAAATCAACACGTGCTTTGCCTGTTAACTCTTTGCCTGAATCACCTTTTGTTGCTGTTGCTTTATTGGTTTTGCAAGCTGTAATAGAAAATATTAATAGTGCCCCCATTGTCATGAGGATAAAAAAGCGAAACGAAAATGATCTGTTTTTTTTCAAAATTTTATTTTATGGTGCTATAATCTCCAATGCTTGCATCGTTTGATTTTCCTGAAAATTCGGAAAAATTGCCGACCATTGAATTGCTTAATTCCGCATTTTTTATTTTACTGTTTGTTTGAATGATACAATTTTTAACAACCGAATTTTCTATCACACAACCTTCTCCAATTGAAACATGAGGTCCAATATCTGAATTGATCAATTTCACATTTTCGCCAATATAACAAGGTTCAATTATCCGTGAATTTTGATTGTTAACTGTTTTGTGAACTAAAGTATCTTTTATAAACTCTAGAATACGTGAATTGGTATAAACAGTAGCATCTTTATTTCCGCAATCAAGCCATTCGGTAACTTTACCGGGAGTAAATTTTGTTCCTTTCGCTTTCATGTTTTCAAGCGCGTTGGTCAACTGATACTCGCCTTTTTCTTTGATATCGTTGTCAAGCAAATATTGCAATTCTCGTCTTAAATAATCACCATCTTTAAAGTAATAAATACCAATTATTGCTAGGTCAGAAACAAATTCAGTTGGTTTCTCAACAAAATCAGTTATCACATTGTTTGCATCTAGTTTCACCACACCAAAAGGTTTTGGGTCATCTACTTTTTGAACCCAGATAATTCCTTCCTGTGAAGAATCCATTTTAAAGTCGGCCTTAAAAAGCGTATCTGCAAAAGCTACTACCACTTTGCCGGTCACACATTCTTTGGCACACATGATTGCGTGAGCTGTTCCTAAAGGGGTGTCTTGATAAAAAATACTTCCTTTAGCACCTAAACTTTCAGCAACTTTTATAAGATTATTTTCTGCTTCTTTACCGAAACGACCAACAACAAAAGCTATTTCGTCAACTTTTTCATCACACACTTTTATGATGTCTTCAACAATACGTTGCACCATTGGTTTCCCCGCAATAGGTATAAGTGGTTTTGGAGTTGTAAGTGTATGTGGGCGCATACGCTTGCCCATTCCAGCCATTGGGATAATTATCTTCATAAATCTCTACCTTTTGCCTCTCAAAAAGAGGCTATGTTAATGTTTAAATTTCTTATTTTTTTCCTGTACTCCCAAAACCGCCTTCTCCTCTGGTGGTTTCTTCTAACTGCTCAACTTCAATCCATTCAGCTTGCTCATGCTTTGCTATAACCATTTGAGCTACTCGTTCTCCATCATTAATTGTAAAATCCTGGTTAGAAAGATTAACCAAAATTACTTTTACTTCTCCGCGATAATCAGCATCAATAGTACCTGGGGAATTAAGCACGGTTAAACCATTTTTAAAAGCTAAACCGCTTCGAGGGCGAACCTGAGCTTCAAAACCGACAGGTATTTCCATGAATAAACCGGTAGGGACCAATGTTCTTTCCAATGATTTCAATACAATTGGCGCATCTAAATTTGCACGCAAATCCATTCCTGCAGCCGCAAATGTAGCATAGCTAGGCAATTCATGTTTTGATTTGTTAATGATCTTTATCTTCATTGTAAAATTTTTAAATTCTTTTTTTCTAACATCCAGGCAGTTATAACAAAACCAATAAGCAGCATGTTATTGACAAATAAGTTAACAGCTGTTGAATCCGTTTTAATCACAATACTGACAAAGTACAAAGCTAACGATAAACCCAAATAACCCAGGATGCGTTTTAAATCATAATTAACAGGGTAATGTTTATTTCCCAAAAAGTAAGAAGCAACCATCATACTAGCATAACAAATCAATGTAGCCCAAGCGCTTCCCATATAACCTATACGCGGAATCCAATAGATATTTAATGCAACTGTTATGATTGCCCCAAAAATCGTTAATAATGCTCCAAAATGAGTTTGGCCGGTAAGTTTATACCAAATTGATTGATTAAAAAATATCCCCAAAAACATATTTGCAAGTAACAAAATTGGAACCACCTTGATACCTGTTCTGAACTCAGCTTTTCCAGCAAAATACTGTATCCATTGCATGTTCATCATAGTTCCTAAAAAAATAATGGAGCAAATAATGACAAAATATTTCATAACATCAGCATAGGTTTTCTTTGCATCTTTTTCTTTAGAATGGCTGAAAAAGAATGGTTCGGCAGCAAATCGAAAGGTTTGAATAAAAATGGTCATGATGATAGAAACCTTATAGCAAGAACCATAAATACCTGTTTGAGAAAGAGCTTCTTCTTTATTGGGAATTAAATGGATCAATAAAACCCTATCCAATGTTTCGTTTATCATTCCAGCAAGTCCGGCAACAAGCAAAGGCATTGCGTAACGCATCATTTTTTTCCAGATAATGGTATCAAAAACAAATTTGATCTTTAATATCTCCGGAGATAAAATCAAAAGAGTTACAATACTTGCAACCAGATTAGAAATAAAAATATACCCAACACCTATTGCAGGATTATAAACTATTTCAACAAAAGGTTTGAAAACAGAATCTGTTGATTCAAATACCCTTTTGCAAAATAAAATAAAAAATAAATTTAAGCCGATATTGATACAAATATTGATTGTTTTTACAATTGCAAAACGTTTTGCTTTACCTTGTTCACGTAGCTTTGCAAATGGAATTGCGGTTAAAGCATCTGTTCCTATTATTATCGCAAACCAAACAACATACTCTGAATGACCAGAAAACTTAAGGCCTTCGGAGATGGAAGAGGAAAATAAAGATACTATGATTATAAAAAACGCTGAAGAAAAAAGCAAAGAAATCAGTGATGTTGTATATACTTTTTGTTTATCATCTTCTAATTGCGAAAAGCGAAATAGAGCTGTTTCCATTCCATATGTTAAGAAGATCAGAAGGAAAGAAACATAAGCATATGCAGATGTTACCACTCCCATTTCGGAAGTACTGAAACTAAATGCAAAAAGAGGGTTAAGCAAATAATTCAACAAACGCCCCACAATGGTTGGTAAACCATAAATTGCAGTTTGCGAAGCGAGTTTTTTTAGTGGATTCAAAATGTTGATTTCGGATTTATGAAATCCAATAACGTTAGTCTGAAAAAATTATTTTCCTGAAAAATTTGCTTTGCGTTTTTCAAGAAAAGCTGTTGTTCCTTCTTTGAAATCTTCTGTTCCAAAACAAATTCCAAATTCATCGATTTCAACAGCAAAACCATTTACGCTATCTTTAAAATTTGCATTTACTGAACGAATTGCACTTGCAATTGCAGTTGGGGATTTTGATAATATCTTTCCTGCAATCTCTAAACATTTTGTCATCAAACCATCTTGAGTGGTTACATGATTTACTAAGCCCCAAGCAAGTGCATCAGCTGCTGTTATCATATCAGCAGTCATGATCATTTCATAAGCTTTTCCTTTTCCTACTAATTGAGCAAGACGCTGTGTTCCGCCATAACCAGGAATTACACCTAAAGAAACTTCAGGCAAACCCATTTTAGCATTATCAGAAGCCACACGAATATGGCAAGCCATTGATAATTCCAATCCACCTCCTAAAGCAAAACCATTTACGGCACCAATTACAGGTTTAGAAAGGTTTTCAATGCAATCAAATAATTTTTTATGTCCTTCGGCACTAAGCGCTTTTCCCTGTTCTACAGAAAAATTTGCAAATTCAGAAATATCTGCTCCAGCAACAAATGCTTTTTGTCCTGATCCGGTAATGATAATAACTTTAACAGAAGCATCCTTTTCAGCAATAATTAGTGCTTTATTTAATTCATCAATTGTTTTTTTATTAAGTGCATTTAACTTATCAGGACGGTTAATAGTGATAGTTAAAATACTGTTTTCTGCGGAGGTTAAAATATTTTCGTAGGTCATAATAAATCAGATTTTATTCTAAAATTTGCGATGTTCTTTTACGTAATTAGTGATGTATTCTACAATTTGTTTGGTATCTGTTCCTGGAGGGAATAACTGACCAACACCTTTTTCGTTCAGCTTTTTCATATCCTGATCAGGTATGATTCCGCCACCGGTCAACAACACATCATCCAAGCCTTTCTCTTTCATGAGTGCTATTATTTTCGGAAAAACTGTGTTGTGTGCTCCAGACAAAATGCTAACACCAATAGCATCAACATCTTCCTGTAAAGCAGCATTAACAACCATTTCTGGTGTTTGACGCAAACCGGTATAAATTACTTCCATACCTGCATCGCGTAAAAAAGAAGCAATAACTTTTGCCCCGCGATCGTGTCCGTCAAGCCCAACTTTTGCAATTAAAACTCTTATGGGTCTGTTCATAAAATGAATGTGTTTTTTAATTGGATACGAAGATACAAAAACAATTGATTTGAGGGTTTTTGTTAATGCGGAAAGAAGGGATTGTAAATAAGAAAGTCGCGATGGAAATTTTAAGAATTAAATAAGCTGAAGAGAATGCTACTTTGCGTAGATATACACCATGATATTTTTCTGAAAAAATGGTTTTAACTTTTTCAAGGCTTCACTTGATATGGCCGGGCAGCCCCAACTGTTTCCGCAGCGCCCTTCGGCTTTTATAAACTGTTCGCTAACATAAGAAGCCGAATGAATGACGATACTTCTCTCCAACGCATTCGCGTTACTTTTTTCGAGGCCTATGAGTTCGAAAGAATCACCGTGTTTACCTTTATAATTTTTCCCGACTTTGTAAAGTCCAAGGGCGGTACAATGGCTGCCATTTTTGTCTGAAAAATAAACAGCATCCTTGCTTTCTCCGCTTCCTTTACCATGAGCAACATACGTTGAATAAATAATCTTTTTGGAATCAAGTTGAACTAAAAAAAGACGTTTCTCGTTGGACGGAATGGACATATCAATGAATAAAGCATATTCCGGATTTTCGTTCGTTTTTTTGGAATAGTTTGCTACCAGATCAATTTTTGAGTCGATTGCAGAATAGCCGTTGATGAACGTAATAAAAAATAAGAAAATTAACTTCATGCTTTGGGGTTGTTTTACGAAGATACAAAAAAAATGGGTTTGAAAAAAGGGGGAAATGTTAAAAAAACAGAAATGAATTTTGGTGTGGCATGTTATCAAAAATTAATAAAAAAACCTTTGCTAGTTATCCTTTTAATTCAAAAACATACCGCTTGATAACCAAAGCCTACCGTTTGATAAATTTCGTAACTTTACTCTATAAGTTGTTTTAAGTTTACAATAGCAAATGGCTACTTTTCTTATACGAACAATAAATAATTCCAACATGAAAACAAAACTACTTATTGCAGCCTTATTAATTATCAATTATTGTTCTGCACAATGCATAAAGCTGCATGATTGCGACAGCCTAAATGGTAATCATCCCATGGGAGACCTTGTTTATGATGGAACCTATTTCTATGGAATGATGCAAACAGACAGGAGGAGTAAATAATTTGGGGGTTATCTTTAAAATAAAAGTTGACGGTACTTCTTACATGAAACTTCTAGATTTTGATAGCATAAAAGGAAGCTCTCCTCGTGGTTCCTTAATTTTTGATGGCACATTTCTTTATGGAATGACCCTTACGGGTGGCTCCCATAATTTGGGAGTAATTTTTAAAATAAAACCAGATGGTAGCGGTTATAGCAAACTGATCGATTTCACTGGGCCAAACGGTAGCAACCCATTTGGTTCCATTGTTCTTGAGGGGACGTATTTATGGGGTATGACAAAATTGGGTGGAGCGAATAATCGTGGGTTAATCTTTAAAATAAAATCTGATGGAACAGGATATTCCCAAATAATTAATTTTACAAGCCTCACAACTGGAATCTTAAGTGAAGGTACACTAATTTCAGACGGTACTTTCCTTTACGGAATGACAACAGGCTCCGTTACAGGAGATACCTCTGGTGGAGGGGGCATGTCTGGGGGAGAAATTTTTAAAATAAAACTTGATGGGACAAACTACTCTTGCTTGCATCACTTTGGAAACGTTATTACAGACGGTGTTAGCCCGTGCGGGGCCCTTACTTATGATGGAACATTTCTTTATGGTATGACGCCAACAGGCGGGATAAATGATACAACCTTCGGAGGGGTTGGAACAATATTTAAAATACAAACGGATGGAACCGGATATACAAAATTGCACGACTTTAGTAACTCTAATTTAGATGGCTCTTACCCTAATGGTTCTTTAATTTCCTACGAAGGGATTCTCTTTGGAATGACAAATACTGGCGGATGGAGTTCCTGCGGCTTTGGTACCTTATTTGAAATAAATACTGACGGAACGGGTTTTGAGGTGTTGCTTAATTTCTCCGGTTTAAATGCTGGTTCTGGAGGAGACGGAAAAAATCCTGCTGGTTCACTAATTTCAGACGGCACCTCTCTTTTTGGAATGACATCTGGTGGAGGCACAAATAATCTAGGTACAATATTTAAATTTCATCCAACAGGCATGAGTGTTGCAGAGTTCGATAAAGAAAACACAATTAATGTTTACCCCAACCCCTCGAAAGGGAACTTTCAAATATCAAGCGCAAAAAAACAAATATTAAGTAGCGATATATACAATTTACTTGGAGAAAAAATAGTTCAATTTGAAATCAACAATTCAACATCTGAAATTGATTTATCAGATAAACCCAACGGGATTTATTTTATAAAGATAAAAACAGAAGAAGGTGTTGTTTCGAAAAAGATAATAGTAAATCGATAATAAATTCAGAATAATCCCCCGCCCTTCGGGCAGCCCCTTTTCAAGGGGGAATTAATAACCAAAGATTTAGAAATTGCCTTTTTATTAGAGGGAATTAAATACAAGGCAAGGAAACAAAAAAGGTTGTTCCTTCATTGTCCATCGTTTCAAACCAGATCTTTCCGTTAAAGGTTTCTACAATGCTTTTTACCATGGCTAAGCCAAGTCCCATACCTCCGGTTTTGGTTGTAAAATTCGGAACAAATATTTTATCAAGAATATCATTTGAAATACCTACCCCATTATCTTTTATACTGATAATATAACAATCGTTTTCTTTTTGAAGATCTATGTCTATTTTTCCTTCTCGCTCCTCGGGAATTGATTGAATAGCATTTTTCATTAAGTTGTTAAAAACACGTAAAAGCTGCTCTTTATCAGCTAACACAAAAGCGTTTTCAATTGTTTTGTTATGTATAACAATCTCTACATCACTGTAATTGTGAAATAAATCAATTGTATTTTTAAGTATCTGTTCCACATTAATTTTTTCGAAACTTGCTTTCGGCATTTTTGCAAAGTTCGAAAACTCAGTGGCAATAGATGAAAGCGTATCAATTTGTTCGATGATGGTTTTTGTTAATCGTTCCATTTTGTCGTCCATGTCAGGTGCATGATCTTTCCAGGTGCGCTGTAAATGCTGCACGCTCAACTTCATGGGTGTTAACGGGTTTTTTATTTCGTGGGCCACTTGTTTTGCCATTTCGCGCCACGCACTTTCCCGCTCAGATTTTGCAAGCAATTCAGCACTTTTCGAGAGCTCCAGGATCATTCTATTATATTCACTCACTAAACTGCCAATCTCATCTTTCTCTTTCCATTCAATCAATTCATTTGTTGTTCCCAATTTAATTTTACTCAATTTATCCTGAATTAATTTTAATGGTTTTGTTACATAATTTGAAATAAAAATAGCTGCAATAATAGAAAGGGCAAACAGTAAAACATAAATGTTAATTAATGCAACCAAGAATCCTGAAATTTCTTTTTCCAATTCACTTTGCTTCGCAAAATAAGGCAGATTGAGATATGCAAGCAATTTACCATCGCTATTTTTTAATGGAATATAGGCAGATAAATATTCTAATTTTCCAATACGTTCATCATGAATAAATTCAGTTTTTCCAAGAATCGACATTTGTAAAAATGCTTCGGGATTCATTTTTTTGGAAGTTAAACCTTCATCAAACACCTTTGATTGTGATGATGTATAAAGGTTTCCTTTTGCATCATACAAATTAATATCTGTAAAAAATATAGTAGAACATTTTTTTAATACGAAGGATACGTATTCCGACATACCAATTCCCAGCTTTGTTTCATTCTCAAATTTACTATTGATATCAACCAAAACAGAATGAATTTTTTCACTAATACTTTGACTATTTTTAATCTCAAATTGCTGCTTTATGTAAAAGATGGTGCCTCCACCAAAGAGTGCTAATGAAATTAAAACAATAAATACCAATAAGATTTGTATCCTGTACTTAAAACTGAAATTCTTAAATAATGATCCACTGGATGCTTGTCGAACAAACAATATAGTAAGTAATAGTAAACTGAAAAAAGCGAACAAATAAGAGAATGTTGTCACCGTATCTGTAACGGTTTCTTGTCGTTTACTTAACACAATTAGCGTATCTTCATTGGGGCGATATAACAGATGGTTGGAATTTTCTTTATTTAAAAACATAAACACATTTTTATTCTCTTCGAAGTTTAAACCGCTTAAACTATAAGGGAATTTGCCGTATTGATTGATCAGCTGGTTATTTTTATATTTTGCGTAGGAATAATTATTTAGCTCGGTTGTCAATCCAATATTTTTATCGAGTAAGAGTTCAGGAAAACCAATTTCATCTGAAATAAATTTTGCATCTAATTCGATATAAAGTGTACCAAACTTTGTTTTATTTTTTATAGATTTTAATACCTGTAACTTCGCTAAATAACTTATTTTCCCGGAAGGGTTTTTTATAAATGACAGATTTTCACAAGAAGTTGGTTCACCTTTCCTGGCAATCAATTCATCAAAATAAAAATTGTTATCAAATAACGCATTTTGCGACCGAATTACTGGCGCACACATGCTATCAAACAGTGCAATTCGAACATCATACTTTTCCCAAAATCCGCTAAAATACTGCTGTTTCAAACGCTTTTCAAAATCGGCAGAGTTTTTTTCGGGGCCGCTTACGTAGGACATTAATAATGAATCAGAAAGTAATTTTTTTTCAATATCCTGAAACAATAGTTCTGCAACAGGATCCTGCTCAGCAGCTAATTTTTCGGCATAAATTTTTCGACTTTCGTTCTCTTTGATTGTAGTATGCTTATTGAAAACATGAACCGCATAAACAGAGAATAAAAAAACCAAAAATACAGTCCCGGAGAATGAATAAGTCTGATACTTTTGTTTGATCAATGCAATGGAAATAACTAGCACAAATGGCCAAAAAACAATAAGCATATCATAGGTTCCAATTACATGTGAAATAGATGTATGCACTATCGCAGAAAGTATAAAAACCAGTAAATATTGTTTGTTATTAAGTTGAAACTGTTTTATTACAGACACCATTTTATCGGCAAACAAAAAGTAGATGATCAGCAACAAGCCAATAATAATAAGCGCTACAAAGCTGAATAAATTAAGACTAAATAAATTATTAATACTGAATGGTATGTTTGAATTTTTTATTAACCCGCTAAAAAGTGCAGTAATGATCCATGAAAACCAAAAATATGCGAGAAAAAATATTAAGGATAAAACAAATTTATTAGCACTTTTTAATCTCAATAATAATTTGTTCAGGATGCTTTCAGAAACAACAAAAAAAGTGATGTAGAACAATAATACCATATTGATCAACAAATCGCCTAACGATGTTAACCATACAGAACTTGCGTCAGCATATACTTTCGGACTGAACAATTCAAAATCATAAAAATTTTCGGGGATAGAAAATTTTATGGTCAAAAACCGTAAGACAATAATTATTGAAATAAATAAAAGAATAGAATAATTTTTACCAAGCTTCTCTTCATAAGAAAAACAAATTCTTTTTAGAAACAAAACAAAAAAGAAAATGCCAATTAAGTTGCACAGCAACGATAGATATGATCGAAAATCGATGGAGTTATTTGCAGTATTAAATTCAAAAGAAAACAAATAATCATTTACAGAATTTTTTACTTGATTGGTGGTATTCGGATTATCCGTGATCAGCTTTGTTTCTGCAGGTAGCGCGAAATCTTTTTGAAATTCATTGGTCAAATAATTGTTTTGATATGGATATTCATTTTTTATTAATATTAGGCCTACAACTGTTTTTGTTGTAGATGAATTGGTTTGCGGTTTCATCACCTCAAACCAACCATTGCGCAATTTTGCCATTTTAGTATCCAAACAAACTTCCCTCATCCAGTTTTCAACGGCAATGGAATTGTCGCTCCAAAATTTCAAGGTGTCATTTTCATATATTAGCAATGCAATACCATCATTCTCCAGTAAAGTATTATAATAATCAGGCTTTTGAATAAAAAGTTGATTGTAATTTTCTTTCTCAGCACGTTTTGCCAACGCTAACATTTCATCATTCAGGCGACTTTCTTTTTTATGTAATATTTGTTCAAAATCGGCAACAGCTGGCAAAACACCCTTTCCGAATGGGTGATTTAAAACATAAGCCACAATAAAAAAGAGTGCTGCTATGGCAAGGTGAGAAAATTTATTTTTTAAGAAATTTTTCAATTAAAAATTATTAATTCGTGTAATTTTACAGCCTCAGAATAAATGATATTAAAAATATACATCAACAAAGATTATACAAAACTACTATTTTTATTAATCAATTCGAGTTTGTAACGACCTCATAAATTGTACCAAAGCAAAATGGTTAAAACAAAGGAAAACAAAGGAAAGAGCCAATTACCGGTAAATAGCGGAAACTCTTTTTCGTTTAATGATTTCAGAATTCAATCCTTTATATTAATTCTTATCGGTTTCATTTTTTATTTCAATTCTTTTTTCAATGAATACGCTCTTGATGATGGTATTGTTATTCAGAAAAATGAATATGTCCAAAATGGAATAAGTGGTATTCGAAAAATTTTAACTACTGATGCATACGATAGTTTTTACAAACAAATGGGCGCTAAACAGCAGCTTTCCGGTGGACGATACCGCCCCCTGTCTGTTGTAACTTTTGCAATTGAGCAACAACTATTTGGGTCAAAAGCAAAAGAAAAGCCAGCAGATGATGTAGCTATGGTAAGACACGTTTTGAACGTTTTGTTTTATCTTTTTTCTGTTGTTCTTCTGTTGTATTTTTTACGAAATTTTATTTTTAAAGAAACGCCTCTAATTGCATTTTTTACCTGCCTTATCTTTTTAATTCACCCTATACATACCGAAGTAATTTCAAATGTAAAAAGTAGAGATGAAATTTTATCATTTCTATTCATTATTCTAACATTCATTGCTGTTTTTCGCTATCGGGAAACAAAAAAAATCAGTCAACTTTTATTCGGTTTACTGTTTTATTTTTTAGCACTTCTTTCAAAAGAATATGCAATCACACTGCTGGTGCTTATTCCAATGTTGCTTTATATTGTTAAAGGTGATTCTTTCACAAACAGTTTGATGTCATCGCTCCCTTATTTTTTGATTGCCGGAATATATTTATTGATACGTTTTAAAATTGTTGGAGTTGGAAGTACAGCGCCAAATACCGATGTATTAAACAATCCTTTTATGTTCGCAACAAAACCAGAAAAATGGGCCACAAAAATTGATATTCTAAATCATTATTTAAAATTATTATTTTATCCTACACCGCTTTCAAGCGATTATTCTTACAACACAATTCCATATACTAATTTTGGAAACGGTTTGGTATGGTTGTCCATAGTTACCCATTTATCAATGATTGCAGCAACCATTATTTTGTTTTTTCGAAGAAATATTATCGCATTTGCTCTCGCATTTTATTTGTTGCACCTAATATTAATTTCTAATTTTTTAATGGACATAGGGGCTACAATGGGTGAACGATTGGTTTATCACTCTTCCTTTGGATTTGCTTTGATAATAGGAATTTCAATGAACTGGCTATATGAAAAATTGAGCTCCTTCGCAAAAAATATCGATACAATTTTTGCTGTACTATTCATTTCTGGA
The DNA here is from genome assembly GCA_903919535.1 of uncultured Bacteroidota bacterium. Lineage (GTDB taxonomy): Bacteria > Bacteroidota > Bacteroidia > 2-12-FULL-35-15 > 2-12-FULL-35-15 > 2-12-FULL-35-15. The sequence continues at coordinate 2,758 of CAIXIP010000220.1, read as the reverse complement.
ATTGTTTTTTTCTGCGAAAGAATCGTTATTCCTCGCAACAGAGAATGGAAAAACGATACTACACTTTTTATTGCTGATGCACAAAAGGTTCCGAATAGTGCATTGGTAAATGGAAACGCTGGTAAGGCATATATTGATCTGTCAGAAATTCCAGAAAATAAAACACAGGAAAAAGAATTGATTACAAAAGCAATTTATCATTTAAGTAAATCTGTTTCGATTCACAAAAAATATGTGAACGGCTATTTGAATTTAGGTGTTGCCTATTTTAAATTGAAAGATTATGAAAAAGCAAAAAGCAATTGGATGATAGCAGAAGAAATTTTTCCAAACAACCCGTTTCTAAAAAGAAATTTTGGATTACTTGGATCAATCTATTTTTCTGAAGCCATGAAAATTGGCGGAAAACAGCCAGAAGAAGCAATTAAATTTTTGAAGAAAGCTATAGAAGTTGACCCTGCAAATGTTGAATATTGGTATAATTTAGGTGGTGCTTGTTATACTGCCAAAGATTTTGAAATGGCAAAAACAGCTTGGATAAAGACACTTGAATTAGACCCCAATCATGCACAGGCAAAACAAGGTATGGCTGCTATTCCGCTGAAATAATTTATATTTTATCCAGGGCTAGTTTCAAATCTTCGATAAGCAAATCAGCATCTTCTAAACCAATGTAAAGTCTTACTAAATTCCAAGGTAGCGGATTCACAAAGCTTTGACTTGCCACCAACGCACACATTGGGAAAACCAAAGATTCATAACCACCCCAGGAAGTCGCCAATAGAAAGCGTTTTAGGCTATCACAAAACATTTCTGCTTGTTCTAATTTCTCCACATTTAATTCAACAGAAAGCAACCCTCCACCCTGTTTCATTTGTTTTTTTGCCAAAGCCAATTGCGGATTTTTAGATGCAAAAGGATAGTTTAATTGTTTTATTTTAGGGTGATTTTCTAAAAATGCGACTACTTTTTTGGCGCTTTCAGCACTTCGGTTCACTCTGAGCTCAAGTGTTCTTAAACCGCGTAAAATCAATGCTGCGTCATGCGGTGAAATTATACTGCCGATAGTCATATATTCCTCCGCCATCAAATTCATGATCCCCTTTTTTGTAGAACAAACCACTCCGGCAATCACATCGCTATGACCGTTCAGATATTTGCTAGCAGAATGAACAACGATATCAACACCCATGGATATTGGGTTTTGATTGATGGGTGTGCTGTAACTATTATCGATTATTGTTGTTATGTTTTTTGATTTTGCTAGCGCAGCAACAGCAGCAATATCCTGCATCTCAAATGTTAGTGAATTCGGACTTTCTAAATAGATTAATTTAGTTTCCGGCAGTATTGCTTTTTCAAAATTTTCCACCTCTCCCCCATCCACAAATGTATGTATAACACCATATTTTGCGAGGTATTTGCTGATAACTGTTTTGGTCCAGCTGTATGGTTTTTGAACACAAACAACATGATCTCCAGCCTTTACAACACTCATGATCGCAGCCGCAACAGCTGCACTTCCACTTGAAAAAACAAGCGCATCCTCAGCTCCTTCCAGTGCAGCTAATTTCTTTCTAAGTGTTGCTACTGTTGGGTTGTAGCCTCTTGAATAAAACGGAGTTTCTAATTCACGCTTTAATTTTTCACGCATTTCAGCAACTGATTTAAAACAAAAATTACTTGTTTGAAAAACTGGTGGAGCAACTGCTCCGTAGTATTCTTCGCGCTCTTCGCCAAGGTGATTAATGATGTGTGAAATATCCATTTGCTAAAAATTTACTATGAATGATAATTTATTTCTTAAAAATAAAATAGACTGCAAGTATGAGAAAAACAAAGCCCAGAAAATGGTTCCAACGCAATGTTTCATTCTTAAAAAAGATCAAAGTAAAAACAACAAAAACACTTAAAGTAATAGCTTCTTGCACCACTTTTAATTCTACCAATGAGAACGGACCGCCATTTTCTTTGAATCCAAACCTATTTGCTGGCACCTGAAACATATATTCAAAAAATGCAATTCCCCAACTAATAAGAATAATACTTATGATTCCAAGATTTTCAAACCATTTCATTTCTTTGAACTTCAAATGACCGTACCAGGCAAAAGTCATAAAAGTGTTTGAAAGAATCAGTAAGAGGATAGTGAAAAGTCCACGCATAAAAAATGAAATATATTTTCCTCAAAAATAATTTGATTTTATGAATTACTCTGTTTTTTATGAAAATTTGATAAAATCAAATTCAAAAATCGCCAAATGCATTGATATTGTTAAGACACAGAGGTATATGTGTTTTGTGCGTTTTAGCGAGACTTCTCTTGCTTTTAATGGCACAAACCGATAGAAAGACTTTAAGTCAAATTAGAGCCTCATTTAAGTTCATGTAAAGGAATTTATACGAGAAATGGGAGCCCGGTTAAGAAAATTCCGTTTTTGATCCCCTGTACTTCTTTTTAACCTGCGGTCGGTATGACACAAAAATCAATCAGCAAATACCTTTATTTTATTGGTGAGAGCACTAAATTAATAATCTCAGGTTTTATGTGGAATTGATTCGCGTTCATTTTGAAAATTAGAATTTGCAAAATGTTAGCTGGAAAATAAATCATAGAAATTCGCTTCTGATTTTTCTATGATTTTCGGATCAAATATATTTGGCTGGAATAAGTTTTACCAGTTTTAATTGCGGATAAATTAGAACGCAAACCGTTCCACATGGAACGTATGATATTTGTTTTTCCTGTTCGTATTTT
>CAIXIP010000219.1 GCA_903919535.1 uncultured Bacteroidota bacterium | reverse complement strand
TAACGGAGGAAATAACGGGACAGCAACTGCAACAGCAGTAAACGGAACAAGTCCGTATACTTATGCATGGTCACCATCGGGAGGAACTGCTGCAACAGCATCCGGACTTACAGCTGGAACATATACAGTTACAATCACAGATGCTCATAGCTGCACAGCAACAGCAACAACTATTCTTTCAGAACCGGCCATAGCACTTTCTGTTACAACAACTAATACGCCTGCATTGTGTGGCACTAATAATGGCACTACAAATTCTACTGTAACTGGCGGAACAGTTCCTTATTCTTACAGTTGGGTTCCTTCTGGCGGAACGGGATCTTCTCTGACAAGCCTTTCTGCCGGTACATATACATTAACTGTAACTGATTTAAATGGTTGCTCAACAACATCCGTTACTAGCATTACTAATTATGGTGGACCAAGTGTAACAGTTTCTACGTCCCCTGTTTTGTGTAATGGTGGTAATACAGGTACAGCATCAGTAAGTGTAACAGGCGGAACAATTCCTTATACATACAATTGGGCTCCTTCAGGTGGAACAAGTGGAACGGCTGCTGCGCTTGTTGCAGGGACATACACTGTTACCGTAACAGATTCAATTGGTTGCACTGCAAATGCCATTGCTAATATATCTCAACCTGCTCCAATAATTTTATCTATTGTAAATACTTCAGTTAGTTGCAATAATGGTGCAGATGGAACAGCAACTGTTACTGCAACTAATGGTATAAATCCCTTTTCCTATTCCTGGTTACCTTTGGGCGGAACATCATCCACAGCAATAGGTCTTTCTTCAGGAACTTATTCGGTTACAGTTATGGATGCGAACAGTTGCTCATCAACAATAACAACTTCAATCAATCAACCTGCACCTATTGTTTTGTCTGTTATTAATACACCTGTGAAATGCAATGGTGGAAACGATGGCACTGCTTCGGTGACTGTTTCCAACGGAACCAGTCCATATTCATATCTCTGGTCGCCTTCAGGAGCTACTACAGCAAATGCTGCCGGACTTTCTGCCGGAGTAAATTCAGTTACAGTGACTGATGCAAATGGTTGTTCAACTAACCTTTCTACTACAATTAATCAACCATTAGCACTAGGAGGGTCAGTAATCAATACACCTGTAAGTTGTTTTGGCGCTAACGATGGAACAGCAACTGTAAGTGCCACAGGAGGCACTTTCCCTTATTTATATTCATGGCTACCAACAGGAGGTACATCCACGAATGCTTTTAGCCTTTCTGCTGGCACCTATTCTGTTACTATTACAGATGTTAACCATTGTTTTTATAATTTAACAACAACCGTCACTCAGCCAGTTATGCCAATCACAGCAACAATAACTAATACTCCAACTCATTGTAATCAAAATGATGGAACAGCTACTGTAAATACCAGTGGCGGAACAGCTCCTTATTCATATTTGTGGCAGCCAAGTGGAGTGACCACTGCAAGTGCAACAGGTCTTTCTCAAGGAAGCTATTCAGTTACTATTACAGATGCAAATGGTTGTATTAGTTCACCTATCACATCGATAACTAATGTTGGAGCGATAACTGCGGTCATTACAGCTACACCAATTATGTGTTACGGTGATACCAACGGCACTGCAACAGCAAGTGTAATTGGAGGGACAGCACCATATTCATATGTATGGAGTAATGGACAATTAACTTCACAACTGACAAATTTAGATGAAGGAACATATTGCGTTAATATATCTGACGCTAATGGCTGCAGTGACACAGCTTGCATAACACTTGTTGATCCTCCAGCCTTCAGCACAGATTTTACAAGCGATCCAACTATTACCGATATTCTTAATCCGGAAGTGCATTTTTATGCTCAATCCGGAAATATATGGCAATGGAGTTTTGGTGATTCTTCAGGATCAAATTCGCAAGACCCTGTGCATCTTTATAATAACCCTGGAATATTTCCGGTAACCCTTTTTGCATCTAATAACAATGGTTGTGTTGATACAGTTGTTCACCAGATAATAATTCAGGATATTTTCACTTTTTATGCACCAAACGCGATTACACCGGATGACAATAATCTAAATGATGTGTTTCTTCCAAAGGGAACTGGATGGAAATCTGCTTCCTATCAATTACTAATTTTCGATCGCTGGGGTAATTTATGTTACTCAACAACTGACCCAAATAAAGGTTGGGATGGCAAAGCGAATAATGGAAATGAGATATCTGAAATTGATGTGTATACCTGGAAAGTAAAAGTGTCGGACATTACAGAGAAACCCCATCAATTCATTGGCACGGTCACTATTGTAAAATAATAAATTTTGAAGACGAATGATTATTTATTATAATAGCACTATTATTAAATTATTAATACTTCAATTAACTTAAGTATTGATTATAGCACATTAATACACTTTCATTTTTGTTTATCATTTTTACAAAAAAATATTATGAAACACTTCATTTTATGCACTTTTCTTATCACAGTTTCGTTGTGTGAATCTCAAAATAATAATCCAATTGAGAATATTATTATCGTCACAACAGATGGCTTTCGTTGGCAGGAAGTTTTTAATGGAATGGATTCTGCAATTGCAGAAACTCCAAAATTTAACGAAAATAAGAAAGATCAACTGTACAAGAAGTATGGAGCGTTAACTACAATTGAGAGACGTAAAAAGTTATTGCCATTCATTTGGAATACTATTGGTACAAATGGACAGATTTATGGTAATAGAACCTATGGAAACAAAGTTGACAATTCAAATCCATATTGGTTTTCTTATCCCGGGTATAGCGAAATATTCTGTGGATATGTAGATACAGCAGTTAATTCAAATAAGTACAAAGCAAACCCAAATACGAATGTATTGGAGTATATCAACAAACAACCTGGATTTAATAAAAAAGTTGCTGCATTTGGAGCATGGGATGCATTCGACAGAATATTGAATGAACAGCGAAGTGGATTTCCTGTAACATGTGGTGGAGAAGTTTTTAATAACAACGATGCGACACAAAAGTTAATTGGAGAAATGAAACGGGATAGTTATACTCCCTTCGATACAGCAGAATATTTAGATGTATTTACTAATTATCAAGCAATGGATTATCTAAAAAAACAGCAACCTCGTGTGCTATACATTGCCTATGGTGAAACAGATGAATGGGCGCATGAAGGTAATTATTCTGATTATTTGGATGCCGCGCACAGAGTAGATAAATGGTTAAACGATTTATGGAATTACATACAAAGTTCACCGAATTATAAAAACAAAACAGCTTTGTTGATAACTGTTGACCATGGTAGAGGAGATAAGAATAAAAGCGAATGGACAAGTCATAACGCAAAAATTGCCGACTCAAATGAAATATGGTTTGCTATTATTGGTCCTACAATTGAAGCAAAAGGAGAAATAAAAACTAAAATGCAAATTTATCAAAAGCAATATGCACAAACAATTGCAAAATTATTAGGTTTAAATTTTACATGTGAACACCCTGTAGCTCCTGAATTGAATACATTTTTTGTTAGATAAATACTTTAGTTGAAGAAGCAACTATTTATTAACTCTTAAAATTATTCAGTACAAAAATTATTTGCCTGCGAAGTTATAATTGAAAAATTTTCAAGTGTAGTGATAATTTCTTTTTCGATAAGCTCAAGACTTAACTCCCCTATTTTAATTTTACTGTATAAATATTTTTCTGGTAATCTTTCCATCGAAATTCGCATTAGGATCTCGTCATTCTTATGTGAAAAGAACAAAACTCTATGACTTGTTAAATTTATATCATTAAGTTGCAGTTGATATTCAAGCTCTATTGGGTGATAAAGCAAGTTTTCATTTATGTAATTTACAAGGCACCCCTTTGAACTTAATTTCATGGCAAGTTCATACATTATTGGTTTGATCAAACTGTTAAAAGTTGAAACATAAAATCTTTTATTGCTTTCTTCACTTATCTTATATTTCGTATTTAGTTGCAGATAATTGATTTGATTTTCATTACATGTTCTTTGATTTTCCATATTCAAAATTACTTTGAGATTGATATTTTACAAATATTATATCAAACAAATTAAGAAGGAATTAAGGAAGTATTATCAATACATCATTTTCTTAAATAAACTAAATATGTATCCTAAAAAAGCTGTGCCTTAGCAAAATAAGACCTATTAATTTCAAATAATTTTAGTTCGCTTAGGATGCTTACACCTTATAAAATAGCATAAAAACAATTGTTACAGATTTTGTAACCGATTCTTTTTTTTATAAACAGCATTTACCTAAAAGTTAAAAAAATGTGTTAGCATTAAGTTAGCAGTTTATCTAAAAATGATTAAAGTTTCATAATGAGTACGAAACATACAATTCATATAACTAAAATACATTTGTGCTGAAAAAAAACAAAACAGGTCTCTAACGCTGCATGCTTCAAAGAAATAATAATTTTTGACAAGAAAATGAAAACACAAAACACAAAATTAACATCGAAGAAAATTACAAATAAACCAGAAAATAATTTGATTGATATACTGGAATTATTTAAACAATCTTCGGAATCAATTTTTGAAGTTCAATCAAAACAATTACAAAACATATTGTCTTTGATGGACATATCTTCAAAGTCTCTGGTAAATTCAGAACCACTTTTCAAATTAGTTAACAACCAGTTATTAAGTGTTTTTAACTCTAATGTTGGTTTTTGGACAACATTAAATAATATATATATAAATGCTTCAATAAAGAAAAAGAATGACTATGAAATTGCAAATATAGAAAGTACGGTCACTGATAATATAAAAGAAGACTTCATAATTTTCAACAATTAATTTAAAAACTCTAAAACAAAAATCATTAACATGAAAACAAACACCTTAAATGAAAAAGCTGAAAAAATCAAAAGCACTATCAAAGGTACAGCTGAAAAATCAAAAGAAACAATAAGAGAATTTATCGATTCTAACACAAAAAACATTGATGCAGCATTGGATTCAAATAAAAAAATATTTGATTCTATAAAAGAAAAGCTAGATCAGCAGGAAATGGAAGATACAGTGACAGAAACAATCCGCCATACATTTGGAAAATCAGTTGAACTTGCTGAAGATGCACTGGATAGTATTATAAATTCCTACACAAGACAAATGGAATTGAATGTAGATTTTAACACACAACTTGTAGATGCCATCAAAGAATCAAAAAGTGAAAATCATGAGAAAGTATTGACTTTGATCCATGATAATTTTGAAGCATCTCGCCAATTAACAATTAATAACACTAAGGAAATTCTTGAATTCTATAATAAGCACACAAACCTTGCTGTAAATTTCAACAAAAAGTTTGGTAAAAATATCGAAGTGCAGCTTGATTCAATGTTTGCTATTCAAAACAAAGGTTTGAATAAGTTTACTGACTGGGCATCGGACTGGTGGAAGCAACAAAGCGATAATAAATAATAACTATTAATAATTCTGATGAAAAACATTGTCAATTAAGTAAGTACTTTACTTAATTAAGCAATGTTTTTTCTTAATCAATAACATGTGCCTTTATGGAAACTAATTCTCAATTTAACTTTCAGGAAATAGCCGAAAGTATTGCAAAAGCAAATCAAACAATTATCAAAAATTATCTTGAGAACAGTTCAGGATATGTGCACGACAATAGGGATATTTCTCTTACTTTCAATGAATTTGGAACTAAGCTGACTGCAGATTCTAAAGAGATGAAAAAAGTGCAGGACACTTATAATGTTTTTTTAGAAAGTCATACAGAGTTGCTTAAACGGATTACTGAAAGGCAATTTGACAGAACCACAGAATACAAACCTGTAATCAGACCAGACAAGAATGATAAACGCTTTAATGCGCCAGAATGGGATGATGCTCCTTATTATTTTGATTTTGTTAAGCAAAGTTATCTTTTGGTTTCTAAAATGATGAAGGATATTGTTGAGAATGCCGAAATTGATGAGAAATCAAAGAAAAAATTAAATTTTTATTCACAACAATTTATTGATGCGTTTTCTCCGTCAAATTATTTCGCAACTAACCCGGAAGCTATAAAATTAGCTCAACAAACAAATGGTCAAAGCATTATCGATGGCTTCAAAAACCTGGTGAATGATATTTCAATAGGTAAGATCACACAAACGGATATGGCGGCCTTCGAAGTTGGGAAAAATCTTGCTATTACTCCCGGTGCTGTCATTTTTGAGAATGAATTAATACAACTTATTCAATATACGCCTTCTACTAAAAAGGTGAATGAGATTCCCTTGGTTGTGATGCCTCCATGGATTAACAAATACTATATCCTTGATCTGCGTCCGGAAAATTCATTTATGAAATTTATTGTTGATAAGGGGATAACTACATTTATTATATCATGGAAAAATCCAACTCAGGATTTAGGTCATTTTTCATTCGATGATTATGTTGATAAAGGTTGTTTAAAAGCTATTGAGATTGCACAAAATGTTACCAAATCAAAAAAGGTAAACACATTAGGATATTGTCTTGGCGGAACATTACTTGGGATTTCGCTTGCTGTGCTAGCAAAACGAGTAAGTAAACAAGAAAACCCTATTAATTCAGCTACATTTTTAGCAACCATGATAGATTTTTCTGATGTTGGGCCAATGGGAGATGTGATTGACAATGCTTTGATTAAAAAATTAGAACGTGGAGAATTAACAAAAGACGGAGTAATGCATGGCCATGATATGGAAAAAGCATTTAATCTTATCCGTGCCAATGACCTTGTTTGGAACTATGTATCAAATAATTATTTGAAAGGCAAAACCCCTTCAGCTTTTGATTTGTTATACTGGACAAATGACAACACGAACTTACCTGCAAGCATGTATTATTTTTATCTAAAATACATGGTTTACGAAAATAAATTGAGCAGAAAGAATGCATTACGTGTTTGTGACCTGCCAATCGATATTGGTACTATTGATGTCCCTACAATTGTTATTGGTATGCAGGAAGATCATATATCGCCACCACAAACTACTTTTACAACCACAGAATTACTAAGTGGGCCGGTGGAATTTATCCTCGGAGGTTCAGGCCATGTTATGGGTGTTGCAAATCCCCCTGCAAAGAAAAAATATGGCTATCATCTAGATGGTCAACTTTCAGAAGGATTTGATAAATGGAAAGAAACAGCCAAATTTCATGAAGGAAGCTGGTGGACTGCATGGATCGAGAGAGTCATCGAAAAGTCGGGTAAACTGGTGCTACCTGAAAAAAACTTAGGAAATGCCAAATACAAAGTTATCGAACCCGCTCCAGGGAGATATGTAAAGGAAAAGTGTCAACAATCTTCGAAAAAGAATACTTCTCACTAATTTAATAATCAAAAAAGAAATTGAGGTATCAATAAAAACTTATGAGAAAAAAAAATAATAAAGTAGCTTTGGTTACAGGAGGTACTGGTGGAATGGGTACTGCAATTTGCGAACGATTATACAAGGATGGATACACTGTTGTTGCGAATTATAAAGATTTTACAAAAGCCATGAAATGGCGTGAAGAAGCAAAAAAATGGAGAGAGGATCAATTGAAGATGGGCTTTGATTTAAAAATTGTTCAGGGAGATATCGCCAATTTTAAATCTGCTGAACGAATGTTCAAAGAGATCAATGATGAAATTGGGGTTGTGGATGTTTTAGTTAATAATGCCGGAATAACACGTGATTCAGCTTTGCATAAAATGACTGCGCAACAATGGTACGATGTAATTAACACAAACTTGAACAGTGTATTTGTCTGTTCACGATTGGTTATCGAAGGGATGATTGCCAAAGGGTGGGGAAGGATTATTAGTATATCTTCTGTGAATGGATCCAAAGGACAATTCGGTCAGAGTAATTATGCGGCCACCAAAGCTGCAATGTATGGATTTACAAAGTCAGTTGCATTGGAAGTGGCAAAAAAAGGCATTACCGTAAATACTGTTTCGCCAGGATATGTAGGAACATCAATGGTATTGGCAATTCGCGAAGAAATTCGTAATTCTATCATATCAACGATTCCTGCGGGAAGACTTGGAACACCGGAAGAAATTGCTGCAGCTGTGGCCTATCTTGCCTCTGACGAAGCACGTTATATTACAGGAGCTAATATTGCGATCAACGGAGGATTACATATGTATTAATACCCCTCATTGTGGTTGAGTATTGTTCAATTCAGAAGATTTTAATTCAGAAGTGAAATTAGAAGGCGTGTCTTGTTTCAATTGCTCCGTAATAAATAAAGTTTTGTTTTTAACTGCTCCATGATTAAATCAGAAATGCATTCAATTGCTCCGCAATCATGCAATTCATTCCGGCAAAGAAAACACATACCCATTCTGCCCTTTTTGTTTTGTGCCAATGATGCGACCATATTTTAAAGCTTTGGTTAAATGAGCCGACAATCCTTTTTGAGGATCCATCAATGTTCGAAAGGTGACATCATTTTTTTTTAATACTTCAATAATTTCAGAAGATCGCAACGGTCTTCCTGCTGCTTTTAAAACAAATACAATTTTATCAATCCACGTTGAGTTGATGTTGTAAGTATTGCCCAGCTTTAAATCCACCAATCGTTTATATTCTTCAGTTATTACCTGACCTTGTGCGTGTAATTTAAACACTTCTTCCATACGGTTTTTATATTCTTGGATGCGTTCCTCGTATTCCTTTTCACTTTCTCGCTTGGAATGATACAGTTTACTGTATTTATCCACCAATTCTTTATCACGCTCCTGTAATTCCAATATCCTTTTTATTAATTCTTCTTTGCTTTGCTGTTGAAGCACAACTATTTCTAAATATTTTATGGCTGATTCTTTCATTTTTATATCAATTAATATGTGCTTATTCCTGTGTTGATGTAATATCTATCTGTTTTCTATTGGCTTTCTTATGGAGTTCTTAATCCGACTTTACAGTGTTCCTATCTTTCTCCTATAGAGTTCTTAATCATTTCTTATATGGTTCTTATGGCAAAAGTAATCATCCCCGATTAATCCCACAATAATTTTATCGTTTTTATTACTGATTTTTAATTGATCCGGTGTTATATTTATCTATAATATTGATTATCAATGTAAGTAATCAGTATCTTTATTTTTCGATTTTTAGCGATTATTTTCATTTATTTTCAAAAATGGCTCTATTTTTGTTTGAAAATTTGAAACTATTTGTCTTACATTTGTGTATAATTAAAACAGCGATTAAGAAAACAACAATTTAAAACAAGGAGGACGCATGATTTCAGTAAAATTAGAAGAGTTTATAGACACCAAAAGCCTTGATAAGGTAGCGGAACTATACGAAGTGCTTAACGAAGAACGATTAAGCGCAAAAGATACCGGAGTAAATTACAGAGTCATCAACCATTGGGACGAAAAAGGAATTATTCGCTTTACACGTAATAATAAAGAAAGCAATCGCAAATACAGTTTCGT
>CAIXIP010000218.1 GCA_903919535.1 uncultured Bacteroidota bacterium | reverse complement strand
GTTGTTGCAAAAAGCCAAGCAGTAACTGTATGAATTGAAACTCCAAGAGGCACAACCATGATGGTTAAAATACGAACACTCTTCTTTAAAATTTTCCATTGTTCAGCAGTACCTTCCCAACCAAATGAAAATATCTCATACATTTTCATTTGCCATTTAGGCATATTTTTTAAATGGTTTTTACATGTTGAAAGAGAAGGTATCAATGGAATAAATAAAAGAATGATACTAGTTGTTACATAAGTTAAGATCACTAAAATATCCCATACGATTGGTGACTGAATTCGTCCGTGAGTTACTAAATAATATAATCTGTCAGGTCTTCCCATTGCTGCTACAATACTCACACCTGCAAGCATGATAGCTGCAACTGCAATAATCTCCGCAATTCTGGATAAAGGGCGATACCATTCAAAATGTGTAAGTTTAAGCACTGCCGACATTAGCACTCCAATTAAACTTAATGCAACAAAAAACACAAAGTTTGAAATGTAAACTCCCCACATGGTATAATCACGTAAGGATACTGTTACATATTTACTTTTTGTTTCCTGAATATAGTATGCATATATACCTGCTAAGCAAACAGTAATCAAAAATCCTATCCAAATTTTTCCTGCTAAACCGATCTTTTGAATCGGGCGAAGCAAATCATCTTTCATCACCATATACTCTTCTTGAGTAAAGGTTTCGTGAGGATGACTATCTGATGTTAATTTTATATTCTCCATGTTTTTTATAATTATTATTATTCTGCTTTATTGTGAATTTCAGTTGCTTCTTCGAAAGGAAATTGACGTTTTACCGGTGGTAAATAATATACCCGAGGTTTTGTTCCTAATTCCTCAAACTGACGATAGCCTGCTCTGCTTTTTAGCAATTCTTTTAGTCTAAATGTTTCGTCACCGTTAGTTACAGCATCTTCATTTTCATCTCCAAAAAATATTGTACCGTTCGGACATTCAGTTACGCAACTTGGTAATTTTCCTTTAGCTGCATGATCTGGACAAAAATCACATTTTGATACCGTACCCTCTGTTGAAGGTTTTGTTGCACAACAATTATCTTTTTCACCTTTAGCTTTTAGCTCTTCAAAATGTTTTTGAGATTCAGGTCTTCCGAAATTAAATGTTCTTGCCGAATACGGACAAGCAGCCATACAAAATTTACAACCTATACATCTGTCACTATCAATTCCTACAATTCCATCAGTACGTTTAAATGTAGCATCAACAGGACAAACTTTAGTACATGGAGGATTATCACACTGATAACAAGTTTGAGGAAACCAATACGGAGCAGTTAGCTCTGTATCTTGCATTCTCTTCACTTTTAAATATTCAATTGGAGGTAACATCCCGTGCATACTTTGGCAACCTTCCACACACTTACGTGCATTAGCACATCGTGCAAGATCAATTACCATAATAAATTTTTTACCAGGAATACCTTCGCGAATATTAAATTGGGCAAGCTTTTCTTCAGAAGGATGAGCAATTGCGCTGCTATCAACTTCAACAACTTTCCCGTCTGCTGTGAGCACTTTTACTTTCTCCCCTGTTTCTTCTGTTCCACTTGCGAAAATTTTATTTTTCAATCCTATTCCTGCAATTGTTGCAGTACCGGCAAGTAAACCCAACTTCAAAAAGTTTCTTCTGTTAGATTCTTCGTGTTCTTTTTTCATTAGTAGATTTGATTAAAAAAAATAAAATAATTTCCTATTTACTGAATCCCCACTGACGAGTGATATTGAATCCTACAAGCCAAGCCGGTACTTTAAAATTGGAGTTATCATTTGTATTAAAAGTTCTAGCGTTTTGTGAAAGGATAGCATTGGTATTACAAATAAAAATTTGGAACTGATGATTTCCTGTTGACACTTCAAAGCCAATTCCAATATTCGACATAGGTCTTGATAATTTTGGAACATCTGATACTCCCAAAGGCATATTGTATTCAACTAAGATTGAACTTTGCGGGCTAAATTTGTAACGTCCTGCAACTGCGATTCCGAAAAACCCATGAGTCATTCCGATATAATCTTTATGGCCATAAAAGGATCCTGAATCAAGCAAATTAAAATAGGAGTAATTCACACCTAATTGTAATGAAAGATGATTATCAAATTTTCTAGACACCATTATTTCATTATAATACGAAAGCCTATTTGTCATAAGGGCTTCATTACTTTGATTAAAAAGTTTGGTTTCTTTCACCCCACTCATTGCAAAACTTCCGTAGTAGGTAACGTTAACCGGCATACCGAATGATTTTTGTTTTAGGATAGCGTATTTCAAACTGAAATCGTAATTCTCGTTAGCTTTTGTAGCTCCAATTCCTAACGATAAGTTTTTGGTAACACCGTAACCAATATACAATCTGATATTTGAAGGAGCATAAAAACCATATAAATCATGTGGCTGATCTGCTAATCCAAAACGATGTTGGATAGCAACATCTAAAGATTTATTTCCATGGGTTTCAGTAGTATTATTATTCATCAAAAAGCTGTGTTCAAATGTTGACATAACGGGTTCTGCAACCGGTTTGTCAGTGCTTTGGGCTAACAGAGCTATCGGTAACATAAAAATTAACGACAGCGAAAGTGTTTTTATAAATTTATTTTTCATTGTTTTTATATATTTCAATTAGTTACTTATTATTAGAACCTTGTTTAATCCAAAGTGCAACTGCACTTATTTTCGAAGCTGATAATGGACCCGAAGTAGGCATTGGTTTAACAGTTGCAATTAAGCGTTGATATAATTTACTATTAGCTGGAATTGTATCAGGAGTAGAAGCATCAACATATCCTAATTGTGTAAGTTGATCGTATGATTTATCTGCAGTAAGAACAGGAGATTGCCCGCCATTGATATGACATCCCGAACCCAAACAATTTGCAACAAATATTGGAGCAATGGCTGCTGCATAACTTATTGGCATGTTTGTATCGATAGGAGTCGAATTATCAGGTGGAGGTGTTGTAGATAAATAATCTTTTTTACATGATGCTAAAATGATCATGCTTAAGAAAAATAATAGAATGTATTTATTCATTTTTAGTTTATTTAAATGTCAAAATTTCTTTTGCTGAACCAACATGATTTTTTCCATCGTTATCCATCAGTGCTACACCAAAATTGTAAATCTTGCTTGCTGTTAAGTCAAACTGAATATCATCGGCATTATTTGTTTT
>CAIXIP010000217.1 GCA_903919535.1 uncultured Bacteroidota bacterium | reverse complement strand
TTCCTAATGTATCAACCGTAATTCCAGAAGTAAAACTATTTATATCTTGATTTGTCCATCCATAAGTTTGATATTTCTCCCAAATCAATTGTCCGTTTTTATCGATTTTTTTTATGAAAAAATTATATTTTATATCCCATGACACATATGAATTTTTATAAAATCCTGTTAAATAAACATTCCCTTTGTTATCTATAAATTCGTCTGAAATGGTGTGAGTATGAAAAGGTAAATTGCTTCCAGTGGTGGGGTTCGTGAAAGTTACATTGCCATTTTCGTTATACGTCCAGCAATTTGTATTTGTTTTTTCACCAATCGTATCAAACACGCTGATGTTTTTTACAACACTTTCGGTACAACCTCCCGATGTAGTTCCTGTCAGGTGAATAGAATAATCACCAATACTAGGATAAAAAATATTATGGGGAGTTGTGTCATTAGATGATGTTAAGTTTGCGCCAGCAAATTGCCACGAATAGCTATCCCCATTAGAAGAATTAGTTATATGGAGTGTATCCCCAACGAACGTGTTATATCCGGATAACGAAAAATCAACATTTAATACCCTTGTTGTAATAACAAAAGGGGTTGTGGAACCAACTGGCGAACATGATAATATATTTTGGCATTGATATTCATACGAGCCAGCTCCTGAAACTGGCAAATAGATATCTCCCCCATTGCCAATTTGGGTAGCACTTGCTATAGGGAATCCGCCAGCGTAACGAGTAATCCAGTATTTTATTCCTGGTTCTGAAGCATGAATGATAATGGTGGCAGAATCTCCTTCACAAATTGGATTTTGAACAGCATCAAGGACAAGGTTCCAATTTGGTTGTGGAATCACATAAATAATAATATTTTGTGTACTTATTATTGTTCCACAAGCATTTAATTTTTTTGCCTCAACAGTAAATGTAGTTGTGGAATTTAAATATCCTGTTGAAAAGCTTAATGTCCCTCCATTGCCGCTCAACCCGTATGTAGTAAGGTATGTAGTTCCGTTTTTAATATTGTAAACTACATCGTTTTCGGAATTTGAAATATAAATATTAGTAGAGCCGTAAATACAAAGACTATCACTTTGAACAGTAGCTGTAAAGTTAATCGATGAGTTATTAGGTGTAGTAAAATTAGTTTGTAATGTATCAGTGTAGTTGCCGTTATCTGCAATTAAACTTAAAGTGTATGAAGTTGCTTCTGAAAAAGCATAGCTAAAATTATAAGTATTTGAAATAATATTATTATTTACTAGCCAAGAATAATTATTGCTTGTCAGTCCAAGGTTTGTAAAGTTTGTAATGCTATTACAAAAATTGGGATTGTCATTTGTATAAAAAGCAACAGGTGCATTTAAGCCACCCGCATTTGTTGTATGGATTATTCTTCCGTTATCTCCCACACTAAATCCTTTGTTATCATCGGTAAAACATATGTCTGATAATTTTTCCCCATCACTAGAAGGTTGTGGTTCCCAGTGCATCCCATAATCTTTTGTTTTATAGATTTTTCCGTATTGTGAGAGCCCTGTTGTTGCATACCCAATACTATCATTAGTGAAAAATAATTTGTTTACTTGTGTGTTATTTCCAAAATTACAGGTGACCCAAGAGGAACCAAAATTAGTCGTTTTGCGTACGGTTCCTCCACTTGTTCCTACATAACCAATTTGGGAATTTTGAAACCACACACATGTGCCTCCTAATGAATTTACTATGGTCCAATTACTACCACCATTAATTGTTTTATATGTCTTTGTTCCACTAACAACGTATCCGATGTTGTTGTCAACAAAATAAAGGCCTGCCATTTCCTCTGTGGTACTTGTTAAAATAAATGAGGTCCAGTTGTTACCTGCGTTCGTTGTTTTGTAAATCGTTCCATTGTTTCCAACTGCATAACCGATTGTTGCGGATGGAAAGAATATAGAATTAATTTTGCAGTTAGGAGAACCTGTATGTTTAGTAACCCATGTTGCTCCGCCATCAACTGTCTTAAGAATTATTGAAGTGTTTGTCCAGATGTCCCACCCGGCAGCAAACCCTGTATCAAGAGAAGTAAAAAACAAATGGTCTTTAACTTTTCCTTGCCAAAAAAGCGAGTCGTTAAAAGTTGGAAGAGGGTAGCCTAAAATTACCCATGAAACACCACCATTAGTAGATTTATATATTTCAGATCCGCCAGCCATATAACCTATTGTGTTACTCGGAAATACTATTGAGTGAAACGAAATAGTATTAGGTGGTGCCTGAGAAAACCATTGAGAGAAACTATTTAAAGAATAGAATAGAAAAAAGAATAAACAAAATGTTTTAAGTTTAGAATATGTATTAGGATAACTCATCTATACCGTTTTTACAATTAGAGAAATACTTTTGGCAAAAATAGTTAAAGTATTTGAGTTTAATATTTTGAATTATTTCAAACCATATTTCTTTTTATACTTTTCATAAAGTACTTTTTGGTCATTGTTGAGATCTATACTAATACCTTTTATAAACGCATGTTCAACGTTATTTGTTCGCATATCCAGTACATCTCCTGTTGAAATAAACAGTGTTGCATCTTTCCCTAATTCAATGCTTCCAGTAGTTTTATCAACACCTAAAATTTTAGCAGTGTTAAGAGTTATTGCTTTTAAAGCTTGTTCTTTTGTAAGTCCGTATGCGGAAGCCGTTCCGGCCATAAAAGGTAAATTTCGGGTTTCCATAGCTTCCATGTCGCCTGAATTGTCTAAACAAAAAAGTACTCCTTCTTTTTGCAATAAGTATGGAAGTTTATATGGTAGATCAACATCATCTTCTGGATGTTCGGGCAAACTATGAACGCGTCCTACAATTACTGAAATGTTATTTTCACGTAACATATCTGTTACCATCCAGCTATCTTTTCCACCAACAATAGAAACTTTTTTTATTCCATATTGTTTCGAGAAATTTACAGCTTCAATAATTTCTTTTACATTATCAGCATGAATAAATAAAGTTTTTGTCCCATTAAAAAGTCCTTTCATTGCTTCGAATCGAAGGTTTTTTTCTTCTATTTCTTCTGTTTCACTGTATGATTTAGCATCGGCAAATAATTTTTTCAATTCGTTTGTTTGTTTAGGGTAATCTTTATTTTTTTCATATGGGCCTGGGTAAATATTATCTTCATCCAAATACTTATGGATCTGCATTTTTGGCCAGTTAAGATGCAAACCATCATCAATTTTATAAGCTGCATCTTCCCAGTTCCATCCATCTAAAACAACAATACTAGATGTACCTGATATCATCCCGCCACGAGGAGTGATTTGTGCTAATAAAATACCATTGGTTCGGATAGTAGGAATTAATTTTGAATCGGTATTATACGCTATCAATGAACGAACATTTGGTAAGGTAGAGCCAACTTCTTTAAAATCACTTGTTGCCCTAACAGATTCCATTTCAATTAAGCCTAAAGTAGAATTAGGGGAAATTATTCCGGGATAAATGTTTTTTCCAGAGGCGTCTATTTTTTCATCATAATTGCCGAGCTCGGCTTTCGTTTTTGAAGCATCAAGCACTTCAATAATTTTTCCATTTTTTATTCCGATATATGAATTTTGAATAACACTGTCGTTGCCTAAATGTGCAATTCCATTCATGAGTAAAATGCTTTTAGTTTGAGCATTTGCTGTGGATGTGAAAAGGAATGTTATAAAAAGAAGTTTTTTCATTTGATTTTTTTCTGTTAATTAATCTTCACTCAAATAGTTTTTTTCTATTGTTTCGCATTCATACAGTTTGGGCTTTTTTAAAACGGGCTTTTGAGTTGGTGCTCCGCCTTTTTTTTCATCAAGCATTTTTTGAATGATACGTGCCCGTTCTTTTTGAATTTCCATTCGCAATTTCAGATCATCTTCATTGTCATAATAAATATGTCCATCAATTATTGTTTTTTCTACTTTTGCATAAATTGACAACGGATTATCTGACCAAAGCACAACATCAGCATCTTTACCTACTTTAATACTTCCCACTTTTTTATCTATATGTAGCAGTTTTGCGGGATTGAGAGTGACCATTTTTAAGGCATCTTCTTCACTCATCCCTCCGTATTTTACAGATTTTGCTGCTTCCTGATTTAATCTTCTGCCCATTTCAGCATCATCTGAATTGATTGCAGTTGTTATTCCCATTTGGGTTAAAAGCGCTGCGTTATATGGAATAGCATCTTGAACTTCCATTTTGTATGCCCACCAATCGCTAAAAGAAGATGCTCCAACGTTATTGGCCTTCATTTTGTCTGCAACTTTATATCCTTCTAAAATATGCGTGAACGTATTTACCTTAAATCCCATTGAATCGGCAACATGCATCAACATATTCAATTCAGATTGAACGTAGGAATGACAAGTAATAAAACGTTTCTGATTTAATATTTCTGTAATTGCTTCTAGTTCAAGATCTCTACGGAAAGGAGCAGCATTGGTTTTTGCCTTTTCTGATAATGCAGCAAATGTTTTTTGTTTTGCATCATATTCTTTTGCTCTGGTAAAAAAATCGTAATACACTTGTTCAACTCCCATGCGTGTTTGTGGGAAGCGCATCGTATTAAAATCTCCTGCATTACTTTGTTTTACGTTTTCTCCCAATGCAAATTTGATAAAGCCATCAGCTTTTTCAAATTTCATTTCTTCGGGTGATTTTCCCCATCTTAATTTGATAACTGCAGATTGTCCGCCAATCGGATTTGCTGACCCGTGAAGCAATTGTGAAGTGGTTACACCTCCTGAAAGTTGTCTGTAAATATTTATGTCTTCGGGATTAATTACATCGCCTATTCGAACTTCTGAACTTGATGCTTGACTTCCTTCATTTACTCCTCCTGAAATAGCAATGTGCGAATGTTCATCAATTATTCCGGCAGTAAGATGTTTTCCTGTTCCATCAATTATTTTTGCGAATGCAAGTCTTGGAACACCGATATCATCTGCAATTCT
This sequence comes from uncultured Bacteroidota bacterium, assembly GCA_903919535.1. Lineage (GTDB taxonomy): Bacteria > Bacteroidota > Bacteroidia > 2-12-FULL-35-15 > 2-12-FULL-35-15 > 2-12-FULL-35-15. The sequence goes on along the minus strand of CAIXIP010000217.1, from coordinate 44,478 downwards.
AACAATTCGCCCTTCGGTAATATATACATCCTGATTTTTTAAAACACCTTCCGCTTCATTCGTCCAAACAGTTACATGCTTTATTAAAATTGCATCATATCTGGTTTTAAAGTCATAAACAATTTTATTGAATCCATCACGATCATCAAGTGGTTTGCCATACGCACAGAATGGATAAATCACTTGTCCGTATTTTTGAATATCCTTTTTTATCGAATCTTTTTTAACAACATCCTTTTTAACATCTGTAATTAATTTAAATGTTGCACTCCAATCAAGCCATTCCCCATCCGGAGTTTGGCCTTTCCCATTCATTTTTAAAGATTCAGTATTTATATTTCCACTCAAGCGAATGGTTCCATTTCCATCTTTCGGATTAAAACTTAATGAAACGGTATTCCCGGATACAGCAATATTAACAGTAGTTTTAATGGTGTCAATAAAAATATTGCCTTTTAATTTGTCAACTTCACCTTCAATTTTTAATAGATATAATCGTTTATTCCCATAAGCAAAATCATAATTTCCTCTCAGGTCGATGGTGCTGTAGTCGTTTATTTTATAAGCGTTTCCTTGAATCCAGTTTTCGTAGATGATTGTTTTTTCATCAAATAAATTACCGGAAGTGATGATGAAATTTGCAATCATTCCGCTTTTAAGTTTCCCTAGTTTATCCGATATGTTTAATAATTCGGCAGGGGTTGAGGTGAGTGATTTCAGTGCTTGTTTTTCGGATAATCCATAACTGATAGCTTTGCGAAGGTTTTTCCAGAAATCTTTTTTTTCTTTTAGGTCAGCAGTTGTTATCGCAAATGGAATAAAGTATTTTTCCAATGCAACAGGATTTGCAGGAGCCATTTCCCAATGCTTTAATTCGGCTGTTGAAACATTTGTTGCATCGTAAGCATCTTCAACATCGTATGGAATTGGGAAATTAATGGGAATGATAAATTTACAATTGCTGGATTTAATATTATCCAAGCATTGATATTCGTTTCCACTTCCTTTGATAATATAATTAACATTAAATTCTTTTCCGATCTTGTCGGCTCGTAATACATTGAATTTATCGCTTGTTTCAAATATCTGCGGAAGCGTTAGCAAATTATTAAATGCTTCAAGAGAAATATTGAATTCTTTTTTTGTTTTATCTTTTTTATACCAATCTGCATCCAAATATGTTTGACGCAACAATGCAATTGCGCCCATTAATGATGAAGGATAATCTTGAGTTGAACTTCCTTTATCAAATGAGAAAAATGAAGCAGCTTTGTCGTTTATTATTAAAGAGTTTTCTTTTCCATCAGCTAAAGAAACAATTGCTCCTGACCCTCTAACAATTCCGTCTTTCTGAAAAGTGAGAACAGCACCGAAACCAAGTTTTCTGAATTCATCAGCCGATTGGCTATTTCCCGAAAAGGTTTTATATGCTTCATTTTCTGGTTTCACTGCTTGATTCCATCCGTATGCACCTTTTGTGTTTGTACCCATTTGGAGTAATAGGCTTTTATATGGCGATTTTGTTTCTGGCATACCATAATTAGTATATGCATCTATCAATGCAGGATAAATTGACTTACCCTTTAAGTCATAAACTACTGAACCTTTGGGTATCGAAACTTTTGCTCCTACGGTAATGATTATTCCATCCTTAATTACCAATGTGGCATTATCAATTGTTTCATCAGCATCCACAATTATTTTAGCATTTGTAAAAGCATAAATTGTATGATTCGGGTTTGTAGTTCCATTAATAGGAAATGTTTCCTGGGCTTTACAAAAACTTCCGATTGATAAGGCAAAAAAGAGTATAATTAGTTTTTTCATTTTGACATTTTAATACTTTGTGAAGCAATAAAAACAAAAATAGTATTTAATTATTGATTTTTTCCTCAATAAGGACAAACGGTTTTATAGCTAGATTTTTATTACTTTTACGCGGACTAAAAAATCTATCTACATGTTAAAAGGACTATTATACACACACTTTGTTTCAGTAATTTTGTTTTTACTGATTTATATGATTAAAACTTTTTTATTGTTGACAAATAAAAAAGAGGCATTAGTTAAATTCACAAAAATTGTGAAGGTGCCTGAAATGATAATTAGCGTATTGTTTTTGGCTACCGGTGTTTATCTGTTGATGCAGTTTGGCTTGACAAACCTTTTATTAATTAAAATTGTTGTAGTTCTACTATCAATTCCTATTGCAATTGTTGGCTTTAAAAAATCTAATAAAATACTGGCCCTAATTTCATTTTTAATGATTTTTAGTGCATTTGGATTAGGTGAAGTGAATAAGAAAAAAATGGCGAAACAAAATGTAGACCCAGCTATTGCGGACACTAAAAATCCGAATTATGATATAACAAAACATGGCGAAGCTGTTTTTACGGCTTATTGTCAACGATGTCATGGTACCGGAGGAACGAATGGACCAGGAGGTTTAGTTTTGACAGTGACTACCACTGATCGTGCAACAAAATTGGATCGTGTTATTAATGGAACTAATTTAATGGCTGGATTTAAAGACGTTTTAAATCCTCAGGAAATTGAAGCGGTTGTAACGTATGTTGAAACGTTAAAAAAATAGTTTAAGTTGTTGGTTTCCTTTGATGGAAACTTCAAAACTTTAACTAAAAATAACTTGCAAGAAATGTACGATACCTCAAAAAAAAAGGAAACAGCCATACTGGTTGGATTGATAAATAAAAGTCAGGATGAAGAAACTGTTGTTGAATATCTTGATGAGTTAGCTTTTTTAGCGGAAACGGCTGGTGCAGAAGTTCTGAAACGTTTTACACAACGATTGGAACATCCTGATTCTCGTACATTTATTGGCTCCGGTAAATTAAATGAAGTACGTAATTTTGTTCTTGAAAACAAAATCGATATCGTAATATTTGATGATGAACTTTCACCTGCCCAGCAACGAAATCTTGAAAAAGAAATAAATGCGGAGAAAGAAATAAAAATTAAAGTTGTTGACCGCACCCGTTTGATTCTTGATATTTTTGCTTCACGCGCTCGTACTGCACACGCTAAAACTCAAGTAGAATTGGCGCAATCAATTTATTTATTACCTCGACTAACAAAAATGTGGGACCACTTAGATCGTATCAAAGGAGGTATTGGTATGAAAGGAGCAGGGGAATCTGAAATTGAAACCGATAGACGAATAGTGCGTGATAGGATTTCACAGCTTAAGGATAGATTAAAAACCATCGATAGGCAGATGGAAACACAGCGCAAAAGTCGTGGCGAAATGATACGCATTGCATTGGTAGGTTATACCAATGTTGGTAAATCCACCATCATGAATATGCTTAGTAAAAGTGATGTGTTTGCAGAAAATAAATTGTTTGCAACATTGGATACAACAGTGCGAAAAGTAGTAATTGAAAATTTGCCTTTCTTGCTTTCTGATACAGTTGGATTTATTCGCAAGTTGCCTACAACACTTGTTGAGTCATTTAAATCAACCTTAGACGAAGTTCGTGAAGCAGATATCTTAATTCATGTTGTTGATATTTCGCACCCCGGATTTGAGGATCAGGTAAATGTGGTAAATCAAACATTAAGTGATATTGGCGCTGGTGATAAACCAATAATTCTGGTATTTAATAAAATTGATGCCTTTACTTTTGAGGAAAAGGAGGAAGATGACCTAACTCCTGTTACAAGAAAAAATTTAAGTTTGGATGACTTAAAAAAAACCTGGATGAGTAAATTGCATTCGGAGTGTTTATTTATCTCGGCCACTAATAAACTGAATATTGATGAATTCAAAAAAGTAGTTTATGAAAAAGCAAAAGAACTTCATCTGAAACGCTATCCGTATAACAATTTTTTATATTAGAATTTATTCAATTTTAACTTTCCTAAAATTATAAACGCTCTTTAGTTTTGACTAACATTAAAATCCAAGATCTTTATATTTACCCCGTAAAATCTCTGGGAGGCATTCGTGTTGAACAAGCGGTACTTGAAGAACGCGGACTTCAGTTTGATAGAAGATGGATGCTGGTAGATGAAAATAATCGTTTTTTTAGTCAGCGAGAAATGTCGCGACTAGCATTGTTTTCACTTTCACAACATAATTCTGGTTTCAAAATTCAGGCACGTTTTGCTGAGGAGGCAGAGTTTGATATTCCATTTAAAATTCAGGAAGGCAAATCAATTCAAGTAACCGTTTGGGACGATTTGTGTTCCGCTATCGAGTATGTTGAAGGAAGTAATTGGTTTAGCAAACAACTCGATATAAAATGTAAATTGGTTTACATGCCTGATTCTACTGATCGTTTTGTAGAAAGAGAGTACGCAATGAATAACGAAATAGTTTCGTTTAGTGACGGTTATCCTTTGTTATTGATTGCACAAGAATCGTTAGATGATTTAAATGAAAGGTTACAAGTCCCTATTGGTATGCAAAGGTTTCGTCCTAATATTGTAACTATAGGAAGCAAAGCTTTTGAAGAAGATATTTGGAAACAAATTCGTATCAATGATATTGAAGTGGAGATTGCAAAAGCATGCGCACGTTGTGTAATCCCTTCCATTAATCCAGCAACGGCTGAAATAGAAAAAGAGCCGAATGCAACTCTTTCCATGTTTCGTAAGCGAGATAATAAGATATATTTCGGACAAAATTTACTTCATAAAAACGGAGGTTTGGTTTCTTGTGGTAATGAAGTGAAAGTAATCGAAATGTTAAAAATTTAATTTTGTTTGAAATACATTTATAACTTTGACACTTATCATTTTGGTCATTCATTAAAATGATCTTATTAAAATAAATTATCTGAACCAGTATTTAACAATATTTTAAAACATGAAAGCGAAAAAAAGATTTTTATCATTAGTTCTGTTTGGAGGGATTATTTGCATTGGATTAACCCAGTGTGCAAAAGATGGTGCTGAGGGACCTGCAGGGACAAACGGAACAAATGGTGTGGATGCAAGTGTAGTTTCTACTGCTGATCAAACAGCATATAATAGTGCGAACGGATTAAAAGGAGGTTTGGCTTATAATGAATTTTTTATCCCTCAAACCGATTTTCCTCAACCTGCTGATACATTGATCACAAACCATCCTGATTTTTTTCGTTGTGCATCTTGCCATGGAATGGATCTTTTAGGAGTTAATGGTGCTGCAATTACTAATGTGCCAGCCGCAACAACACCAAATGTTTCTTCAATAAATTTAAATACATACGCAGCAGCTCATAACATCAAACAAATATTTGATGCGGTAAAACATACAGGAGGGCGGTTGCGCCAAGCAATTACATATAACAGTCTTACTTCTTTAAACAGTAACATGCCCGATTATGGTCTGATCATGGGTGATGGAATGATCTGGAATATTGTAAAATATTTAAAAGAGAATGCTGTTAATACAGACAAGTTATATGACCTAACAACTTCTGGCGCATACCCGGGAGGTGTGGCTTCTTTTACAAATATTGGAAAAGATGGAAATGCAATAAAAGGGAAAGTTTATTATAACGCAAATTGTACAACAGCTGGTTGTCATAACTCAACAGGATCTATTCCAAGTACTGTGGAAACTGTTGGAAGTATTTTACGTGCTGAGCCTGCAAATGCATACCATCTTATAAAATTTGGTTTCCCTGGAACTGCGATGATAAATTTACCTTATCAGTTAACTGCTATGCCAGATACAACATTGCAAAATTTATTTAAGGCAATTTCTGATACAACAGCATTCCCGAATTAGAAATTTATAACTCAAATAAAAAAGCCAATTGAAAATTTTTCAATTGGCTTTTTTGTTCTGATTAATCAGCAGCATTCTTAATTTTTTAACAACGACTTCAGCATCTTTTCATCTCTTTTATATACATCAATATAAAAGTGTAACTCGTTGTATTCGTCAACTTCGGTCGTAAAATAATTTATATAAATGGGTATCGGGTGTTTTAGGTAAACATATTTTTGTTTCTCCATTAATAGATCCATCATAAAAGAATCCATAGGATATTTAACGCTATCATCCCGAATTAGAAATTTAGCGAAATCCATGAATTTTTCTAGCCGCACGCATCCATGACTCATTGCACGCATTTCTCGATTAAAGAGTTTTCGATTATCGGTATCGTGAAGATATACACCATATTTATTTTCGAAATTAAATTTTAATATGCCAAGCGAATTGTCATCCCCAATACGTTGGCGAAGCCTCCACGGGAAATATGTTTTCGTATATTTTTTCCAATTGATCTTTTTCGGGTCAACAATTTTGTTGTTTCCATCAAGAACATCAAAGTTTTTTCTTCTCAAATAAGTTGTATCACGTTTTAAAATTGGTAAGATCTCTTTTGTTGCAATGCTAAATGGAACTGTCCAATAAGGATAAATAATAAAATAACGAATGGTGCTTTTCAACAATGGTGTTTGATGGTCAGGTGCACCGGTGATTACCCTCGATTTCATCACGAGTGAATCTTCCTCTATAACCCGCATTTCGTATTTAGGAATATTTACCCAAACAAATTGTTTGTCGGAAGGTGCATGTTTCCAGCGCCAGCGCTCCATATTCATTTCAATCTGATGAATGTAATCTTCTTTTGTACGTTGCAATGATTTGAAGGTGAGTTTACCTATTTTCCCATCTTCAATTAAATTGTTTTTACATTGAAAATTTTTGATTGCTTTTACAAGCTTGATAGAATCATTTCCGGTTACTTCACTGCAATAATCATGGCTCGCTATTAGGCGTTTTTTTAAACGTTCCTTAAATGTTAAAGAATCTGATTCACGACTAGCCAAACTATCCCAATTAGAATCTTTAAACTCAAACTTGAATTTTTTTAATGCCACTTTCAATTTTTGGTATTGCTCGTTTTTGGGCTCAAGGGAATCTATTGCAGATCGAATAGAATTCTTCTTTAATGCAGCATTTAAAACAACAACCAGGTTGGTATCCATTTGATTTGCTTTCCACTCACGAGTTAGGCTATCAGAATTTAATCGACCTATATTGGCGTTGATGGTAAATGTAAAAAAGGCATCCGTTAAGAGTAAGTCGAGTTCTGAAAGTTTTACCGCATCAAATTTTTTAGTGATACTGTCTTTTTCCGTTTTTATTAAACTGTCAATTTTTGAAACGTGGTAGTCATCAGCGATCAAGCCATATTCATCCGAATTTTTCAAAATATGTAATAGTGTATCGCCTTGATTATTAAGTTTTCCTTTGTCGGTCCAGGTAACTTCAAAATCATTGTTCTGATAGAACTCAACAAATAGTTTTGTTGAAAAAAGGCTATCGTTTGCAATAATCAACGCTTTTGAAGTGTCTGCATCAGATAGTTGCTCCGATAATAAAGTATTAACTTCCTCATTGATGAGTCCAGGATCTTCAACTAATACAATTGCCTTCGGTTTTTGTTCCGAACATTTATTACAACTTAGAATAGTTAATGTTGCAATTAGGAAGAATAATGGGATTTTACGATACAAGTGAAAAAAATTGGTTTTTTCAAAAGTACTAAATTGCCTTGTACAGTATGCTGAAACTATAATTTATTAAAACTTTAATTGGCCAATTGCTTGAAAAAGGAGAAATAAGCTATTAACAAGTTATTAACAATTTGTCAAAGTTTTAAACGACCTGTTTTTTATCACCTTTTTTTATGCTTAATTTGATTTTTAATTAAAACTCTCTATTTTAAACGGAATAAATCAAACTAATGAAAATAAAAAACATTTTCTCTATAACAATAGTTCTCTCAGCTATCGTTGTAGCTTTTAATTCAAATGCTTTTGCACAAGCAAGTTATTACAAAGGATATGTAATATTGGTTTCTGGGGATACACTTAAAGGGGAAATCAAAATGAATCCCAAACGGGAATTTGATAATTTTACCAAAGCCTCGTATCGCAAAAGTGAAGGGTCAGAAATAAAAACCTTTAATCCGAAAAAGATAAAAGAGTATTATGTTAATGGCGTAATTTATGTTTCCCGAAACGTGGAAGGTGAGCAAGTTTTTATGAAGCAACTTTCAGGTGGATTGGTAAATTTATTTGAAGCACAAATAGAAGTGTATCAAATGAACGAACTAAAAATAAAATCGGATTATTACATGGAAAAAGTAGGTGAAACAGGTCCGGTAAAAATAAAATCAGGCAAATTTAGAAAGCAGGTAGAAGAGGTAATGTCTGACAATTTAGAAATAGTGAAAGGGTTACAAGATAAGACATATGACTACGATAATATTGTTGAAGTATTTAATAGTTATAATAAATCTGCAAAAAATTAAATAGAGATAAATTCAAAAAAGAGGCTGATATACATCAGCCTCTTTTTTTTGTATAAATTGAAATAATTGAGGTACTTTGCCTCTTGCCTTATGAAATTTGACGATTAGCAAATACATATTACTTTTTTCTGTGCTTCTCTTTTTTATTGGTTTTAATCCATCTCAAAAAAAAGTTGAATTGTTCGTGGCCGAATATGACGATAATGCCGCGATAAATCATTTACAATATCTAAACGATTATATTTTTCTGGATGGAATTATGGTTTCCAAGGAAGCTGTATTAATTGTTCCTACCCAGAAAATTGGGGTAAAAGGCAATTACGTGCGATTTGATATAGGTAAAAATAAGATTTATCGTAATCGATATATTGTAACTGGCATTGGTAACATTATTGATTTTAGAAATAAAAAATTGTTGCTTACAGAAAAAGATGAATTTGTTGCATTTCAGGGCGATAGTATTGTATTTCATACAGATGATATTTTTAAAGGCAACTATTTTTCAATCTTTAATCTTAAGACCGAAAAATATCAAAAAGTAGAAAATGCCAATTATAATCCAAGGCCAAGACCAGATGTAGAAGTTGATGAAACAACTCCGCCTTATGTCATTAACATGTATCGTGTAAACGGAAAAAAAGAAGTTCTTGTAAGAGATGCGGGGTATGGTGAAGCGCAGCCACTCATTGGGGATGATGTAAAACGGAAGTTCCCAATATTCTGGTTAAATAATACTTCGTTTTTGTATGCAAATTTTAGTAAAAATCAGCAAATAGCTAGTATTTATAGAGTTAATACGGATAATACCTCAGAAAAAATTGCTGATATCGATGCGATTCCCGCAACGGCAGAAAATACTTTTTTTGAATTGGGTGAAGGAGGTACTGTTATTTATTCTTGTGCGAAAGGACGATTCCAAATTGATCTGATAAAAAAGAAAGCCGATAAAATTGTATTCGAATCGATAGGCAATAATTTTTCTGTTGAATCAGAAGAAAATCCGAAATATGGACGGGCCATCAAATTTGAAAATAAAGAGATTGGCAAAAAATGGTGTCGTTTTGATAACGCTAAAACGATAAACGGTTTTGCTGCTTTCCAAAATGATATGGTCATTGGCCCCGATCGTTACCCACAGGGAGTTGTTGTGTGGAATACAACCACAAGTAAATGGACAACAATTGAAGTTTCATCGTTGGCAGAAATTGTTGGCTGGGTGGAGCAGTAAGTTAAATAACACAAAGGTTTAGGTTTGAATATTGTTTTGTACAAACAAGTGTAGAAGAACTTTACACTTTTTTATTCGATTCAATAAATTTAAATTTAACTTTGCTATCATTAAAATATGAAGTTTTGTTTGATTTAGTTCCCTGAACATTCAAACTTTCAACTTTCGAATTAAACTTTTTTATATGTCAGAAGAAAAAATAATTGTTGGAATTTCACAGGGTGATATTAATGGAGTAGGATTAGAAGTTATAATAAAAACATTTTTAGATCCGCAAATGTTTGAAATATGTACTCCTGTTATTTTTGGCTCAAATAAAACGGCTTCTTTCCATCGTAAAGCATTAAATATCGAAGATTTTAGTTTTAATCCGATAAAGGATGTTTCAGAAATAAATCATAAGCGAGCAAATATTATCAATGTTTATGAGGAAGATGTGAATGTTGAACTTGGCAAACAAACTGCTGATGGCGGAAAATATGCATTAAAATCTCTAGAGGCAGCAGCTTATGCTTTGGCACAAGGGAAAATACACGTTTTAGTTACCGCACCTATCAATAAGGAGAATATACAATCCCCAGATTTTAAGTTCCCAGGTCATACCGAATATTTAGATGAAAAATTCGCAGATGGGAAAAGCAGTCTAATGTTTTTAGTTAGTGATACATTGCGGGTTGCAGTTGTTACAGGACATATACCTGTAACTCAGGTTGCTCAGGAACTTACTTCTGAAAAAATTCAGAACAAACTATTGGCACTTAATAAGTCATTGATTCAGGATTTTGAGATACGTAAACCCAAAATTGCTGTTTTAGGATTAAATCCTCATGCTGGTGATAATGGTGTGATAGGAAACGAAGAAAATGACATAATCATTCCGGCAATTAATAAAATGAAGGAAGAGGGAATGTTAGCTTATGGTCCTTATTCTGCAGATGGCTTTTTTGGAAATGGAGCATACAAAAATTTTGATGCAGTTTTAGCAATGTATCATGACCAAGGACTTATTCCTTTTAAAACAATTGCGTTTAATTCAGGTGTTAATTTTACAGCTGGTTTGCCAATAGTTCGCACCTCACCCGATCATGGGACGGCATATGATATTGCCGGAAAAAATGTTGCTTCCGAAGAATCTTTTCGAAGAGCAATTTATGCTGCAATTGACATTTTTAAAAGACGAAAATTATACAAAGAGATAACAACTAACCCATTAAAGATTAACCCACTAAAAAGGGAGCGTTAATATTTTATCTGCTCAAAAACATATTTTATAGGTGAAAATCGGGTAAAAAACAGTCTTTTTTGTCCGATTTTTCATTTTTTTAACAAAAAACTACCTTAAATTATATTTCCTCCAATATTTTGAAGTAAGGTAGATTTTTTTACCTTTGTGGCCTTTCTTTAAAACTTAAATAAAAATGCAGGCCCGAAAAGAATACATTATTCAGTTTGTAGGTTTGAGTGTTGGAGAGCATTTATATGAATTTAATATAAGTGATTCGTTCTTTGAAGACCTTGAATACTCAGAAATAAAACAAGGTAATATTGCCGTAAAGCTCAAGTTGATAAAACAATCTACTATGATGGTTTTAAATTTTGAGATAAGCGGAACAGTAAGAATGAATTGCGACCGTTGTGCGGCAGAATTTGATTTGCCAATTGACGGGAATAATAAATTGATTGTGAAGGTTGGAGGGAATGATTCCACTGGTGAAGATGATGATATTATTACCATTGCTGCCAATGAACATGAGCTAGATCTTTCGCAATATATGTATGAATACATTGCACTTTCTTTACCAAGTAAACGAGTTCATCCCTATAATGCAAAAGGGAAAAGCACTTGCGATAAAGAAATGTTGAATAAATTAAATCAGTTCATAACCGAAGAAGAGAAAGATGAAGATGAGAATGATCCACGTTGGAACGATCTGAAAAACATAAAATTAAATTAATAAAAAGTAAATAATAACAATTAAATAAATACAGTAAAATGCCACATCCAAAGCGAAAATTATCGAGATCTAGAAGAGACAGCCGTAGGGGTCAAGACAAAGCCGTAGCGTCAACACTTTCAACTTGTTCAAATTGCGGAGCACCAACATTATATCACCGCGTTTGTGGTGAGTGTGGTTTCTACAGAGGAAAACTTGCAGTTGAGAAAAAAGTTTCTGCATAAAATTATGATACGAAATATGAATAATATCGGATTACGAACAAATTTTTTCGCAATCCGTAAAAGTTCACGATTCGTTTTTAGTATTAATTCGTAATTCGTAGGAGTTTATGAAGATAGGTATAGATATTATGGGCGGTGATTTTGCACCCGAAGCAACAATTTTCGGTGCAGTTTTAGCTAGTAATGAGTTACCAAAAAATATTCACCTTGTATTAATTGGTGATGAGGATCAGATAATTGAAGGGCTAAAAAAGCATAATGCTGATCCAAATAATTTTGAAATTGTTCATACCACCGATGTTATTGGTATGGGCGAACACCCTACAAAAGTTTTTTCACAAAAACCCAACTCCTCGATGGCTGTTGGGTTTCGTCTTTTAAAAGAAGGGAAAATTGACGGTTTTGCCAGCAATGGAAATACAGGTGCAATGCTTGTAGGTTCTATGTTTAGCATTAAAGTAGTTCCGGGTGTAATTCGTCCTTGCATCACTGTTATTCTTCCAAAAGAAAATGGTGGTGTTGGTCTTTTATTGGATGTAGGCACAAATGCGGATTGTAAGCCAGATGTGTTATATCAGTTTGGCGTACTTGGTTCATTGTATGCTGAATTTGTTTACGGAATAAAAAATCCAAAAGTTGCTTTATTGAATATAGGTGAAGAGCCTGAAAAAGGTAACCTGGTTGCACAAGCAGCTCATGGGTTAATGAAAGATTCTAAAGATTTCAATTTCATTGGTAATGTGGAAGGTCGTGATATTTTTAATGATTTTGCCGATGTTATTGTATGTGATGGATTTACAGGAAATGTTGTATTAAAAGAAGCTGAAGCATTTTATACAATGATCAAAAAAAGAGGATTAAGTGATCCTTACTTTGATCGATTTAATTATGAAAATTATGGAGGAACACCTGTATTAGGTGTTAATTCAACTGTGATGATAGGGCACGGCATTTCAAATGAAATTGCTGTGAAAAATATGATTATACTTACAAAAGGTGTTGTTGAAGCTAAGTTGGCCGACAAAATAAAAGACGTATTTCAATGATGACAAAAACTACCGCTTCTATCACTGCTGTTGCAGGATATGTTCCTGATTATGTTCTTACAAATGAGGAATTGGTTAAAATGGTTTCCACTGATGCCAATTGGATTGAAACGCGTACCGGAATAAAAGAAAGAAGAATTTTAAAAGGAGAAGGTTTGGGGACATCTGATATGGCTGTAATAGCTATTGAAAGATTATTAAAAAAACGTGGTATTACAGCATTAGATATCGATATGATTATTGTTGCTTCTGTAACTCCGGATCTTATTTTTCCTTCCACATCAAATATTATATGTGATAAAATTGGAGCAACCAATGCTTGGGGATTTGACTTGGCAGCAGCTTGTTCAGGATTTGTTTTTGCACTAACAACAGGTACGCAATTTATCGAGACAGGGAAATGCAAAAAAGTTATTGTGGTAGGTGCAGATAAAATGTCTTCTATTTTAGATTATACCGATCGTTCAACTTGCATTATTTTTGGAGATGGCGCAGGAGCAGTATTGCTTGAGCCAACAACAGATGGCTACGGTGTTATTGATTCTATATTAGGAGTTGATGGCTCTGGAAGAGCTCATCTTCACCAAAAAGCTGGAGGCTCTGTTAAACCACCTTCTCATGCAACTATTGATGCGAAAGAACATTTTGTTTATCAGGAAGGACAAGCGGTTTTCAAAAGAGCTGTTGTTGGTATGGCAGAAGTATCAGCAGAAATAATGGAAAAAAATAATTTAACATCCGAAGATGTTGCATGGTTGGTTCCACACCAGGCAAATAAGCGAATAATTGATGCAACAGCTGAGCGTATGGGATTATCATCCGAAAAGGTAATGTTGAATATTCAAAAATACGGTAATACCACAGCAGCCACTATTCCATTGTGCTTGTGGGATTATGAAAAACAATTAAAAAAGGGAGACAATATAATTTTGTCAACTTTTGGTGCAGGTTTTACCTGGGGGGCTGTTTATGTTAAATGGGCATATAACTCCTAATTTATATTAATGAAAGTTTATTTTTAATAGAGTACTAATTTTAAAAATTAAATCAAATGAAATTAAATGAAATCCAAGATCTAATAAAGTTTGTAGCAAAATCTGGCGTTAGCGAGGTTGAGTTAGAAACCAAAGATGTAAAGATCATCATCAAAACACCTGCAGGAAAAGGGAAAGAACAAGTTTTTGTTCAACCCGTTATGCAACCAGTTGCGCAAGTTGCAGCTCCTTTAGCTCAACAAGTTGTAACAACACCTACTGAAACAAAAACTTCTGAACCTGTTGTAACTGCCGTTTCAGAGGAAGCAAAATATATTACTGTAAAATCTCCAATGATCGGTACTTTTTATCGTTCTTCTTCACCGGATAAAGCTGCATTTGTAAGCGTGGGTGATGACATTGCTACAGGCAAAGTGATTTGCATTATTGAAGCAATGAAGTTATTCAATGAAATAGAATCCGAAGTAAAAGGGAAAATTGTAAAAGTATTGGTGAACGATGCAACTCCTGTTGAATACGATCAGCCTTTATTTTTAGTAGATCCTTCTTAATTATAGTTTAACGTTTTAAAGTTCATAGTTTGGAAGTTCATTTATCATTGAGCTTTTCTGCTTGAAAACTTTAGACTAACGAAATTAAACTTTAAACTTATTTATCGATGTTCAAAAAAATATTAATAGCAAACAGAGGAGAAATTGCTTTACGCATTATTCGTACCTGTAAAGAAATGGGAATTAAAACGGTAGCTGTTTATTCTACTGCCGACAAAGATTCATTGCATGTAAAATTTGCGGATGAGGCGGTTTGTATAGGTCCACCTCCAAGTAAAGATTCTTATTTAAATATTCAAAGCATTATTTCGGCTGCTGAAATTACTAATGCTGATGCGATTCATCCTGGTTATGGTTTTTTATCTGAGAATGCAAAGTTTTCGAAAATCTGTCAGGAGCATGATATAAAATTTATTGGCGCTTCACCAGAAATGATTAATTCAATGGGCGACAAAGCTTCTGCAAAAGCAACAATGATCGAAGCTGGTGTTCCTTGTGTTCCCGGTTCAGAAGGTTTGTTAGAAAGTGCAGCACAAGCAATTGAATTAGCACCTAAGGTTGGTTATCCTGTAATTATCAAGGCAACAGCAGGTGGAGGCGGTAGAGGAATGCGCATTGTTTGGAAAGAGGAAGATATGGAAGCTTTGTATGATTCTGCATTTAAAGAAGCAGAAGCTGCATTTGGAAATGGTGCCATGTACATGGAAAAATATATTGAAGAACCACGACATATTGAAATACAAATTGTTGGTGATCAATACGGAAAAGCTTGTCATCTATCTGAAAGAGATTGTTCTATTCAAAGACGCCACCAAAAATTGGTTGAAGAAACTCCTTCACCATTTATGACTCCTGAATTGCGTGATGCAATGGGTGCTGCAGCTGTAAAAGCGGCAACAGCAGTTAAATACGAAGGTGTAGGAACGGTTGAGTTTTTGGTTGACAAGCACCGTAATTTTTATTTTATGGAAATGAATACACGTATTCAGGTTGAACATCCTATTACAGAAGAGGTGATCAACTATGATTTGGTACGTGAACAAATATTAGTTGCAGCAGGTGTGCCTATTTCAGGAAAAAATTATTTTCCGCAATTATGCGCAATTGAATGCCGCATTAATGCAGAAGATCCATTTAATAATTTCCGTCCATCACCAGGAAAAATCACTACACTGCATACACCAGGAGGGCATGGAATACGTGTAGATTCTCATATTTACGCAGGTTACACTATTCCGCCAAATTATGATAGTATGGTGGCAAAATTGATTACTGTTGCTCAAACACGTGAAGAAGCGATTTCGAAAATGCATCGTGCATTAAGTGAATACGTGATTGAAGGTGTGAAAACAACAATCCCTTTTCATTTAAAATTAATGAAAGACGAAAACTTTATTAAAGGAAATTATACTACTAAGTTTTTGGAAGACTTTGATTTAACCGAATAAAATCCGAATTGAGTAAATAGAAAAGAGCTGAAATTAATTTCAGCTCTTTTTTTATAATAAATAATATTACCCTTTAGCCTTCAATACCATTTTCTTTAATGCCTCTATCCATTTTGGAGAATCGTTGAGGCTTTCTACTAATTGAATTTTTTCGCCACCATTTGCTTTGAAAATTTCATCGTATTCGGTACCAATCTCATAAAGCGTTTCTAAACAATCAGCAACGAAAGCCGGAGAGAAAACTAACATTTTCTTTTTACCATCTGTGCCTGTTTGTGCAATTACTTTATCGCTGTATGGTTTTATCCACTTGTCATCTAAGCGGGATTGAAAAGTGGTTTCATATTTACCTTCGGGAATATTCAATCGTTTTACTAATTGTCGTGTTGTTTCAAAACAGTTTGCACGATAGCAGTATTGATTGTTCTCTGTTATTGTATTACAACATGTTCCGAAATTACAGGTGCTGCTACCATAGTGTGCTGCTCCTTTATTTATATGTCTTTCGGGCAAACCATGATAACTGAAAATAACATAATCGTAATCTTTTTGGTCATACTTTTTTGCAACTTCTACGCAGGCATCAATAAAATCTGGATTGTCATAAAATTTAGAAATCACTTCAATAGATGGAGTTACTTCCCATTTGCCAATAATTCGTAATGCTTCTTCTACTGATGATCCTGTGCTGGAAGATGCATATTGAGGGTACAGCGGGATCATAATTATTTTATCAACTTTTGCTTCACGTAATTTATTGAGTGCTGATTCCATGCTAGGGCTCTGGTATCGCATTCCTAATTCGACAACAAAAGTATCGCCCAATTCTTTTTGCAATAATGCTTTTACTTTATTCCCGTATATTAAAAGTGGAGAACCGTCTTTGGTCCATATGTGTTGATATAGTTTTGCTGATTTCGGTGAACGAAAAGGAACAATAATTCCATTCACTAAAATAAAACGACCGATAGGATTAATATCAATTACGCGTTTGTCATTTAAAAATTGAGATAAATATTTTCTGACATCTGATGTTTTCGGACTATCAGGAGTTCCCAGATTTATTAGTAGTACACCGGTTTTCATTTATTTAATAAATTTATTAATGATATTGAATCTAAGTAGCAATGAAAAGATAATTAAGAGTAAAGAAATATACAAGGCATACCTTCCAATGTAATCCCCATGATTTGTATAAAAAGTAATCTCAGTGTACAACTGAATTTTTTGGCTGATAACGCATGGAGTCCACCATTCAGTTGTCTGTTGTATTTCGCCAAGTGGTGTTATAAAACAAGAGGTGCCAGTATTTGCTGAACGAACAACCCATCTTCTGTTTTCGATTGCTCTTAATCTTCCATATTTTAAATGTTGCTTATAGCCAGGTGTGTCGCCCCACCACCCATCATTTGTGATGATTGCAATAAATTGTGCGCCATTCTGAACATATTTACTTACAAATTCGCCAAATAAACTTTCATAGCAAATTACGGGAGCAGATTTTATTGAGCCATCAGGTGAAGTAAAAACTGTTCGTTCTTTTTGAGTACCCAAACTTCCAACAGTTCCTCCGAGATCAAGAGCAAATTTTTCGAGTGGTTTGAATAGCACAGGAAAAGGCATTCGTTCAACACCTGCTACTAATTGTGATTTGTGGTAAATTTGTATTCGCCCACTGTTGTCTAATTGCAAGGCGGTATTGTATGCATCGTAATAAGTGTTGGCTCCTGAAAATTTACGCGCTGTTGCAGATAATTCTTCATCGACCTGAAATGCTTTTGCTGTTGAAGCGCCAGTAATGATTTTTAATTTCGGGAAGTGTTTTAAAAACTTTTGAATTGTTTGTATACTGCTGCTTTGTTCTAGTTGATTCTCCCATAATTCTTCAGTGATAGCTGTTTCGGGGAAAACCAAATAGTCAGTTGTGGAGTCTGTTTTTTGTGCAGCGAGTAGCAACATTTTATTTAATTGCTCTTCGTAGGAGCCGGAAAATTTTTCGTTATAAGGATCAATATTTGGCTGAACTATTACAACTTGAACTCCACCTTTTATAAATTTATTTTGAGAAAAGGAAATAATATAAGATGCGGAAATTGGAATAATAATAACGGAAATTAATCCAATTACTTGATATTTAATACTTGCTACTTTATACTTTTTATAAATTTCAAAACCCAAAGCATTAGTTACCAAAATCCATAAGCTTCCGCCAAGCATTCCTGAATATTCATACCATTGAATTAAATTTGGTGTGTCGGCAAAAGCATTGCCAAGTGTAAGCCAGGGCCAAGATAATTCGCCATCTAAATGCCAATATTCAAACGCAATAAAAAAGCAGACAAATATAATGCTACCCCATTTTTCTCCTATTCGTTTTTTTACCTGATGAAAAAATAAAAAAGGAATCGACATTAAAACAGAGTTGCCTACGAATGCTAATACTGCACCGCCAAAAGAAGCATTCTTAATCCACCATGTAGCAGCCAGATTCCACGTGAAAAATGTAATGAAAGCACAAAGAAAAATCGTGAGTGTTTTATTTTTCAGAGGATTTTTGAAAATAGAATGTTCAACAATTAACAGAGGTACAAATGCCACGAATAACATGGGTGCCAACCCAGTTGGGATCCACGAAAGGCCTAAAAGAAGGCCACTTAATATTGAAAGGGATAAAAGTTGAAGTGTTTTCACATTTAAAATATACGCACAAAGATAATAAAATCGCTATTCGTTTGAGCGAACTATATATTTTGGAATCCCCCATTTTCCCACCCATTCATTCATCTGAAGTTGTATCCCATCTTTTGTGAGAAAAACCCCATTTTTGTCTTTTTTTATAATATATAATTCCCCATTTTTTAAGGCCAATAACACCTCGTTTTGTAATGATTGTGTAGATTTTAATTTGCAATCATTAATTAAAGAAATTCCAATTTCATTATTTTTTAGATCCATTTCAGAACTAACTGAGTCGGGCAAAAAGCGGTCTTCTATTTCGTGTTTTCTAAATTGCAAATAATTCCCTTTTTCGTGTGCAATGCCTAATTTCTTTGTTTTTCTTTTTCCAATTTTGCAGGTTAAGGAAGCCATCCAATATGCATGTTTAAATGCATCCAGCTTGCCACCGTTATTATCTGTACCAATAATTTCTGATTTTCTGATGGAATCAACATCAACTAATACTTGTTTTGAAATATGCATAGCTTTTTTTACAACAAATGGATGCGTAATGACCCAATATTTTTCTGGCTTAGAAAGCTTACTAAATGGCGATTGAGCAAACATGGCCGAATACAGAAAGAAAAAACCAATGAAAAATACTTGCTTTAACATATTTGCAAATTGCGATTTAATTATAGCAAAATTAATATTAATTATATTTGAAGAAGTTAAATATAGATTATGCAGAAAAAATTATTGATTCTAATCCTTCTTTTGCATATAACGGCTTGGTTTGCTTTGAAGCCTGTGTGGCCTTTCAGTGACGATTATTGCTATACTTATAATGCGCATAGTTTTTTAGAGGGGCATTTAAATTTAACGTATGATCAGTTTCAAAATAGGTTTGGTGTTTATATTCCCACAAGTATTATTTTTTTTGTTTTCGGCATAAATCCTTATACGATTGCATTGTGGCCCCTTTTGTTAAGTTGTTTTACAATTACGATTGTTTTTTTGTTTCTTAATAAAACTACAAATGTTCAAGTTGCCTTTATTGCCTCCTTTCTAATTGCTGTTAACACGATGCAAATAACATATTCTATTGCATTGTTTCCAGATTTAATTGTTTCCTTTTATTGTATTGCCAGTATTGTATTGCTTTATTATGGAAGACAATATGAAAAAAAAGTAATCTATCCGTTTTTAATAAACGTTATCCTTCTATTGGGATTTTTGACAAAGGAAACCATCTTACTTGTTATGCCTTTTATACTTCTTATTTTTGTTTACGATATTCTCAAAAAACAAAATTATTTTTTTTGGAAAAAAACAATTTTACTTGCTTTAGCCTCCATGCTGTTGCTGCTTACTTTTTATTATTTAATTACAGGAGATGCTTTTTTTCGTATTAAATCGATGTTGGCTTTTAATAATACAGGCTTTTTTGATGAGTATTCAAAAGCATATATTAAAGCAATATTTAGTTCAAATATTTTAAAATGGTTTAACTCGGAACTCGGCTATTTATTTATTTTAATTTTTGCGGCTTATTCTTTTCCAAAAGTATGGAATAGAAATTTCAATGATTTACACTCATACATTGCATTATACTCTTTAGTGCTACTGTCTGAATTTATTTTTCTTTTTCACACTGAAAAATACGGAGTGTTATTTATGGTTGATAGGTTGTGGATATTAACTGTTGCGCCATTGTCGATACTGTCGGCATTTTTAATTTTTAAAGCTAAGAGAAAAATATATTATTATTTGATGATAATATTTACTGCATTAATTGTCTGTAATTACAGCTCTGTTTCTGTAAATAGAACAATACTGTTTGGCTTTTTTTTATCTGTTATATTGTTTTCTTACTTTATGAAACAAAAAAACAAAAACTGGAATTTATTGCTATTGTTACCGTTCTTAATTTTGGCAGCAAATTTTGTATATAGCAATTCTAACTATAGAGTTCCTGCATTACGATCAAGCAATTTAATTAAAACCCAGATAGAAGAATTAAACCTCACAGGTAAGAAAATAATTTTAACAGATAGTGAATTTGCAGAGAATCATATTATATACAATGGGTTTAAGGAATATTCGAATTTGGTATTTTATCCTTTTAGTAAATATGATTCCTTGAATCATGCTTCATCTATTTATGTAATTGTAAATAGTGAAAAATGTGTTGTCCCCGATTTTGTAATTAAAAATGCAAATCAATGGAACAAGGAATACGACAAAGGAAAATTGTTAATCTATAAAAAAATAGAGTAATTAACGCATCAGATACATTTTACCCCAGCCTTTTTTAAAGTATTGATCAGCATCTGTTTGACGTTTCTCAATATCTTCCCCATTAAGTTTTGTAATTACTCTGTAAAGGTATACACCATTGGCTAATTTGTCGCCAAATTCATCTTTCCCATCCCATGCGAAATCTGTAATGTTTCTTCCAACATGTATAGCGCCTAACTCATCTTGAAAAATCTCACGGACAACTTTTCCTGTAATGGTCATTATTTGTATTTTGAAATTACTAGGGATTTCTGAACCTGTTAAAGTAAATACAAAATGTGTTGCAGTCGAAAAAGGATTTGGATAATTCATCACTTCTGTAATGCTTGCCTTATTAATTATTTCGAAATTTATTTTATAATCAATCGCTCCAGATTGATTACCTGTTCTATCCATTGCCTGAATTATTAATTGGTAGGTACCATCTTGAGAAAATGCAGGCGTATAATTTATTTTACAACTATTATACGGTAATGTAGCTGGAATAAATGTTAGCGTATTGCCGAAATAAATACGTTGTGCAACACTATTTGAAGGGGTTTGAACAAAAATATGAAAAGCATTTGTGTCGTTTAAAGCCAAAAATTGATTTTCATCTTTTAGTTTTATTAAAATGTTTGGTTTTGCTGAAACAATATCATTGTTCAAAATGTGAACGCCATCAAAAGTTACATCTAATAATGGGTTAATCTTATCAGCTGCAACATGAAATGGGATTTGTATAATGTTATTAAAATGATATTGTTCCAATTGTGAATGGGGTTGATTAATTGGATTTACTTCAATCCACAACGAGTTAGTACCCCTGTAAGTGGCCGTATTCAAATGAACGGTATCTATAATTACTTCACTTGGAATAAATGGGTTTTTCTTAAGTGTAGAAGGCAATTGGTGTTTCACTCTATTTACATCTTCTATCCAATAGGTAACCAACAAACTGTCTTTATTAAATGGAATATCACCTATATTTTGTATCGGAACATGAAAGGTAATATTATCACCTTCCTGCACATTATCATTACTCATAGAATATCCAAGTGGAGGATTTATTGCTGCTTCTGGCACGGGAGCATAAATTACTTGCCATCGTTTCATTTGCGGAGGAGTATGAAGACTGTCATCTTTCATGAAGGCTACCAATCGAATTTTTGGATAAATGGTGGCATCTACATTATGATATGCCAAATTCAGTACATCTACCGAATCTTTAGGGAAATCTACAAGTGTTACTTCTTGTCCATTAGATTTAATACCTATTATTCTAACTACAATACTATCCTTTGTGCTTGAACCATCCAGCGTTTTTTGTCTCCAATGCAAAGATCCCCAGCTTAAAGCAGGACCAATTATTGGGGACGCGATAAAGCCTTCATTCCAGTTTGACTGAATAGTAGTATCCAGTTTAATGATAGAGGTGAGTGAATCACCAATTATTTCTCTTGCGCTACCAATAGCAGAACCTTTTTTTCCGAAAAAAATGAATGGTCTGTTATCAACAATGCTGCGTATTCCTCCGCTGCCAAATGATTCAAAAGATTGATATAAAGTGGTGTCCATCTGAATGGAAGCATTTCCCTGACTATAAGCCATAATATATGATCCGGCAGGAATATTATTGACAAATGTTTTTATTGCCGGGCGCCAATAATTTGCATCATTTGAGAAAAAATCAAATGCAAATAAATTACGTGGTACGCAATGTCGATTGCCATATTGTCCATAATCAAGATCTGGATATGGCGCTCCTGAAGGGGTTAATGCAGGTGGGACAAGTTTGACACTTTGTTCAGGTTGACCACTACTTCCATTAAAAATAACAAAAGTAATACCAGTATAGGGGGTACAACTCCAATAGTGCATTAGTCCACCATCGAGTCGATATGAAATATCTAAGGGATATATATAAGGGTAAATACCATTTAAGCAAACAACATTTTTTAAATCGTCAGCAAATTGAAATTTTCTTAATGGCCTGATAAATTTTACATATTGATAGCCATCATTTTTGAATTGAAAAAAATGAGCTTGTTCCCAACCATGTCTGTTTTGAATATACTGAAAGGAACTTTCGCGCCAAACAAATCCCGTAGTGGGGCCTGTAGAATCAGGGCTAACTCGCCAGTAATATACAGTGCTGTCATGTAAAGGGAAAATGGAAGATGGCCTCCATGTTACAACACCGCCAGGGGCGTTAATTGTTGTGGTTATAAAAGAAGGACTATTAAACGTATCAGTAGTATCAATTTGGAAAATGTAGTTTTTTGATATTGCAAATGGATTCGCAGTAGATGCTTTTAAGGTTATGGTATCGGTTGGTACAATGGCAAACTCGTATGGGTAAACGGGAACAATGGCTCCTCCATTTATAAATGCATCAATAAAACCTGTGCTATTATTTGTTTCGTCTAACTCGCTAACCGTATTATATGCATCTAGAGTTATTTTTATTTTATTCAAACCAATATCTGTCGAAAAATTAATTGGTAACTTGAATGAAATCGTGTCTTTGTATTTTGGTGCTATATTTCTGACCGTATATCTTGTAGAATCACCATTTGGAGCTATTCGTAGTAACTCATTTATTATTGTATCATTTTGTGCTCTGCCAATATTTGTGCGAATTGCATATACAGTAACGGTATCAGAATTTGTTAATAAATCAAAATATACATCGTTGTTGGTGATTTTATAATCAGATTTTTTTTGAGCGTTGATAATAATGGATGGGTCGCCATGCAATGTCATCTCATAACAAACTGCACGTATTAATGAATCAGGGTTGCTACCTGAAATTGCAAAGGGTTCAATATTATGAATTGTTTTTTTGATGTTATATCCAACACTTTTCCCGTAACTTAGTTTTGCTACCTGATTGTAAAATTCATTTGAAAAAGTGTTTAAAGCGTATGGAACTCCTAACCCAACAGTTGATAAATATCCTATCATACCTTTTTGCGGAGTTAATATATATTCCTCAGATGTACCCATGCCCGATGAATGTATGTCACCCGAATAACATCCGTTAGTAAGCATGAAAGGGTAATGCCCTTGAAAATCGTAAGAACTAATATTGTCTAAACTCTGATCGAAACTATTGCCGGAAGCATGTCCAAAAAAGGTCATTAATGATACCCCGTTATTAATTATATTCCGGACAGAATCAGAAGAAGGCTGTTGCATCGGAAGCGAGTTAGCTTTAAAAAAAGAAGTTACATGCCCGCCATAATAAGTGTCTTCAATAATATATTTATACCCATTTAAATAATTTTTAATTGTATTCTGTAAGCTTGCATCGTCTCCTCCTCCAAAATGTAAAACCTCTTTCATCCATTCTGCCGGAGGATTGCCTTCATATTGAACTACTTTATTAAAATAGGAATCAATGTCAATTGTGTTTTTTGCAGCTAATCTACCTGTCGGAATAGCTGGCTCCAATTGAGTGCCATTTAATCCGGCAGTAAATAAGTTATCACTAGAGGGATTCCCAAATGAAGGAACTAAACAGTTTGCATAGTTTGCTGCATTTTGTCGACAAACATAAAAGTGAATTGATTTACCTATCAAAAATAAATTTTTGGGTGGTGCATTGGCAGGATAAGTATCCAACAGATAATCTGCGAAACCTCTTATTGATAATGGGCTTTTAACAATTCCATAAGCGAACTGGTCGTATAACTCATCTACGTCAGCAATTACTACATTGTTGGAGCCTCCGTTAATAGAACTCCTGTAATTTTTATAGGTAATTGCTGAAGGCAGTAATAATTTATTTGTCACTATAATGAATGCAGAGTCAGCTGAAAATATTGAGTAATCTGTGAACTTTGCTGATGGGGTTACAGGTTGAATAGAAGTAATATTTGTGATGTTTCCATCAGAAGTGATATAACATTTTTTTTCACTACCGTTGGTTGGTATTAGTGTCTTAAAATTACTGCCACTTTGAACTACATCAATACGCTTGTGATTGCTAAGGTCGTATACATGAGTAGTGCCAGATGCACTAAAATTACTAATGTTTAAAAAGGATTTTAATAAACCATTATAAGGTAAGTAAAATAGAAATTTAGTTGTTCCTTCCAGGTCAAGCAAATGAGGGTATTTGACATTGATATACGATATT
This sequence comes from uncultured Bacteroidota bacterium, assembly GCA_903919535.1. Classification (GTDB taxonomy): domain Bacteria; phylum Bacteroidota; class Bacteroidia; order 2-12-FULL-35-15; family 2-12-FULL-35-15; genus 2-12-FULL-35-15. The sequence continues at coordinate 19,667 of CAIXIP010000217.1, read as the reverse complement.
GTAGTTCTGTTCGAGGTGACATTTGGAAGGTCTGCAACACTTGTAAATCGGAAATTGGTTGTTGAACTTCCTAACGATGATGCAGAAATAGAATTAACAATAAAACGATTTGCTTCATATCCTCTGAACGAAGTATCCTTAAATAATTGATACCCTCCTGAACCTTGATATTCGATAAGTAAATGATGGTCAGGGTTGGCTTGCGTATTTTTTGAAGCACCAATAGCAACAATTTTAACTAGTGGATTGGGGCCACTTGTAAATATCTTAGGAGTGCTGATAGAGTATGTTTGAATGCCTCCAGACCCCAGAGTTATAACATTCCCGTCAAACCATCCTTCGGAGCGAATGTATCGAGAATCAGTGCCTCCAACAACATCTGTTTCACCTGCAAAATATCCTGAATGGAAAGATTGGATTTCTTCTTTAAAGAAATAGGTGTCGGGCGTGTATGAACTAAAAGCCGTATCAGTTTCAATGCTCATCCTATTGTTGTTGGTAGAAGAGTTCCAAGTTAAAAAGTATATAGCAGTGTCATTAATTAAACTATAATAAGGATTTGGAACAAAGGGGGTATTCTTATATAGCAAAGAATCTAATTTGCCATCGTTCGCTTCGGCATAAAATTCAATAAAATCTGTTGAGTTGAAGATATTATCACCATCATCTTTTACAAAAATATATTGCTGAATCCCTTTGTTAAAAAGTTGAAGATTTTGTGGGTTAACTGAATTAATTCCTAAGGCAGATAAGGTTGCAGCATTAATTCGATAAATACCGTTCTTGGCAATTTTTATTTTGTAATAATTCTGAGAGTAATTGATCCATTCGTTTCCGTATGGTTGTGCTTTTAGCCCCATAAACAAAAGCATTAGCAGACATACGAAAAGTAACCGTTTAATCATTTAGTTTTTTTATTTATATCTATTTTTAAAGAAAATACATTAGAATATAAAGCCACTGATTGGTCACCAATATCTGTTAAAGCATAGTCAATTGTTACTGATTTAATTCTTACTCCAACTCCGATGTTCGGCTGGAATGTCTTTATTTTTTTTCCTAATGCATCAGTATAGGTTTGATAATTACCGATTCCTGCTCTTAAAAAAATTAAATTCATATAGGCCGCTTCTAAGCCAAGATGCGGATCAAGGCTCACTACTTTACTTTTTATCATGACATTGTGTTTGCCATCAAAAGTTGCATCTAAATTCAATTCAGTAAGAAGTGATATTTTATTGGTGATATTGAATTTTCGTGCACTTCCTAAAAGTAATTTCGGCAATGTGATTTCTACATTATTGGAAGGGATCTCATTCCCTGTTGCAATAAATGTTTCTTTCATTTTATCGGACATATTAAAACTCCAGGCATTAAAAGTGGATGTTACATCACGTGCCATCGCAGCAAATTTCCATTTTTTATAATCGTATTGTGCGCCTGCATCTAAACCAAATCCCCATGCACCCGCAAAATCACCAACTTTTCTTCTGATGATCTTTACATTTGCTCCAACTCGCAAATTCGGAATTTTTAATGTTTTTGCATATGAAACTAAAAATCCCCAATCTACAGCCGAAAAAGTAGAAATTCTATTGTAATCGACATTTCCATTGGCATCAATTAGGTCGGTAGTATTAGGAATATCATCAACTCCAAATCGGATAAGTGTTACGCCCAATACAGATGAACTGTCCAATCTGGTTGCAAATGCGCCATAATCATACTTTGCAATACCTGCAAAATATTCACTGTGCATTAATGCTATTTGGTGTTGATTGCCAATTCCTAATAATCCTGCTGGATTCCAATAACCTGCTGTAACATCATTAACTGTTGTGATGTAGGAGTTTGACATTCCTAAAGCTCTTGCTCCAACACCAACATTTAAAAACTCATTACTATATTTTGGTGCTTGGGCTGAAACGTTATTCCCAATGCAAAATAACGCTATTGCTATAATTATTATTTTCTTATTCATAACAGAACATAAAGTTAAACTAAATTGTGTTTAAATGCAAACCAAAGCTAAACGATTTTGCCCGCTTTTTATTGTCATAAAATGGAGTTTTGGAGTATTGTTCTTTGAAACAGTTATAAATTGAGAAAAAAGATATGTTTTGATATTCAAAATTATTTATTCAATAGGGGGGTTATGTCCTTCGCGAGTTTTAATGTGAAAAGTTCAGCCCCCTTTTTCTTTAAATGATACGGGTCTGCAAATAGAGTAGAGTCATTGCAGATTTCATCGGTTGTATAATCGAGTAATACTACATTATTAGATTGTGCCTTCGCGTTAAGTTTTTTGATCAATGAAGTGTTGTTTAAAATTTGCGCAGAAGCCTTTGAGAAAATGGGAGATAACACTAAAAATAAATTTGCGTGATGCGATCTGCAAAGTGAGGCAATGCTGTCAATTCTATCATACATCACAGCTTCATCACAAGCGAAATATGGTTTGTATTTCCATTTTATATCTTCAATGATGGTATAACCTTTGTAATAATTCAGATCATATTTACCCGGCTTATTAAAAAATCCACGCATGGATGCTGACAAATAATTATCACCCATGAAAGGCAAGCTATAGTAAGGGAAATATCGAAATCCCAAAAAGCGCCCATCTCTTTTTTCTAATGCGGTGTAGAGTGTTTTATTACTTAAATAAGCGAAATATCGAGGATACATAAAAACGGTATCATTATCACAAGCGTTTATATGGTGATCGATATTAAAAATGATGTTATGCGGAAATTCGCTGTTCTCAAGGTATGCGCTAAATACGTCCAATGAAAATGGGAGCGAGGAACCCTGAATTCCAATATTATATGAATTAGTATGTAAAACAGAATCTATTATTTTGCAACTGAAATGCGATTCAGCTCTGGAAGATCCAATAATTAGTGTTTCAAAATTATTTTTTTTGAGGAAAATCGTATTGTATTTATCAAAAATCCCACTCTTATTTTCCCTTAATCCATAGTACACTGTTTCGCGTATCGTATACCCTGCGACAACTATTATTAAAAAATATGCGACTAATTTTTTCAAAATTAAAATCTAAAATAAATGAATTGGTTGCTATTAAAATTACCTAAAAGAAATATGAAAATAAATAAACACAAATAGAAAATAGGTCGTAAATATTTTGAATAAATTTTGCTTTTTGAATTTAAAAAATCAGATTCTTCTTGCTTTTCTTTGAGGAATAAAAATAATATCAATACAATATTTAACACTAATGAAAATGTATCTGATAAGCTTAGGAGTTCAAGTGGCAGCATTTGTAAATTAAATGATCCAACAATTTTATGATAGATATAAAACAAATCACCTACAGATTGTGAACGGAAAGCAATCAGAGAAATCGTATGAAAAAGCAATAAATAAATATGGCCACAAATAACAGGGGTTTTAGAGTATGGGAATTTCTTTTTGATAATTAGTTCAATACAATAAACCATTCCATGCATTGCTCCCCATAATGCAAATGTCCAGCTGGCACCATGCCATAATCCACTGATAAAAAAAACCAAAAATATATTAAGTAACCATCGTTGGTATGATACCTTGTTGCCACCTAGTGGAATGTATAAATAATTACGAAACCAACTGGTAATACTAATATGATTTCGTTTCCAAAATTCAATTAATGATTTCGACAATAATGGTCTGCGCCAGTTCAATGTCAATTCTATACCAAATAGTTTTGCCACACCTGTTGCGATATCTGTATAACCGGAAAAATCACAATACACCTGAACAACAAATAAAAATCCGGATAATAAAAGCGTAGCTCCGGAATAGATGTGTACGTTTTTGAAAATTGGATCAACAATTTCTGCAAGTCTATCTGCGATTACCATTTTCTTAAAAAAGCCCCAAACAGCAATTCTGATTGCGGGATATAACATTTCAACTGTGAAAATTGATTTCTTTTTTAATTGAGGCATTAAATGATTGAAACGCTCAACAGGTCCAGCAACTAATTGAGGGAAAAAGGAAACAAATAATGCAAAGCGAGGGAGACTTTTTTCTGGGATTACTTCTCCTCTGTATACATCAATTGTATAGGCTATTGATTGAAATGTATAAAATGATAAACCAACCGGAATAATAATTTGTGCGAGGGATTGAACTTGATTATTGCTGAAATTGCTTATTAGAAATGCTGCTGAATTAAATAAAAATATAAAATATTTGAAACTGAGTAAAACACCCAAATTACACGACAGGCTAATTATCAAAAATAATTTTCGTTTGTATGGTGTTGTTGCCTGCTCAATTCTTATTGCCATGAAATAATCAATGAGCGTAGTCGAAAGTAATAATAAGACATACCAAAACCCCCAGCCTGAATAGAAATAATAGCTTGCAACTAATAATACACCCCATCTATATTTATCATTTAACAACCAATAGAGAAAAAACACTATTGGTAAAAAAATTATAAATGGAAAAGAATTAAAAAGCATAATTTTTTATATGTTTTAATCGGTCAAATACTTTCCTAAAAATGGAATTGTTTTTAATTTATTTTTGTCTACTAACATAAAAATAAAAATCATCATAAAAGGCAATGCAGGAGTTCTATATCTTACTAACGCTCCTGCAAAAGGAGTGGTAAGTCCTGCTAATGTATAAATGATGACGAAAAAGGAACAGCAAAAAAAGAGAATTGCTTTATCCGATTCTTGAATTTTAAAATAAATGATCATCAAAATGATGCAAAGGAAATAAAATATATTTTCCAGAGAAGCACAAAATATCAACCAGTTTTTAGTTCCGAATTCTAGAGGAGTGGCAAGGGAATTGTAAAATGCCTTCGGAGTATTTTTAAGCAAACTACTTATAGTAGGCTGCAATTTTAATGGGTTGATGTTGTAGTTTGGAGGAACTACAATATAGACAAGCTTATAAAGTGAAGTGTCTGTAGAATGAATAATATGTATTGTATCTTTAAAAGATGTTAGTTTCCATTGATCATAGTTGCTGTGCAATTTAATCTTGAATTTGTTATTTTCTTGTGGAATTAAAATTTCATCTTTTTGCTGATAGTCAACTCTGACAAAATAGTTGTCACTTAATAGAAATACTCCCCCCATTGCAACCGCTTCAGATTTTTCTTGTTTATTCGCTATGATTTTGATTGGGTTAAATTCTGGTTTCGAAAAGGAAAAAAAAGCAATTAATACAAAAAGGATAAAATAGCTGGAAATATATTTAAGAAAGACAAATTGATTAGAGGAATGGGAAATCAAAAAGTTAGCAAATAATCCGGGTAAAAGCGCAATTAGAATATAAAATTTAAGAAAGAGTAAAATGAAAATGGAGAGACATAATAAAAGTACGTTTCTGAAATTATATTTAGTGGCTAATCCGCAGTTTGTTGTGTAAAGCAATAATCCGACTCCAAAAAACAATAATCCTTCTTTTAACACTCCTGAAGACCACAACAATACACTAGGCAATAAAAACACAATAAAAAATAATATTTTCTTAGTGCTTTTGAAATAAATTATAAATGTTTTATAAATCGCAGTTAAGCCGATTAAAGAAAGGAAAGACATGAATATAATATGTACATAAAAGTTCCCAAATGAAAAAAAGCGGAACAGTAAATTCAATAAAACCATTGTTCGTGAGTCATTGTAAAGGGTCTTCTCAAAACTTGCATTCCAGGTAAATAATTCATTGAAATTATCTCCTTTCAGAATAATTTCTTTAAAATGGTTGCTGTCATTGGTTAGTATGTAAAATAATTTGTTCCCGTCATCAAAATATGATTTCATATCTCCTTCAGGGTAATAGAAGGTGTATATAAAATGGAGTGCTATTCCCACTATAATTTTCAATATAAAAACAAACACAATTGACCTTTTTGAAAGTCCGTCAATGACAAAAAAATTCATTTTGTAGATCAACAAAATAAAAAGGATTGCATAAATAAAGGGCAGTAGCAATTGCATTTGTTAAAGATATTAAATTCATGCAATTTATTTTACTATTTTCGCCTTAGCTATGGACATAAAAAAACATATACCGAATGCGATTACTGCCGGCAATTTATTTTGTGGCTGTATTGCAATTGTGACAGCCTTTAGTGGCGATTTAGTTTTGAGTGCCTATTGGGTAGGCATTGCAGCGATATTGGATTTTTTTGACGGATTCGCAGCTCGTTTACTTAAAGTGAGTGGTGAAATGGGAAAGCAATTAGATTCATTGGCGGATATGGTAACATTTGGTGTTGTGCCTGGAGTTGTTATGTTTTGTTTGATTGCCGGAATTGTTAATCCTCAGATATTGTTAGTTTCTTCCATACAAGGTTCTGTTTACACACATTGGGAACCATATGCAGGGTTTATTATAACTATTTTTTCTTGTGTTCGATTAGCAAAATTCAACATAGATACACGTCAATCCAGCTCTTTCATCGGGGTTCCCACACCAGCAAACACATTGTTAATCTGCTCAATACCATTGATAAATCATTTTACTCCAAACATTGCAGGATTTGAGGTGAATACAATTACCGGCAATCTTTATTTCCTTTTTTCTCTAACATTTGTGATGTCCTATCTTTTAAATGCAGAACTTCCTTTGTTTGCACTAAAATTCAAAAATTTCGGTTGGGCGGATAATAAGATTCGTTATTCTTTTTTAATAATATCTGTGCTATTGTTAATACTATTTCAGTTCATTGCAATCCCTTTTATTATATTTTTGTACATCGGTTTATCGGTAGTAAATAATATTTTCAATAAACAAAATCAGCATACTTAATCACAAAAAAACAGGAAATGAAATTCAGAGCAGAAATAGATGTAATGCCGCTAAAAGCATTATTGGATCCACAAGGAAAAGCCGTTACAGGTAGTATGAAAAATTTAGGATTGCCGGAAATTGAAAATGTGCGTATAGGAAAACATATCACATTAGAAATTGAAGCGGCATCAAAAGAAGCTGCAACAGCCAAGGTTGATGAAGCTTGCAAAAAACTTTTGGCTAACCAGATAATGGAGTTTTACGAATTCGAATTAATCGAAAATTAATTTTTTAATAATTCGTACTAATTAATTGCAGAAGGCGATTTTAAATTGCCTCTGCTTTTTTTGTAGGCCTAAGTTCAAAATTTTGACCAAGATAAACTCTTCTGACTTGTTCATCATTTGCCAATTCCTCAGCAGTTCCTGCTTTTAAGATGCTGCCTTCGAAAAGTAAATAGGCGCGATCTGTAATTTGTAATGTTTCCTGAACGTTATGGTCCGTTATTAAAACACCTATATTTCGTTGTTTAAGTTTCGAGACAATACTTTGAATGTCCTCAACTGCAATAGGGTCAACTCCGGCAAAAGGTTCATCTAATAAAATAAATTTTGGGTCAGCAGCCAAACTTCGAGCAATTTCAGTCCGTCTTCTTTCACCACCAGATAATCTATCGCCCAAATTTTTTCGGATATGCTGCAAATGAAATTCGTCCAATAATTCTTCTAGTTTATCAATCTGTTCTTGTTTCGATAATTTTGTCATTTCAAGAATAGCGCGAATATTATCTTCGATACTAAGTTTTCTGAAAACAGATGCTTCCTGCGCCAAATATCCAATTCCGAGTTGAGCTCTTTTGTACATTGGTTCATCTGTAATATCTTTGTCGTCCAAAAATATTTTTCCGGAGTTCGGTTTTATCATTCCAACAATCATATAAAATGATGTTGTTTTTCCTGCTCCATTCGGACCTAATAGTCCAACAATCTCACCCTGTTTAACCTCAACAGAAACGTTTTTTGCAACTGTCCGGTTTTTATATTTTTTTACTAAATTATCTGTACGTAAAATCATGTTCTTAGAATGTAAATTGCATGGAGAAACGAATACTAAATGGAGTTACACGTGGGTTATCTAAATATGTTAACCTATATACTCCATCAAAACGAAACACTTTTAAAATATTTTCAATGCCTACAGAAGCCTCAACATATGGGCCACGATTTAATGAATATAAATTATCGGGAAAGATCAATACTTTTCTGTTTTTATCGCTAACTGTTCCGATTACGGCATTTGCTCCAACAACTTCTCTCCATTTTAGTTTCCGCATCAATGGAATTCTGTTTAAAAAGAAACCGTCAAAGTGGTGAGATAGCGTAGCAAAGGCGTATTCATCACTTACAAATTCATAATAGTTCATGGCATTGAAAGCATATGGATCGTATGTATATGTTTCATTTCCTCCGTGCATTTCAAGCAATGGATAAGGTATTTGTCCCCAAACTTTTCCGCATTCTAATACGTAATCTAAGTAACCAATTGGGTTAATGCGAATTCTGTCATCAAGATTTAATACTAGTTTGTGATAATTATAATCGCTATTAAAGAAGTTTTTAACTCCCATCGTATATTGAAGTTGTAAAATAGGGTAATGTGTTCCTAAGCTCACACGTTCAAATGCACCTTCAACATATTTTTCATCATATGCAAGTCTTGCCAGTAAACGAAATTCGGATGTAGTAATATTATCTTTGATGCTTTTCGTTATTGAATTCTTTTGATATTCATAATGAAAATTTGCGAGGGGCATCATTTGTCTATTAAAAAAGCTCAACTTAGTATTAAAACCTGTAAACCATTCCCGCTCTATGTAAACATTCACCTCTTTTACATTTGTTAAATTACGTAATGGTGTAATTCTGAAAAGTGATGCAAGGATATTGTCGGTAGTAAAACCATTCTGACTCTGACCTAATATTTCATTATCATTTTTATAAAATAATCCGACCATCGTCCGTGGTTTCTTTTCAAGATAGGATCGGATACCAAGTTTGTATTTAAATTTTTCGTCACGTGTTCCGTAGGCTACATAACCGCTTAACTCATACCATTTACTGAATTTATTACTTGTGCGTCCGCCAAAACGAAAGCGATTTCCTTCTATTTCATTGAAGCTGTACATATTAAAATAGGGGCCGTATTCAAAGTTGCCTTTTACTTTATATCCGGTAACAAAAATTTGCAATACATCTATCCATGTTTTATAAACCGGCAATGATTGCAAGGTATCCACCATGTGATATATTTCTTTTTCATTTTTCGATAAAGTATCGTGTCTATTTTGTTTCCAGAAATCTTCCGTTTTATTAAAAGCATCATCAGCAACTTTTAAGTTTTCAGTTAGGGAGTAAAATTTATCTGGCCGTGGCTGATTGATCTTGAAATTGCTGTAAGAAGCAGTTTTTCTTCCATAAATCCCCATCATTGATTTTTTCTTTTGTTCAATAGGAAAAGGGTTGAAATCAATGACCAAACGCTCTTTTTCCATCATCCATGTACTATCTACTTCAGTATATTTCTGAACTACAGAAGTGGAATTTATAAAATTAATATTGGCATCATTTGCAATACTCATTTCAATTTGTAAAATAGCAAAAGATGTATCTGTTGCCCACATATTACCTGTAAAAGCAAGTTCTTGTTTAAATTTCGGTTTAAATTGCAACTGGAAACATTTGTGCCCTTCAATTACCATGCTGTCGATTAAATAGAATTTGTAGAACAACAATGCATTATCAGAAATAGGGCTGTTAAAATTTTTACCAAATACTAAAATGGTATTATCGTAAATATTAACATTTTGATACATGTCGCCCATGAACTGAGAAACGCTTGCATTTTGAATTCCGGCAACTTTGCTTGCTTTTACGATTTCGTTTTTTGTTCTCGGATTTTTTCGATAGTAAAAATCTGATAAAGCTTCTGTCATAAATACCGGCAAGTAAGGTTTTTCTTTGGCATTGGTACTATCAATATTATCAAAAATAAATGCGAAAGGCTTAAGTACTATGTTGTGCTGAAAATCCTCACTTAAATTATTCAAGTCAAATTCTACTTTGTTATATACTTCATATTCATAAGCATCCAGTTTTTTTCTATCATTTTTATCTTTGTGGGCGATAATTTTTCGAAGGATGCGATGAGCAGGGTTTTCACCTGGGCGGACTTCAATTGCCGCTAATTCGACACCTTGTGACAGTCCAATATTTATTGTTTGGGTTAGCCCTCTTTTAACGGCCCTTGTTAATTTATTATAACCAACATAAGAAACAATAAGTGAGTCAACTTTTAACGTGGTAGACATTGTATAATTCCCTTCCACATCACTTGTGGTTCCAACAGTAGTTCCTTTGAAAATAACATTTACAAATGGTAAGGGTTCACGTGTTTGTGCATCAACAATTTTACCGCTCACCTTTGTTGTTTGTGCAATGCAAATGTTATTAAATGCAAAAGTATGCACTAACAAAAGTGCAAGAAAAGAAAACCGATATTTTAATTTCTGTATCAATATATTAAATTAAGCATTTTGTAATTCTTCCCAGAATTCTACCGCTCTTCTTGTATGAGGTATAACGATAGTTCCACCAACAATATTTGCTATTGCAAAAACTTCAAAAACTTCTTCAGAGCTAACACCATTGTTCTTGCATTTTTCAAGATGATATTTAATGCAATCATCACACCGCAAAACCATGGATGCAACCAGACCAAGCATTTCCTTCGTTTTTACAGGCAATGCACCTTCTGCATATGTATTTGTGTCCAAATTAAAAAGTCGTTTTAATACAATGTTATCTGCAGCTAGAATTTTTTCATTCATTTTAGCTCGATAATCATTGAACTCTTGCACTACTTTGCTCATTAAAAATATAAGTGTTAGTAAATATTTATATCAAAAATGATTTATTTACCGAGCAGGATTTTACTGCTTTGTATGTTTATCATTAATCTAAAAGGTTTCTTTAATAACTATTTTGTTTCGGTACTTTTTGTTTTTCGTTTGAATTCAAAGTAAGAAACAAATATACTTGCTTCGTACAAGAAATACAAGGGGAAGGCAACTAACATTTGTGAAGTAACGTCAGGAGAAGGGGTAATTACTGCCGCAACAATTAATATAACAACAATGGCATGTTTGCGGTATTTTCTCATAAATTGTGGGGTAATGAGACCAAATTTTGTCAAAAAATACACAAATACGGGTAACTCAAAAACAATGCCTGTAGCAAGCGAAAGTGTTGATACCGTTGATATATACGAATCCATCGTAAAGTTGTTTTCAATCATTGCACTCACCTGGTAATTTCCTAAGAAGTTGACCATTAGTGGAACAATGATATAATAGCTGAACAGCACACCACTTAGGAATAAAAAAGTGGCAGAAAGGATAAAACCAGTTGATGCCTTTTTTTCATTTTCTTTTAGTGCTGGTTTTATAAAACGCCAAATTTCCCATAAAACATAAGGCGCTCCTAGCATTAAGCCAGCAACAAATGCAATCCACATTTGTGATGTAAATTGATCGGATAATCCTAAACTTTGCAATTTGAAAGTATAGTGTCCAAAACACAAACCACTTCCATCACTAAGTATATTAACAGATTGTAGCCAATGCCCCAGTTTGCAAAATGCCCGATATGTTAAAAAATCACTTTTAAGGGGACCTAGTATTATTTTATCAAATAAAATTTCAGGATAACAAAACATCACAACCGACAATATTACGACTACGAGTGCAGAACGGAATAAATGTCCGCGTAAAGCATCGATATGTCCGAAAAATGAAGTTTCGTTCGATGGATTTGATTTATTAAAAAGTCCGAATAGTGCCATATAATAAGTCGCAAAGTTAATAGAAATAATAGTATTCTTATAGAAAGAAATATTTGTATTTTTGGAAACAGAAGGTTTTTCTCACATTTAATCGTGAGGATGTTTTTTATCTTAATGAACCTTGGAAATACTAATAGTTGATGAAAGAAAATTTATCAAAGATCTTACCTTATTTTATTGGCACTTCTCTGCTAATCACACTGCTTTCATTGCATTTTGGTTGGTTGAATATGTTTTTTTTTGGCGCTGAACATGCTAACGTGCAGGGCATTGATTATTTTGCTGTGCCAAAATCATTTTTGAATCTTCTTGAAAATCGCAGCGTATTTGATACCTGGGGAGGGACAGCTTATGGGCCCTATTCAACCTGGTATTTAGCTCACCCAGCATTTAGTGTTTTTGTCGCTTCCTGGTTTTCATTTTTCTCACCATGGACAAGCTACTGGGTATTCTGCATTTTTTCGATTTGTATTATGGGGTATTGTGCATACCTTATTTCCAAAACAACCAACAACACATTTAATAAAAAAATTGCCTTTTTCTTTCTGATTTGCGCATTTCCCACTTATTGGATGTTGTATGTTGGAAATATGCACGCTCCTTTAGTACTTGCACTTACACTGATAATGGTTGGGTTAGTTGAACTTACTTATGGTAATAATGATAAACAAGCAACGAATAAACTTTTTTTAGGTCTGCTAATTTCTTTTTTTACAAAACCAATTGTTTTATTGATGCTTCCATTGCTTTTAATAATGAAGGAGACGAGAAAAACAACAATTAAAAGTTTATTAATTTATGGTGTGGTTTCTTTCGCCTTTATTTCAATTCCAATGCTTAATCCCCAAGGGATAGGATGGAATAAGATCATTAATGTTGCATCCGATTTTGATTTTATAAAAGAAAATCTGAATATCTATAAAAACAATTTTGTGTTGAATGAATATATGAAAGACAACAGTATCCATTGGCTCAACCTTATTGCGCAATCTGATTATAAATTGATCCATATTGATGTTTTTTCATTGCCAGTTTTCATTGATGTTATTGTCGGACATGCAACTGCATCTTGGATCTATAAAATTCCAATCTATTTAAGTTTGTTTTTATCAATTTTTATTGGCTTTATTGGGGATAAAAAAATACGATTGGAAAGTACTTTATTATTGCTAATGGGAATATCTCTAACATTTTTTTTAAGTTACAATACTGTTTGGGAATATCAGTTTACGTCTGTTTTGCCACTCTTGGCATTACTCCCAATTTTAAAAGAAAAAGGTGTTTTTTATAAAAAGTATATTCCATTTATGGTAGGAATTGGTGTGTTGTTTTGTTTGCCCAGCTTTTATTTTTTAATACACAATGGAGATGTTACCAGTAAATTTGCATTGACGGTTACACATTTTAGTAGAATAATTCCAGTCTTAATATTATTCGTAATAATAATATTTCAAATTTTTCTGGTGCTGAAGAAAAATGTTTCTTTTGAAAGGTTTAAAAATAAAAGCACCAATTATTTTGGCCTTATTGATCGAGAAAAATAACAGAAAAAATTATCTTCGAGTATTATTTTTTAATTGAATTTTTACTTTTTTCATCCATTGCCCAGGCCAGATTATTTTTTGCCAGCTGGTTATTTTGGTCTAATTCTATTGCTTTTTTGAACAGAACAATTGCATCATCATATTGATATTTCATCATGAAAGCTATGCCAATATTATTTAATGCCTGAGTGTTTTTAGGGTCGATATCAAATATTTTATTCCATATTTCGATACTTTTATCATAATTGCCAATTCGTAAATAATTTAGTCCGTAATTAATATAAAATTCAATATTAGTTTTTTGCTTAGCTGTTTGCTCCTGAACTTGCAACGCAGCTATAACTTTATTCTTTTCATCAATTCCCCATTTTAAATTATTTTTCGCAAGTTGAAATGTCGGGTCAAGCTCAACAGCTTTTGTACAAGCATCAATTCCATTTTGATATTGTTCTAACATAATATACGCTACACCTATATCATTGCAGGCAATGGCACTTTTTGGATTTAGCTCTAGAGCTTTTTTCAATGGGTCAATGCTTTTCCCTGGCATTTTATTGTTTATGTATGCCATTGAAAGATTTAGTAAATTTTCGAAACTAGCATTAGCATTCACTGAATTCTCGAGTTCTTGAATGTTAGAAGTTTTAGGTTGATCAATTTGCTGAATTTGAGCAATTTCTTTATTTCTGGTTTTATAGAAGAGGTATACTAAGGGTAAAATGAGCAAAAGGGAAATAAACAAAAAGCGTAATAGTTTTTTTTGTTTTTCTTGAACAGTTTTTTTATTAGCATTTTCCATAGGGAATCTTTTTTTTCGTGAGTGCAAAATTACATTAAAATGGTTAGATGTCGTTTATTTAACTTGTCCTTATTAGTTTTTTTAGAATAAAATTATTTGCGGGCTTTTCTATTAAATAATAACTTAAATAACTAATGCCTAGGCTAGCAAAAAACACTATTAACATTGAAAAAAATGGGTTCTGAATTTCAAAAAAATCAATATTAAGTTGAGTGTAATATCTTATAACAAGTTGATGAAACATGTAGAAGCTAAAACTTATTTCACCTAAAATGACAAACCAGTTTTTTGAGAGTAAAATTGAAATAATTCCCTTCTGAAATGAAAAGGAGAAAATTAGAAAAAAAATGGGTAGCCAATAGTAACAGGAATATCTGGTGGCTTGCGGCATTTCAGGGTTGAAGTAAATAAAGATAATAATAGTTATTACAGATAAAATTTCTAATAATGATGCATAATGTTCTATTCTTTTGTTTTTAAAAAACAAATACACATCATAAAGAAAAATTCCTAATGCAAAATCAACCAGACGGGTTAGTGGGTTTATATAAAAAAAGGAGTGTTCGTCAACTCCGCCTTTTGTTTGGGGTATCATCAAAATAATTATAACACAACCAACAAATAAAAGAATTCTTGTAAAGTGTCTGTAATGAAAAAAAGATAATATAATGAAAGGGAATAAAATATAAAAAAACAGTTCATTAGAAATGCTCCAGGATAAGGCATTACCTGAAAAAAAATAGGATCGGTCTGTTCCAAAACTTTGGAGTAAAAAGATGTTTGAAAGATATTGCTTCGTAAAAATTGGGGTATTGATTCCTACTTCAATTAAATAAATTGGTATTGAAATTAAAAGGGTTATAATATGAAGCGGATAAATTCTTGCCAATCGTTTAAAATAAAACTCTTTGTTTGAGACATTTTCTGATAGTAATGCGTTTTTGTATGTGTAAGAAAGAATAAAACCACTCAACATAAAAAAGAAGCCTACTCCAATATAACCTTCGTAAAAAAAAACGAAAATAAAGTTCCTTAAAAGCTAGGTTATTATCTGAAACTAAAAAACTCATATGGCTTAGAAAAACCATAAGGGCAAAAACAAATCGTAATGAAGTAAGTGGTTTGATCATAATTTCTACCCAAAATGTATTTCACTAAAAAATTGTGATTGTCAAATATAAAACGAATTTGTATTTAGTTCTGAATTAATTTAGTGTCCATTTGGAACCTTTTGTGTATCCAAATTTAGAAGAAATAGTTTAGTTAACTATTCGTTATTTTTATTAATTTTATCTTCCATCAAAATTTACTATGTTTTATAATTTGTTTATAGGGTTACCCAAAGGAAAAACACTTATATGTTTATTTGTGCTTATTTTATTGGTAACCTTAACCTATTCCAACCATTTCAACAATTCATTTCATTTTGATGATTCGCATACTATAGAAAACAATTTATTTATTCAGGATATTAAAAATATTCCTTTATTTTTTAAAGATGGAACCACTTTTAGTTCTTTGCCTTCAAATCAATCGTATCGGCCAATTGTAAGCACCTCTCTTGCTATTGATTATTGGATGGGCAATGGATATAATTTGTTTTATTTTCATCTTTCAACTTTTATTTTATTTATTCTTCAGGGCATTTTAATGTTCTTTTTAATTTTTAAAATACTTGATAGCTCTTTTAAAAACACTTGGAATTTTAATATTGCTGCGATTGCTGTTGCTTGGTATTTGTTACATCCTGCAAATGCCGAAACTGTTAATTATATTATTGCCCGCTCGGATATTCAATCTACCTTTTTTGTGATCTTAGGTTTTGTACTTTATGTGTTTTCACCATTTTGCAAAAAAACATTTTTCTATTTAATTCCAATCGGCATAGGCGCTTTGGCAAAACCATCAGCAGTGATGTTCGCGCCAATTTTGTTTTTCTATATTTTGTTTTTTGAGCAAAAAGTCGGGTTAAATAATTTATTACGAAAACAATATGCTGGTCAGCTTATTTCTACTGTTAAAAGCTCACTACCTGCATTTGTTTTTTGCGCTTTTATGTATTTGCTTGTGGACCATTATACTCCTAAAACATGGATTTCTGGCGGAACTTCTGTGTTCAATTATTTGATTACTCAACCTTATGTCATTCTGCATTATTTTACAACATTCTTTTACCCAATTAGCCTAAGTGCTGATACTGATTGGCAGACATTAGACAATATCTGGAATAGTAAATTTTTTATTGGATGCGCATTTATTTCTGCTATGTTACTTATCGCTTATTGGTTTTCGAAGGAAGAACAATTACGACCGATTAGTTTTGGTATTCTTTGGTTCTTTCTTGCGTTGATTCCAACTTCTAGTATTATCCCTTTTTCTGAAGTGTTGAATGATCACCGGATATATTTTCCATTTGTTGGATTAGTAATAAGTGTTTGTTGGACCATTGCTTTAGTCGCGATGAAACAAAAAAAGAGATTTGGAAAGCTGATTGTCAAATTTGAAGTAATTCTTTTTATTCTTGTTGCAATAATTCTTATGGGTTATGCATATGGAACTCGTCAGCGCAATGAAGTATGGAATGATGATGAAAGTTTATGGTATGATGTTACAGTAAAGAGCCCAGGTAATGCAAGAGGGATGATGAATTACGGGCTTTCTAAAATGGCAAAAGGTGATTATCCTGAAGCAGAAAAATATTTTACAAAGGCTCTTACGATGATGCCTAATTACTCATATTTAAACATAAATATGGGTGTTTTGAAATCAGCTACAGGGGATAAAACATCAGCCGAAAAATATTTTAAACATGCAATAGAAATTGGAGGGAATTATCCTGAAACCTGGTATTTTTATGGGAAGTATTTGTATGAACAATTAAGACTTTCTGAGGCTATTCCTAATTTAACAAAAGCTATTGAACTTTCGGGTGCGCATATTGGTTCACGTTCTCTTTTAATGAAAGTGTATAGTGAAACAGGGGATTGGGAAAAACTCAAGGAATTAGCAGAAAATACACTTTTGGTTATTCCAAGTAATCCTGAGGCGATAATGTATTTAGAGGCTAGCAAAAATAAAAAAGGGAAAATTGAAATTGCTGAAGATGAAATAAATAAAGCTCCAACAGCTGAAAAATTTTTGAATTTAAGTTTAATGAATTATCAAGCCGGCAGGTATCAAAATTCTATAATAGCAGCGGAATCGGCTCTTAAATTAAAACCAAACTTTGCTGAGGCATATAATAATATTGGATCTGCATACACAGCATTGAAACAATACGATAAAGCAATAGAAGCTTGTCAACAGGCTATAAAAATAAATCCTGATTTTCAATTGGCTAAAAATAATTTGGCATTGGCGCTGAATTTACGTGATCAAATTTCTCAACTTGAAGCAAATGTTAATGCAAAGCCTACTGCTGAAAATTATTTGAATTTGAGTCTAGCTTATTACAATCAAGGTTTGTTTGAGAAATGTATTTCAGCTTGTCAGGAAGCAATAAAGATTAAACCCGATTATGCTGATGCATATTCTAATATGGGAGTTGCATATATACAATTAAAGCAATACGACAACGCCATAAATTTCCTTACAAAAGCATTAAAAATAAATCCACAACATAAGTTGGCCGCAGGGAATTTGAATTGGGCAAAGGATGAGAAATCTAAAGTCAAATAAAAATTATTATTCTTTCTTAAGTTTTTCTTTTAATAAAGCAATCTCTTGTGCCAATTGTTTATTTTGGGAGTGTAATTTCGATACAATTACACTTAAGTGCAAAAGATAGATCAAGATTGCAAAAATAGCTCCCGTGAAAATAAGGTTAGGTGCTTCATAAACACCAAGTAATTTTGACATTACTTCTAAGCCATTTCTCCAAAAAGAAAATACAATTAATATAATTGTACATATGATCCACACAATTGAATATTCTTCTCGAAGTTTACCTTTAATAATTAATCTTACGATATAAAGCAAAAACAAAATACTTATTGCAATTGCGATGATCTGAATTCTTGCCATGTTTTTATTTCTTGAATTTGATTCTTATAAATGTATAAATAATAGCCAATGTTACCTTAAACATGTAATAGATGGATGAAAAAGTGTTGATAGAAGAAACGCCACCTTGTCGTTCTTTCATATTTACTGCTACCTCACCGATATTTAATTTATTTAGTGAATACAAAATAATTGCTTCGGGCTCAGGATATTCGTCAGGATAATAATTGCTCACAATTTCTAGAGCTTTTTTGTTAATGAGTCTGAATCCTGAAGTGCTGTCATTAATTGTAACGCCAACAAATAAGCGATTTAGCCATTTAAAATAGTTTATTCCAAATCGTCTTACAATAGAAGACTGAAATCCTTCTTTTGAAATAAAACGAGAACCGATTACAACATCCAATTCATTTTCTATTATTGCAGTAGTCAATTTTGGGATTTCTGATGCAGGGTGTTGGCCATCACCATCAATTTGCATAGCGTAGTCAAAGCCATTTTCAAAAGCATATTTAAATCCTGTTTGAACTGCGCCTCCGATACCTAAATTTATTGGAAGATTTAATGCAATACAATTTAATTTTGAAATGATTTCGGAGGTAGAATCTGTTGAACAATCATTCACAACAACAACAGTAATTGAAAAATTTTGTGATTGTGATATAGTATTAATGTCATTCACAACAGCCGCAATAGCTTTCTCTTCGTTATAAGCGGGGACTATTGCTGCAATTTTTATCATGTACAGATTAAATTATTCCTTCCTTTAACAGATCGTGCAAATGAACAAAGCCATGGTACTTTCCATTCTCTGTCACTATCAATTGAGTGATATTAAATTGCTCTAGCAGCTGCATGGCATTTACTGCTAATTCATCAGCTTCAATTCTTTTAGGAGTTTTATTCATAATGTCAGATGCTTTCAAATTTGCTATCGAATCAGACTTTTCAAGCATTCTTCTTAAATCACCATCGGTAATTACACCAACTAACGTGTCGTTATCTATAACTGCAGTTGCACCTAATCTTTTAGATGAAATTTCCAGAATGACTGATTTTATTGAATCATCGGGTTTAACCTGTGGCTTTTGATTTTGAGTAGAAATGTCCCCAACTTTCAAATATAATTTTTTTCCTAACGCTCCACCTGGATGATATTTAGCAAAATCCTTGCTTGAAAAATCTCTGCAATCTAACAAACATACAGCCAATGCATCTCCCATTGCCATTTGTGCAGTGGTGCTGGAAGTTGGTGCTAAATTATTAGGACAAGCTTCCTTATCAACAGTTGTATTTAATATATAATCCGCCTGTTGCGCTAAGTATGAATTAACATTGCCAACTAAGGCAATTAATTTATTTCCACTGTTTTTTAAAAGCGGCACTAATACTTTTATTTCCGGAGTATTCCCACTTTTCGAAATGCAAATAACAATATCTTCTTGTTGTATTGTTCCTAGATCACCATGAATAGCATCAGCAGCATGCATAAAAGTTGCAGGAGTTCCTGTCGAATTCATCGTAGCAACTATTTTCTGAGCGATAATTGCACTCTTGCCAATACCTGTAACTACAACTCGTCCTTTTGATCCATAGATCAGTTTTACACAATCTACAAAATCATTATTAATGAAAGTTTGTAAATTTTGAACCGATTC
>CAIXIP010000216.1 GCA_903919535.1 uncultured Bacteroidota bacterium | reverse complement strand
GCTTGGTTGTATTTCTCTTTAGCTTTTGTATAATCGCCTTTAGCATAATAAACATAACCAATTAAGTGGATACTTTTTGCTAATCCTTTTTTAAAGTTTAAAGAAGTTGATAGGATATTTGCTTTTTGAGCAAGGATATTGCACGAATCTATTTTGCTTCCTCGGTAAACATCTGCCAGTTCAAGCATTGCATTTACTTGACTGGTATCTAAGGTTTGTTTCTTGATTAGAAAGGAAAGACTATCAATTTTTTTTTGAGAGTCCGACTGTGCTCTTAATGATAAAAAACTTATTAAGCACAAAAATAATGTAGTTATTAAAGTTGATTTATTTTTCATAACAGTGCACTAATTCGTACTTGAGATTTTTTTAACGAAGATTATTTTTCTAGCAATTCTTTTTGCTTTTTCGCCTCCAAACGAATGTTATACCTAATATCTCTCCAATATTCAGCACCATAACTTACAAAAAGTTCATCACCCGCTTTTATATTTTTTGAGGCAGTGATCCAGCCTCTATTATCAAATATTTCATAAATACAATTGTTCTTTTTGCCTGCAACTTTTGTAAGTCCGGCAGCATCGTTCGCATATCTAGCAATAGCATCAGGCGTGTGAAATGCATCAATACATTTTTTTTTGCTAATATAAAACACATAACCAAATTCATCTCGCTCAGCTCGTTTATCGCATTCATTCCATGAAATTATTTCACCCAAATATTCTACGATTCGTTCTCCCTTTTTTATATCACGTTTGGTAAATAGCCCTTTTCCTGAATTAGGAATGGTTGATTTTTTTATAACTAGATCTTTCTCCATAAATTTGATTTGGGACGTAAAAATAAGAAAAAAAGCTTGCGCAGGGTTGATAATAATTGACCTGATCCATATTTTAAAAAATCAGGCAGCAACTTAAAAAAATACATTATGAGGGGCAGCCCCCTTGCGGCCTTTTTTTGTTTTTTATACTATTGCAATTCCAATTGTTTTTATAAATTAGTACGAACAACACTTATTTTTCAGCTACTTTAAATCAAAATAAACATGAAACAATTTCTCCAATCCAATAAGCTGTCAGTAGTTTTAATGTTTTTTTTGTTGACTCAAAAAATATATTCGCAAACTGGAAACACATCTTGGTCTGCAAACTTTGAAAAACAAAAAGTTTTTATTGAAAA
Source organism: uncultured Bacteroidota bacterium (assembly GCA_903919535.1). Lineage (GTDB taxonomy): Bacteria > Bacteroidota > Bacteroidia > 2-12-FULL-35-15 > 2-12-FULL-35-15 > 2-12-FULL-35-15. Next base: position 11,963 of record CAIXIP010000216.1, on the reverse strand, counting down.
CAAAGGACAATTTCAAATCAAGAATTCAACTGAGCCTATATTATTTGCATACGACAATGGCTCGACAATGGTCTATTTTACTGCAAAAGGAGTAACGTATAGTTTTTTAAAAACTTGGAAAAAAGAAGGAAAAGAAAATGAAAAGGAAGCAATACAGAAAGGGCAAACAAATGCTGAAATAGAAGCAGAGGAACGTAAACTGGAATTCAAAACAGATGTAGTTAGTTTTGTTTGGAAAGATGCAAGTGAAACTTCCCAATTGGTTGGAGAAGAAGCTTCAAAAGATTACCACAGTTATTCTTTCAAGGATAGTAAAGGGAATCCTAAGAACGAAAATTTTATTAAAGGGTACAAAAAAATAATTTATAAAAACATCTATCCGAATATCGATATTGAATATACTTTTCATCCTGTGTCAGGAATAAAATATGCGTTGATAGTTCATCCCGGTGGAGATGTTTCAAAAGTAAAAATGAACTATTCAAACAATGTTAAAATAAATAGTAGTGATTTACACATTCCTACTTTATTTGGTGACATCATCGACCATGCTCCAATAACTTTTTATGAAAACAATAAAAGCAATTTAATAACATCTCAATTTGTAAAAGCAGGAAAAGAGGTTTCGTTCCACCTTGGGAATTACGATAATTCTAAAACGGTTGTTATTGACCCTTGGACACAAACACCAACTTTTACTGGATCAGGAAATTGGAATTGTGTTTGGGAATGTGAAAAAGATGGAGTAGGGAATGTATACATTATCGGAGGTGTTGATAAAATGCAATTAAAAAAATACAACACAACAGGGACACTCCAATGGACATATAACACACCCTATGACACTTCAGCTTATCTTGGCACAGTTGCGACTGACAACAACGGAAACTCGTTTGTTAGCGGTTCTAGTCATCAAATTATTAAAGTTGATAATGCAGGGAACTTAGTTTGGAACAATACCAATCCTGGAGGAATAGGTGGTATTGCTATTGAGTTTTGGAGCATAGCATTTAATTGCGATCAAACAAAATTAATTATTGGAGGTGCCGTTGGAGGACTTCCTACAACACCATATGTTTATGATGTTAATGTTTCAAATGGAAATATTACTGCCAGCCTTCAGGTTACTGGAGCAAACAGCGCATTCGACTTAAAAAGACAAGAAGTTCGGTCTATTACTGCTTGCGGAAATGGAAGATATTATTGGTTAACACATGACACTATTGGTTTCCTTAATCAAAATTTTTCTTTTTGCCCAGCCGGAACATCAGCAACGAATAAAATAAATAACTCATACGCATTAAGTTATCAGTGCGAAAACTTTAAGTATTCTAATAGTGGTATTTGCGCAATCAAAGCAAATACAAATTTTGTTTATACGCAAAATGGAACAACTGTTCATAAGCGTTCGTTAGCTACTGGGGCAATTATCAGCTCAGCAGTAATTCCTGGAGGAGGGTCAACGAGCTCAATGGGGCGAAATTTAGTAAGTAATAGTGGTATTGACATAGATGCATGTGGCAATGTTTACGTTGGTTCGAGTAATGCAGTTGTTAAATACAATTCTAATCTTGTTCAGCTAGCGACTTACCCAACAACTTTCAGTGTCTATGATGTTACCATTTCCACTGGAGGTGATATCATTGCTTGCGGCTCCACAGGGACAAATGCCAGTTCTATAAGAACAGGGTCCGTTCAATCTTTTGCGGCCACAGCTTGCGCTCCTTTAGCTCTTACTTGTTGTGATGCAACTATTTGTTCTGTAACTAATCTGTGTACATCTGATCCTTCCTTAACTCTAACTGCAGCAACATCTGGTGGAACATGGAGTGGCTCAGGAGTAAATGGTTCAGGAGTTTTTAATCCAGCAACGGCTGGAGTAGGAACACACACAATTGTTTATTCTTTGGCATGTGGGTCAGATTCTGTTAGCATAACAGTTTCTCCTTGTGCTGCTCTTTCTGCTTGTGTAGAATCAAATGGTACAATAACTGTTTCTAATGGTGTTAATCCCTACAATTGGCAAGTTTATACCGCAGCCACCAATACTCCAATAACCAATCAAACTCAGTGTACTGCATGTGGAGGTACTTGGTTTTTTGGAACTTGTATGTCAGGCATAACAACAATAACCTCATGCAACACTCCTGCGGCTTGGTCTAATTTTTCAACCGGAACAAATTCTGGCACTCTTCCAGGAACCTATCCAATTCAAGTAACCGATGCGGGTTCTACTTCTTTAACAATAAATAGTTTAGCATCACTATCTGCATGTTCAGGTTGCCCACCTCTTACGGCAACCTCAGCAAGTATAGTTAACGTTAATTGTTTCGGTCAGTCAACAGGAAGCTTTTCTGTTTCAACTACTGGTGGAGTTTTTCCATATGATTATGTTCTAATGAATGGCGCAACAACAGTAGCAACCTTTAATAATGTTGCCGGACCTCAAAGTTTTACTTCACTTCCTGCCGGAACATATACGCTTAATGTTTTAGACAATAGCGCTTGTCCTGGTTCAGTTACAATAATAATTACTCAGCCATCTGCTGCTCTTTCTTTAGCAATTACAGCTTCAACAAATGCAACCTGCGGAAGCAACAATGGAAGCGCTACTGTTCTTGCAAGTGGCGGAACATCAGGCTACTCATATAGTTGGGCCCCTTCTGGCGGGTCTTCTGCAGCAGCGAGCGGGCTTGCTGCTGCAACTTATACCGTAACTGCGACAGATAGCAAAGGATGTACGAGCACCATACCGGTTACCATTAATAGTTCGGGTGGTGCCACAGTCGCAATCACTTCTCAAACAAATGTATTGTGTTTTGGATTATCAACAGGAAGCGCAACAGTATTAGCTAGTGGTGGCAGCAGTCCATATGATTATGTGTGGGCAGGTACTTCCGGAACACTGCAAACAACCAATAATGTTACCTTGCCAAATACATTGAGCGGACTTGCTGCCGGCACCTATACAGTTACCGTTACCGATAACAATTCATGTATCACAACTAACACCGTAATAATAACACAACCATTATCTGCAGTTACTGTTGCGATCACAGCTTCAACTGATGCGACCTGTGGAAGCAGTAATGGGAGTGCCACAGCTCTTGCAAGTGGAGGGATAGCAGGATATTCATACAGTTGGGCTTCTTCTGGAGGTTCTGCTGCCATAGCCAATAATTTAGCAAGTGGAACGTATACCGTTACAACTACAGATGGAAACGGATGTACGGCTAATACAACAGCAGTAATTAACAGTAGTGGAGGCCCTGCAGTTTCATTGGTATCTCAAACAAATATTTTGTGCAATGGAGCAAGTACTGGAACAGCAACTATTACAGCAACAGGTGGAACAGGAACTTTAACTTATTCTTGGTCAGGTGGAGCAGGAACTGCTTTAACAGCAAACTCTTTAACTGCTGGAACATATACAGTTACAGCAACTGATGGAAGTGGTTGTTCAAATACACTTCCTGTTACAATTACAGAACCAAATGCAATTGTAGCAAGTGTAAATACCACACCTTCCAATTGTGGAAGCAGCGATGGAGCAGCAACTGTAACTTCGAGTGGAGGGACAGGTACATTAACTTATTCCTGGAGCGCTCCAGGCGGATCAACTGCCACTTTAAGTAATATCCCAAATGGCTCATATACAGTTACTGTAACAGATGCAAACTCTTGTGTTCAAACAGCAACAGGCGTTGTTAGTTCTATAGGTGGACCAACGGCAAATGCCGGAACAAATAGTACAATTGTTGCAGGAGGCAGTATCTTACTCAATGGAATAGGAACAGCTGGAGCAACTTATAGCTGGAATCCTTCCTCCACATTAACGAATCCCAATACCTTAACACCAACAGCTTCGCCTCTTCAAACAACCACTTATACTTTAATAGTGACTCAAAATGGCTGTTCGGCTACTGATAGTGTCACCGTATTTATTGAAATGCCTTGCGGGGAAATATTTGTCCCTACCGCATTTTCACCAAACGGAGGAGATGCTTCAGAAAATGAAGTATTGAAAGTTTATGGAAATTGTATTCTTAATTTAGAATTTGCAATTTTTGACCGTTGGGGTGAAAAAGTTTTTGAAACATCTAGCCCTTCAATAGGGTGGGATGGTACTTATAAAGGAAAAAAATTAGATACGGCAGTTTTTGTTTATTTTCTAAAAGCAACTGTTGATGGCATTGAAGTTAAAAAACATGGAAACATAACTTTGGTAAAATAAGGAGTTTTGAAATTAATGATAAATCAGAAAATATCTTCTTTATTCTTATTTGTATTTGTAACTCTTTTATTGCTAATTTCGATTTGGATAAAATAAACAATTAAAAAATAGATGGACAAAAAAACTACTCCCAAGCTTTTTTCCTTCAAAATCCTTTTTGCTATAACTCTCATAGCTTTAAGTGTATTGAATTCAGGAATCTCAACAGCACAAACAACTTTCCGCTTAGGTTATAGCGGAGCTTATGGTATGATACCTATTTCTGGCGGTATGGTTCAGAATCCTGCAGGTGAATTTGTATTTGCCGGAACAAATGCATCCATTGGAGGTTTAGGAGATATTACTCGAATTGATAATGCGGGTAATATTATTTGGGCAAAATCATATGCTACCGGATTTTTTACACAATTCAACGACATTAAGAATGTAAGTGCAGGTAATGGTGGCGGTTATATAGCAACAGGAGGGTCTTCTAGTGGAGGAGCTGTACTTGTGCGTGTTGATAATGCAGGGGCTCTTTTATGGGCTTATAAATACCAGTATCCTGACAAACCGGGGAAAAGTTCTAATGAATATGCCAACGCTGTGTTGGAAACTAGTGATGGTGGATTTATAGTAGGAGGTAGTGTTGATTATTTTTGGGATGGAGTTAGTGCAACAACAGTAGATACAAGTACGGCATTCGGATTTAAAGTGAATTCAACAGGAGCACTTCAATGGAATAAATTGTGGAGAACACCTACAGCAGCAGCAAACTACGATAAGAATTATATTAATGACGTGGTAGAAACAACAGATGGTTATTTCTTTGTGGGTGCTGTTTCTGACGTTACTCAAGCTGATAACTCGAATGGAGACAAACCGAAAAGAGGTTTGATTATTAAAACTGATAAAGCGACTGGAGCATTGACATATATTCGAACCTGGGGATCAGGAACAAATTTTACAGAAGTAAATTCTGCCAAAATATTAGCTGACGGAAACGTATTAATAGGAGGAAATGATACTGATGATGGTTTTATTGCAAAAATTACTGGAACAGGAGCAACACCTACTGTTACCTATGCTAAAAAAATCCATGAAGTAGCTTCATTTGTTTTAGTTAAGCCTTGGATTATTCGTAACGTAATGCAAAATTCAGATGGCAATTATTCTGCAATAGCAATGCGTATCGACCCATTGAATATGTCAGGATTTATGAGTACTGCTATTATTAAACTTAATTCAGGTGGAAGTAATACTCCTATGATACAAAAAACTTATCCTGGAGTAGGACCGCTTGGAGCAAGTATTTTACCAAAAGGAGGATTAGCTGTTTCAGATCAAGGATATTTTGCTGTAATGACCGATTCTGATCCTTCTGCACAGTATATTATTTCACTTTTTAAAACAGATAATTTAGGAATTGTAAATACATCGCCAACAAGTTGTATCGCAAGTACTCCAGCTCCTACAATATCAAATTACACAATTACTTATTCTACTCCAGCACTTACTGAATACACTTCTTTAATTGGAAGTGTGATTGTTCCAGTTGTTGCAAACATTACACCCACACAAGAAATTTTTTGTTTAACTGTCCCTTGCGTTGCACCAGCAGTTGCAACTACAGTAACAGCTGCTCCAAACCCTATTTGTGCTGGTCAAACTTCAGTAATTACTGCAAGTGGTCCTGCAACTGGAGTAACATACAATGTTTATGCTGCAGCTACAGGTGGTGCAAGTTTAGGTTCTACACCATATACAACTCAAACACTTAGTGGAAATACAACATACTATATTGAAACTTCACTTAATTCAAATCCTACATGTGTAAGTACAACACGAGTTGCTGTTTTAGTTACGGTTAATCCTTCACCTACAGCAATATCAGGCAGCAATACTCCGGTTTGCGTTGGATCAACACTTAATTTAACTTCTGGGGGAGGAACATCTTATTCTTGGGCAGGACCAAATAGTTTTTCAAATACAACACAAAATCCAAGCATACCAAGTGTTACTGCTGCTGCTACCGGAACTTATACGGTAACGGTTACTGCAGCAGGTTGTTCTGCAACTTCAACAGTGAGTGTTGTTGTTAATTCAAGCATTACACCTGTTACAGGATTTTCATATACAACACCCGTTTGTGCCAATGGGACCAATCCTGTTCCCTCACCTGTTGCAAGTTTTACAACAGGAGGAACGTACAGTTCAACAGCTGGATTAACAATTAATCCAGGTACGGGAGTAATTACATTATCGTCATCTACACCAGGGACATATACTGTCACATATTCAATAATAGCTTCTGGCTGTACACTTGCCGGAAGCAGTACAACAAGTATTACAATCAATCCTATAATAACGCCAGTAACAGGGTTTTCATATACAACACCTGTATGTGCAAATGGAACCAATCCTGCTCCAACACCAGTAGCTAGCTTTACAACAGGAGGAACATACAGTTCAACGGTTGGATTAACAATCAATGGAAGCACAGGAGTGATTGATCTAACAACATCCACTGCTGGAACATATACAGTTACTTATACACTTGTTGCATCTGGTTGTACATTAGCAGGAACTAATACTGCAAGTATTACAATCAATCCTGTTATTACACCAGTGACAGGCTTCTCATACACAACACCTGTCTGTGCAAATGGAACCAATCCTGTTCCAACACCACTAGCAGGTTTTACAACAGGAGGAACATATAGTTCAACTGCTGGATTGACAATTAATTCAAGTACTGGAGTGATTACTTTGTCGTCATCAACTCCCGGAACTTACACTGTAACATATTCTGTAACTGCATCAGGCTGTTCTTTAGCCGGAAACAGTACAACAAGTATTGTTATTAACCCTGTAACAACACCCGTAACAGGATTTTCATATACTAGTCCCGTTTGTGTAAATGGAACCAACCCTGTTCCAACACCAGTAGCAAGTTTTACAACAGGAGGTACATATAGCTCAACAGCTGGATTGACAATTAATTCAAGTACTGGAGTAATAACACTTTCGAGTTCAACTTCAGGAACTTATATTGTAACATATACCGTTGCTGCAACAGGTTGTGCTTTAGCTGGAAGCAGCACTACAAGTATTACCATCACTTCAGTAATAACTCCGGTAACAGGGTTTTCATATACAACACCAGTATGTGCCAATGGAACCAATCCTGTTCCAACACCAGTAACAAGTTTTACAACGGGAGGAACATATAGTTCAACAGTTGGATTAACAATTAATTCAAGTACTGGAGTAATCACACTTTCAACATCAACTCCTGGAACATTTACTGTTACATATTCAATTGTTGCTTCTGGATGTACATTAGCTGGAAACAGTACAACAAGTATCACTATAAATCCATCAATAACACCAGTAACCGGGTTTTCATACACAACACCAATATGTGCAAATGGAACTAACCCAGTTCCAATTCCTGTAACAAGTTTTACTGCTGGTGGAACCTACAGTTCAACTGCTGGTTTAACAATTAACCCTAGTACAGGAGTAATAAATTTATCAACATCAACTCCTGGCACATATACAGTTTCTTATACGCTTGCGGCATTGGGTTGTACGTTGGCAAGTAATAGCGCATCAAGTATAACGATTACTCCTTTAACAACTCCTGTTACTGGTTTTTCATATACAACTCCGGTTTGTGTAAATGGAACCAATCCTCTTCCTATTCCTGTTTCTAGTTTTGTAACAGGTGGAACATACAGCTCAACAACCGGATTAACAATTAATTCAACAACAGGAGTAATAACACTTTCAACATCAACTCCGGGAACATATACTGTAACATATTCTGTTGTTGCTGCAGGATGTGTATTGGCAGGAGGTAGTACAACAACAATTACAATTAGTCCAATAATAACACCAATAACAGGATTTTCATATAACACCCCCGTTTGTATTAGTGGAACAAATCCAATCCCTGTAACAGTCGCAAATTTCACAAATGGTGGGATTTACAGTTCAACAGCTGGATTAACAATTAATTCAAGTACAGGAATAGTGAATCTTTCCGCATCAACTCCTGGCACATATACAATAACGTATAGTTATGCTGCATCTGGCTGCACTTTAGCAGGAAGTAGCAATACAACCATAACAATTGATGCGGTGCCTATTGCAAGTGCAGGACCTGATGTTACAATCACCCAGTACACACAAGACACATTATTGGCAAGTGGAGGTGGAACATATCAATGGTCTCCATCAATTGGTTTAAGTTGTGATAACTGTGCTAATCCAATAGCAAATCCCTCATCAACTACTGTTTATTGCGTAACTGTGACAAATGCAAGTGGATGTTCAGATTCTTCTTGTGTTACAGTTATTGTTGATATTGTTTGTGGTGACTTATTTGTGCCAACAGCATTTTCTCCGAATGGAGATAACCAAAACGATATCCTTTATGTAAAAAGTAATTGTATCATCGATATGAATTTTGCAATTTTTGACCGTTGGGGTGAAAAAGTGTTTGAAACAAATGATGTAAATATCGGTTGGGATGGTACAGTTAAAGGAAAGCCTCTTGATACTGCTGTTTTTGCTTATTATCTAAAAGGAACATTAAAAGGCAAAGCAATTGATTTACACGGAAATATTACATTAACTAAATAATAAAAATATTAATTGGCATATAATAATTATTTAAATTTAACATATGAAAACTAAAAACTCAATTTCTGTTCTGATCTTTAGAAAGGCATTTTTATTAGCACTTTTATTTGGAGTATATAATTATACTCCCTTATTAGCTCAAGACATTCACTTCTCTCAGTTTGATGAAACGCCATTGCAATTAAACCCCGCAAACACGGGAGTTCATCATGATATTCGGATAATTACAAATTATAAAAACCAATGGCAAAGTGTTGGTTCACCTTATAAAACATTTGCGCTTTCAACAGAATTTAAATTACTGAAAAAGAAAAAACAACATCTTGGATTAGGAATTGACTTTTTCAATGACAAAGCAGGTGACGCTCAAATGGGTTCTAATCAAGCAAACTTATCACTTTCAGGAATTATTCCGATGAATGAGAAAAGCCTTATTTCAGGTGGACTGATGGTTGGTTTCGCTCAACGCACTATGACCACAAGTAAACTTTCCTGGGGAAATCAGTATGATGGTATGGCTTATAATTCAAGTTTACCAACTGGCGAAACGAATACAGTAGGTAATTATACTTTTCTTGATTTAGGTGCAGGAATTCAGTATAGTTATGGTACAAATGAAATGTATATTTCTGCAAATAATGCTCGTAAAGTAAATATTGGGGTTTCTGTATTTCACCCGCATCAACCTATCTATTCATTCTATGGAAATAAATCAGAAAAGTTACATATGAAATTAGTTTTTCATGGTGATGCTGCAATTGGTATTCAAAACACAAACCTTATTTTAAAACCATCTTATATTATTTTCTTACAAGGTGCTACAAAAGAAATTACACCAGGTATGACATTTCAATATGTTTTACAGGAAGGCTCTAAATACACAGGAAACAAAAAACCTGCCGCAGTTTCTATTGGAGGTTATTATCGTACAAAAGATGCGTTTATTGCTTTAGCAAAGTTTGAATATGCAAACTATGCCATTGGATTTAGTTATGACATTAATCTTTCAAAATTAAAAACAGTTACTTCTGCTCGTGGTGGTTTCGAAATATCTTTACGTTTTATTGCACCGGGTGCATTTGGTAAAGGAGCTTCCCGAGCTCGTATTTAATAATAATTATTATTGTGAAAAAGATTTTTCTCGTTTGCTTTTTACATATTGCGTTATATGGAAATGCACAAAAAAATGACAGTGTTGACATTGTTATTAAAAATGTCGGACAACAAATAAATTCACCATATGACGAATACGCTCCAGTAATAATGGCCGATGGAAGTATGATGATTTTTACTTCTAGAAGACCTTTCTCTGAAAAAGAAATAAAAAAACAAAAAGAGGGAAAGGAAAATGTTTATTTCTCAGAATTCAAAAAAAACAAGTGGCAAGCTGCACAAGCTCTCCCGGATTTAATTAATCAACCAGAGCGTTTTAATTCGGCAATTGCAATTTCTAATGATGGGCAGCACTTGTTGCTTTATCGTGATGATATCAATGGCAATGGTGATATCTGGGAATCGTTTTTAAATGGTACCGATTGGAGTGAGCCAACAAAAATGCCTGAACCTATAAATTCAGAAAAACATGAATCTTCAGCAAGTATTTCGCCTGATGGTAATACAATCTACTTTGTAAGTGAGCGTGATGGAGGAATTGGAGGGCGTGATATCTGGTTTTCAACAAAAGATAAAAATGGAAGCTGGGGGCCGGCAAAAAATTTAGGATCGGATGTTAATTCAAAGCAAAATGAAGAAGGCGTTTTTATCCATCCTGATGGAAAAACATTGTTCTTTAGCTCCAACGGGCAAGGAGGGGTTGGGCAGTATGATATTTTTAAAAGTGTTTTTGAAAATGGCAAATGGAGTAAACCTGTAAATCTTGGAGCGCCAATAAATACTCCCGACAACGATGTGTTTTTTGTTATGCTTGCAAATGGCAAAACGGCTTACTATTCATCAATTGCTCAAAAAGAAAATTTTGGGAAAAAGGACATTTATGAAATAACTTTTACTCCTAAAAAAATAAAAAAACAAAAAGGTCCTTCCTTAACATTATTGAAAGGTATAGTTTCCGATTCAATTTCAGGAAAACCACTTGAAGCAAAAATTGAAATTTCAGACAATACTAAAAATGAAAGAGTTTCAGGAATTTCTTCTAATGCAGCATCCGGGAATTATTTAGTGTCATTGCCTGCCGGAAAGAATTATAACATTACAGTTAATGCTAAAGGATATTTATTCTATTCCACAAATGTTTCAATACCTGACACGGCAGCTTATCAGGAAATAGTAAGAAATATAAAACTTAATAAAATAGCTGTTGGGAATAGGGTAGTGCTTAATAATATTTTTTTCGATTATGATAAAACTTCCCTTCGAACTGAATCCTTTGTAGAACTGACCAACCTTTTAAATCTTTTGCAAAATAATCCAAAATTAAAAATTGAAGTTTCAGGACACACTGACAATAGAGGCAGTATTACCTATAATAAAAACTTATCAGAAGGCAGAGCACAAGCTGTAGTATCATATTTAATTAGCAAAGGTATAGAAGTGGATAGGCTAAGGTTTGCCGGATACGGTTTTCAATACCCAATTGCTACTAATGATACGGATGATGGTCGACAATTAAACCGTAGGGTCGAATTTAAAGTTATGAGTAATTAATTTTGTAGTCAGAAAAAGAGGTTGTTGAGAAGGATAGAAATATCCAGAACGCAATAATCTGAATATCGTTTACTGTTGAAACACGAAATCTTTTTATGCTTTTAATTAGTTCCGTCACTTTCTGAAATATTTCCTGTTTTCAAACTTCCATTGTATCGAGAACTCAATCAAGGTGTTTTTCTGAATTTTGATTAGTTCGTCAAGGGTTTTATTTTCAAGTTCTATTAATTTAAAACCTATTGAATTATCAGTAATTCGTTTAATGATTCGGTTCTTTTTAACTAAAGAGAAATATTCCGTTTTACTCATAAGATTGAATTATTGTTTCTCTACAACAAACTTCATCGTTGGAATCGTTATATTATTAGAAACATCAACAATTTTTAAGAAATAGATTCCGTTTGATAGGTCATTAATAAAAAGAGTGATGTCATTG
>CAIXIP010000215.1 GCA_903919535.1 uncultured Bacteroidota bacterium | reverse complement strand
CTCATTATATAAAATCATTTTTTTGTATTGTTTTATGGAAAGATGAATTAAAAAAAAGCATAATTTCTTTGTATGATATTGAATTTTATATCTTTACTTTCAAATATTTATGTATGTTTTTCAAAAGAGCATTAAACTTTATCAAACTTCTACCTGCTGTTTTAATTTCATTAGGAAGTTTTAATTATGCTTCTGCCCAAGAGTTAAAATTTAGCCATATTACTGCCGACCAAGGTTTATCGATGGGAGTGGTCAATTGTATTTTGCAAGATAGTAGAGGGTTCATGTGGTTTGGGACACAAGACGGCTTAAATAAATACGATGGTTATAACATCACCGTTTTTAAGCACAATCCAGTTGATTCCAATTCTCTTTCAAATAATTTTATCTATTCTCTATATGAGGATAAAAAGGGTGTTTTGTTTATTGGAACCAGCGGAGGCGGTTTGGATGAGTTTAATTTAAGTACGGGCAAGTTCAAACATCACACCTCAAAGGATGATAATAATAGTTTAAGCAATAATAATATACGAACAATCTTAGAAGATACTGATGGGCTTTTATGGATAGGAACGGATGAAGGTTTAAATTCCTATGACCGGATATCAAACAAGTTTACTCGCTATCTGAATGATGAAAACAATTCTAATACTATCTCAAACGACAATGCATGGTGTTTGCATCAAAGCAAAGATGGTCTTATATGGATTGGAACATATGGTGGCGGCCTAAATTCTTTTAATAAAAAAACAGGGAAGTTTGAATCCTATTTTGAATTAGATACAAAGGGGCATTTACTGCATGAAAATAGCAATAAGATACGTGCTATTTTTGAGGACAAAGAAGGCCTTTTTTGGATTGGCACTTATGGTGAAGGAATTCAAATGTTTGATCCACATTCTGGGAAGTTTTTAAAAAATTTAAGAAAAGGTGAAGGAGCATTATCAAATAATCAAGTTATGAGTATTGCAGAAAATGCAAAAGGAATACTCTGGTTTGGTACCTATGGTAATGGTATTGATGTTTACAATAATAAATCGGGTTCATTTAGGCATTTGGTATTTGATGAAAAAAATTCAAGTGGACTTAATAATAATCAGATAAAGTGTATTTATTACGATCGTGTTGGTACAATGTGGGTTGGTACTGAAAGTGGCGTAAATGCACATTTCTATGGTTCCAACAAATTTAAATATTACAAAAAATCAGACTCAGACAATAGTTTAAAAAGCAATACTGTTTTATCGCTTCTTGAAGATTCAGATGGTTTACTATGGATAGGTACATCAAGTGGAGGACTAACAGCACTTGACAGACTTACCAATACCTATCAGCAATATCCCAAATTATCAACCGGGACAACCAATTCAATTTTATCTCTTTGCCAGGATAAAGAAGGTAATATTTGGGTCGGTTCATGGGGAAATGGCCTTTCTTCGTACAATAAAAAAACAAAAAAAATAATTACGTACCCAGAGTTTGATCATGTAAATTCAGCCACTGTGATGTGTGTTTTCGAGGATAAAGAAAATAATATTTGGGTCGGTACTTATGGTGGTGGAGCTTATGTCTATAATAAATCTACGAAAAAATTTAAAAATTATTCTACAGAAAATGGATTGAATGATGATAATGTTTTTAACATATTTGAAGATAGTAAAAACAATATTTGGATCTCAACAGAGAGTGGTGGAGTAAATAAATTTAATCCAACAACAGGGATCTTTAAAGCCTTTGTTCGTGATAATAAAAAGAACAGTATTAGCTCCAATGCTGTTAATTGTACGTTTGAAGACAAGGAAGGAAATATTTGGTTGGGAACCACAAATGGATTAAATAAAATGAATCCAACGACAGAATATTTTGAGCATTATTTTGAAAAAGATGGTTTGCCTAATGATTACATTTATTGTGTATTGTCTGATAGCAAAGGAAACCTGTGGTTGAGTACGAATAAAGGAGTTTCAAAGTTTAATCCTTCAGTAAAAAATGAAAATGGTTCTGCATTTAGAAATTACGACATAAATGATGGTATACAAGGATTAGAATATAATCAAGGAGCCTTTTTCCAATCTAAGTCAGGAGAAATATTTTTAGGTGGTGTTAATGGATTCAATACATTTAAACCAGAAAAGATCACTGATAATAAAAATATCCCATCTGTAAAAATTATTTCTTACAAACGTTTTGGTAAGGAAGTCAATCTGGATACTGCCATATTTGATAAAAAATATCTTGAACTCTCCTGGAGAGATAACTTTTTTTCTTTTGATTTTGCGGCACTTGATTACCAAATGCCAGGAAAAAATAAATATTCATATATGTTGGAAGGCGTGGATGCTGATTGGTCTCCACCAAGCACACAGCATTATGCTAGTTATACCGAATTAAGTGGAGGTGACTATGTTTTTAGAGTAAGAGCCGCAAATAATGATGGTGTCTGGAATAATGATGGCGCAACACTTATTATTCATATAAAACCTCCATTTTGGAAAACAAAATGGTTCTATGCTTTTTGTATCCTATTTATTATTGGTTGCTTTTGGGGCTTTTTCAAATATCGGACGAATGCAATTAAACGTGAAAACAAAATATTGGAAGAAAAAGTTGAGGAGCGAACAAAGGAATTAGCCGAAAAGAATAAAGATATCACGAGTAGTATTCAATATGCTAAACGTATTCAGTTGGCTATATTACCGCCATTAGAGCAGATTTACAAATATTTCCCTCAATCATTTATTCTTTATAAGCCAAAGGATATTGTAAGTGGTGACTTTTATTGGTTTGGGCTGAAAAATGGTAAAAAAATTATTGCCGCAGTAGATTGCACAGGGCACGGTGTTCCTGGAGCGTTCATGAGTATGATTGGACATAATTTGCTGAATCAAATAATTATTGAAAATGGAATTATTGAACCGGATCAAATTTTAAATCACCTCCATCGTGGTGTTCAGAGTGCTTTGAAGCAAGGGACAAATATTGTTGATACAAGTGATGGTATGGATATGGCAATTTGTACAATTGATGAAAGCAATAGCGAGCTAAAATTTGCGGGTGCATTCAGACCTTTATTTATCATAAATAATGAAAATCTTGAAAAAATTGAATCAAATAAATATTCAATTGGAGGATCTCAGCTTGATGCTGAACGCACGTTTAATTATTCAACAATAAAACTCAAAAAGGGAGATTCCGTTTATATGTCATCTGATGGATATGCTGACCAGTTTGGTGGCGATAAAGGGAAGAAATTTATGGTGAAGCGTTATAATGAACTTTTACTGTCAATACAAAATAAAACAATGAAGGAGCAAGCCTTGGTTTTGGAGCAAACAATAGAGAGTTGGAAAGGTAATTACGAGCAGGTAGATGACATACTAATAATCGGTATCAGGTTTTGATAATAGATATTTGATTTTATTGAAATATTACTAAATTTGTTCTATAAGTTAAAACTTTAGCATTACTAAAAATCGAATATGAAACGAATATTTTTATTCTCCCTTGTTGCCCTAAGCGGACTATTATTTACCTTGAATTCTTGTAAAAAGGAAAAGCCCGATACAGAAACTCAATCATCAGTTGATAATAGTGTTTGTGAAGGGGAGTTTACCCGAACAATGAATACTATCAACGGTTTTGGCATCAGAGAGCAAGGGGTTAAAGGGATGCAATCTTCATGCCCTTCCATAACTTTATCTGATACAGTTATTACGCAGGGAGCTTGGCCAAGAACATTAACTATTGATTACGGCACTGGTTGTTATGATTCAATTGATCATAAAACTCGCAAAGGGTCAATTACTTGTGTTTTCACGAATTACTGGCACTTGGTACAAAGTTCAATAAAAGTTAATTTAAATAATTATTCTGTTGATGGTATTTCATACTCTGCAGATAGTATAAAATTTACACATAGTGCAGCAGCAGCCTTTACTACACAGGTTTACAATGGTGTTGTTACAAATACCAGTTGGACAATGAAGTGGTCATGCAATCGCACAATTACTCAAACTGCAGGAACTACAACCCCTTTGGATATTTATGATGATGTTTATTCATTAACTGGTAGTGCAAGTGGTGTAAACAGAAATGGCTTGGCTTATTCTGCAGTTATTTCAAGTGGCATACCAATCATAAAACGTACTTCATGCAGTTGGATTGAATCAGGCAGAATTGACTTAACACCTGATGGCTATGCACAGCGTACAATTGATTTTGGTAATGGAATTTGCGATAATCAAGCAACATTAACAATCAATGGGAATACCTTTACATTTACAATGAATTAACAAAGAATTTTGGCAATTAATTTATAATCATTTTTTTTGAATAAATTGCATTAAAAAAATTAAAAATCTACTGTTTGATTATTTAAACTTATTTCTATATTTGCTTAATTTTTAATATTCAGGTCAAATAGAAATATCGATAAAATCAAGATCTTATGATGTTAGACATATATGATTTCTACGATAAAATGGAGCGTAACAATATTATGCTCTCTTTTAAAGGCGATATTACTTCTGAATTACTTACATCTATTCTGCAAATAATGGAATCGAAGTTGGATAATTTGCAGGAAGAACCAAAGATAAAAAAGAAGGTTTATAATGTTTTGGTTGAGTGCCTTCAAAACCTTTACCATCACATGGATGAGATAGCTCCAGATCAAAGTGATAAAATTCGTTCCGCTATTTTTATGATTGGAAAAATTGACAATCAATACAATATTATTACGGGAAATTATATTAATAATAGTGGTGTTGAAAGTTTAAAAAAACGTTTGGAAGATATTAATTTGTTGTCGAAAGAAGAATTGAAGGAGTATTACAAATTAGTATTAAATAATGGTGAAATGTCACTGAAAGGTGGAGGAGGATTGGGGATGATTGATATTGCACGCAAGACAGGCGAGAAACTTAATTTTAGTTTTTTTCCAGTGGATGACAAGTATTCATTTTTTAGTTTAAATATTAAAATTTCTCAATAACAAAAAGCATATGGAAACAATTTCAATTGAAGGAACACCAAAAACTCCAACTATTACTTTTGATACAGGTAAAGGATTTTTAGAAATTAAAGGACGCTCGATACCTGAAAACTCTATTGAGTTTTATAAACCGTTGGTAGATTGGTTAGAAAAATATGCAGGCAAACCTCAGTCTGTAACTAATGTTAATATTCAACTTGAATATTTTAATACTAGCTCTTCTAAATGTATATTAGATGTATTTAAGAAATTAGAAGCAATTAATAAAGGCGGAAGTCAGGTTACAATTAATTGGTATTACGAAGAAGATGATGAAGATATGTTAGAGGCGGGTGAAGATTATCAAGCAATTATCAATGTGCCATTTAAAATGGTGCAAGTAGCGGAATAATAAAATATTTTATAAAAAAAAGAGAAGATGCCCGTCCAAATTTGGAAGGGCATCTTCTCTTTTTTTATATTTTATTCAACTGTTTCAGAAACACCTCTTTTTTCCTTTTTGAAACAGTTACATTATCACCATTGCTCATTAATATGTAGCCGCCTTCTCCTTTGAAATAATTTTTAATATGATCAAGATTAACCAAATGGGCATGATGAATTCTACAAAAGTTATATGAGCTTAATTGTTCTTCAAAATCTTTAAGTCCTCTTGTAGAATGAAGTCTTTTCCCCGAACTTAAAAAACAAAAGGTATACTTACCATCAGCCTCACAACGAATTATATCTTTTATTTCTACAAACTCTAATCCATCTTGTGTTGGTAAAGCAATTTTGTTTGTTTTACTATTTGGCGAATTATAATTCTCAATAAGATTTTTTATTGAACTCTTGAAATTTGTAGTTGACTTTTTGTCGGTTACCTTATTCACAGAAGCAATCAATTCTTCAATGTTAATTGGTTTAAGTAAATAATCTATTGCATTAAACTTGAAGGCTTTCACTGCGTATTGGTTATATGCTGTTGTAAAAATAATTCCCAAGTTTTTATCGGTTATCTTTTCTAACAGGTCAAAGCCGGAGCCCCCAGGCATCTCAATATCGAGAAACACCAGGTCGGGTGAAACATTATTAATTAATTCAAAGCCATCTTTTGCTGATGAGGCTTGGCCTACTATATTAACATTTTTACAATATTTATTTAAAATGTTGCCGAGCAATGTGCGCCCCAACTCTTCGTCATCAATAATAATTGCATTTATCATAATAAACTTTTTTTAAATTGGAATTTTAATTATAACGATGGTTCCTAACGGTTCGTTATTAATTTCTGTTTTGTCAATTATTTGAACGTCTATTTTTAATCCTTCCATTGAATTTAAAACTTGAATGCGTTCATTGATAATTTCCATTCCGCGTGATACATGTTCTTTTCTTATTTGTTGATTCTGTTCATTAGCTTTTTTTCTTCCAACACCATCATCCTCAATAATGCCAATTATCTCATTCTCTTCAAGTTTAAAATTAATTTTCAAGTTTCCTTTTCTTTCGAGATTAAAAAGTCCATGGTGAATCGCATTTTCAACGAATGGTTGAAATAACATGCTTGGAATTTCGATGTTAAAAATATCAATTTTAGGGTCAATTGTTAATTGAAAATTAAATCCGTGTTTACTGCGTAATAGTTCTAATTCAATATATAGGCGTAAGAGATCTAATTCTTCCTGCAACGTAACTTGATTTGATTTAGAATGTTCGAGATATTTTCGCATAAGCATCGAAAATTTAGTCAGGTATTTACTCGCAGATAATTCATCATTGATCATAATGAAGTGCTGGATGGAATTTAAACAGTTAAAAATAAAATGAGGATTCATTTGAGCTTGCAAAGCTTTCAATTCTATTGATGTATATTTTTTATGTAATAGAGTTTTTCCTTTTTCCCGTTTGCGAATTGTATTTATTATAATGTAGGTTAACATTAGTATAAAGGCAATAAAAATAATTACTACAATAAAAATAAATTTAGTTTTTTTCCAAAATGGGATTGGTTTAATAAGCGTAATTATTTTTTCTTTATTGTTATTCCCATTTGTTAGTCTGATCCGCAGAAGATGTGTGCCTGTTGGTAATTTTTGTATCTCAATTTCATGTGTGTTTCCAATGTCAATCCAATTATTATTTTCTCCTTCAAATTTATATTGAAACCTTAATTTGTTAGCATTGTTAAATGAAGGAGCAGTAAAAGAAATAAGCAATTCATTGCTAGATGACGAGAGCAAAAGAGTGTCGGAAATGGTTATTAATTTGTTGTTGACTTTAATTTGTTCAATGATTATTTTTGGAATATAACTAATCGTTGGTAAGTCGAAAGGGTTCGCAATAGCGGCTCCCTTTACTGTTGGAAACCAAAGTTCACCATTAGCCCTTTTTAATACTGATGATTGAAATCCACCATTAAATTCTATGCTTTTTAATCCATCTTCTTTTGAAAGATAAATTGGATTTAAATTTGGATTATTATTGTCGGCAAAATCATTCAATTCTTTTCGGCTAATAACATACATGCCAGAATTGGAAGGGAGCCAAAAATTACCTTCTGTATCTTCTGTAATACTCCAAACATTATTATCTAAAGGTGTTGTTGAAGATGAATAAGAAACGGTTTCTCCATTTTTTAAACGGATAAGTCCTTTACCATGTGTACCAAGCCATAAAACGCCTTCTGCATCTTCATAAATATTGCGAACATTCGTATTTTTTAGATCTCCTGTTTCTATTAATATTATGTGTTCGTTACTGATGGTAGCTAAGCCTTTATTTGTAGCTAAAAAATATTGTTTGTTCCGATCTTCAAAAATTTGAGTTATAGTATTTTTAAAAGTTGTATCAAATGCGGTGAAATGATTGTCCTTAAAATAACATAAGCCGGTATTAGTACCTAGCCATATTGTTTTTTTAGAATCTTGAAAAAGGGAAAAAACTACACCATCAACCAATCCGTCTGATTTACTATAATTTTTTATTTCCCCATTTTTACTATACACATAAACTCCACTTCCATAAATTCCCATCCAAACATTTTCATTGTTATCTTCTAACAAAGACCATATACAAGATCCAAAGGGAAGTTGAGGTTGCATAATAAATTTCGAATTAGAATATATACTAATTCCGGCACAACTATTTCCTAAGATAATTCCCTTGTTTTTTGTTTCAATAATACTAGTTATACCATCACTTTGCATTCCATCTTCTTTAGAAAGTACTTTAAATAATTTTCTTTTTAATTTATTTAGCCCCCCGTTTCCTGTACCGACCCATAAATTATTTTGTTTGTCAACAAATTCAGAAGTGATATCATTTGATGATAATCCATTTTGGATAGTGGTAGTTTGTATCTGCTCATTTACTGCGGTAAGTATCCCGTTGTTTGTTAATACACAGAGTTGTCTCTTTTCGTTGAATCCTAGAGAATACTCTCCAACAGCATCTAACAGAATTGGAATTTCATAAGATTCACAATTTTGAGTTTGTATTAAATAAAGTTCATTTTGTGCATTTGCCAATATATCGGCATTAGGGGTTTTATATAAATTTAAAATATCCTTTCCTTTTAAAATGAAATAGGTGTTCCATGTTTTATTCAAATATGCATGCAAGCCATTGCTAGTGGCTACATAGAGCTGGTCCCCGTATTTTGTTTGGATGGAATTTATTATTTTAAAATCAGTTGGAATTGTAAACTCAAAAGATTCATTCGGACTTACTTTATAAACCTTATTATTTTCGCAAACAACGAGAACTGAATTTTGTGACCAGTCAGCAATTGCATTACTATTATATTTTACTTTGGATGGTAAGTCATGAACTTTGAAAACAGTTTTCGTATAACTTATTAATGCTCCTTCTGTAGTAATAATCCATAATCCATTCTGTTTGTCTGAAAATAATTTTTTTATTGCATTTGATTTTAATTCGGGAGTACTTGAAGTATTGAATATTTGAAACTTTAACCCATCAAATCGTACTAATCCATCAAAAGTAGCTAGCCAAATATATCCGTCACTAGTTTGAGTAATGTCATTAATTGAATTTTGTGGTAACCCATTTTCGGTGTTCCAAATTTGAACTGTATATTTTTCATTTGTTGCTAAACTCTTTTCTGAAAAGACAGGAGTAGTTTGTGCATTAGAATATATGCTGAGCAGAATAAAAAATAAAATAAGAAATCAAACACCATCTAATACAAAAATTTGTCCATTACCAAATATTAGTAAAACAAGCAAAAAAATTGAGTAGAAAGAATTAGAAGCTTATG
>CAIXIP010000214.1 GCA_903919535.1 uncultured Bacteroidota bacterium | reverse complement strand
CCACTATAAATTCTGCTTCAGCAATGATTTTCCTAATTTCATCTGCATTTTTAAAGAGAAAAATATGATCAATTGCAGGGGCATTTGTAGGAGTTGTGATAAACAATTTCCCATTATCACTTAGCAAGGATTTTAATTTTTTCAGCAAACTGACAGGATCTTCAACATGTTCTAAAACTTCTCCCATAGTAATAAAATCGTATTTTTTTTCGGGAAAATATTTAAAAATATCTGTAAGATAATAATTCACCTGTTCATTCCCTATCATTTTTTTTGCAATTTCCAGTGAACTTGAACTAATATCAACCAAGTCAAATTTGGATTTTTGCCCAATGATTTTTATTGCTTCAGAAATATATAAACCATGACCACCTCCAACTTCTAAATAACGAAATATTCCATTATTGTTCCTCGAAATAACCTTATTAAAATACAAAAGAATATCATAATGGTGAGTCCAGAGAAATTGTGACATTAATAAGCCGTGCATATAATATTCCATTACTTCCGGATTGTTATATACTCGATTATTTACTTCTTCAAAAGACTTACTTGTATATTCTCCTGTTTGTATAAATTGCACACCTTCATAATTAACATCTGCTATCATTTGTAAGTAGCAATCAATGGCATAATCAATTGTTTTGCCTTCGTTTTGAAGTAGAGATAAATATTTGACTAAAAAGACATTTGCTCTTTGCGTGTAGTCGTCATCAAATTTTTTGAAATTTTTTGAGATTTTTTTACCGTGTAATTGATTTTTTGAACGAATCTCGTTAACGATGTAAGCTAAAATATTTTCGTTGTTCATATAGGATTGGTCATTTATATTTTTGATTCTATGCAATTAATTAATTCACCAATAGTTTTCCAACTCTGAATCTCTCTGGATGTAAAACGAATTTTGAAATGTTTTTCAAAAGCGACAACTAACTGAATATGTGATAACGAATCCCAATCTTCAACATCATCGGCTGTTGTTTTTTCGCTAAGTATTAACTCCTCTACATCTAATAGGTTAATAAATATATCATTGACCTGTTTTAATATTTCACTTCTGTCCATAGTAGATTATTTAGTAAATATATAATTTATTTTCTTTTTGTAATCATCTAAATTTAATTCCCAATGAGAAGTTTTGTTTATAAATCCTAAATTTAAATAGTGATCTTTTACCATTTCATTTTTTGCTGTTGGTAAATATTCTCCCTTCAAATTGATAAAGCCGTTTTTCTTGGCAAACTCCGCAATTGTATTTAAAACAAAATTTTCCATGCCGCGTTTTAAAACTCTGCAACTCATAAACCATGTTTCAATAAATAATGTTTGTGCATTTTCTTTTTGCAAAATAACTACACTAATCAATCCATTATCCCCAAATTTATCCTCAAGTGTAAATGTAAAAGTATAATAATCTTTGGAGACTGCAATCTGTTGAATTTCTGCCTCAGAATAGCGAATCGTTCTAAGATTAAATTGATTTGAACGTTGCGATAGTTGTGCAATTCTAGGAATAGTAAATTTATCAAAAGACTTTACAGTTGAAACCATCCCTATGTTTTTCAGAAAATCATCTTCATTTGCAAATTGATTCTGTAATTCAATTCTTTTAGTGTTTTCTTTATATTGTTGTGTTCGCTGTTCGTCTTCCTCAGTATAGGAGGCCGCCTCAAATAAATTTAATGTTCGTAAAAAAGGCAAATATTCAGCAGGGTCCTCAGGCATATCAGGAACCGTAACTTCAGGGATATTAGTCTTTACAATGCTTCTTTCAAATGGATTGTCGTCAAGAAAAATCATTGAATCAAAACCAATGTTCAATACTTTTTGAATATATCTAATATTATCAGCTTTGTTTTGCCAATTAGCAACAAATACAGCTATGTCACCTAATTTCAATACCATATCTGGATGCTTCTCAAATGGCTCTTTAGCTTTTATTTCATCGTTTTTACTGCAAACGGCAAGGATAATTCCTCGTTGTTGCAATTGCTTGCAAAACATTTGTAATTCTGTATATGCTTTGCCGATTCCCAGATCTCCAATTTGAATATTTTCAACTCCGTCATCTCCTATTATCCCACCC
This sequence comes from uncultured Bacteroidota bacterium, assembly GCA_903919535.1. Taxonomy (GTDB): domain Bacteria; phylum Bacteroidota; class Bacteroidia; order 2-12-FULL-35-15; family 2-12-FULL-35-15; genus 2-12-FULL-35-15. The sequence goes on along the minus strand of CAIXIP010000214.1, from coordinate 667 downwards.
CATAGTGTGTTATCCAGATCCAAAATCAAACACTTTTTAAAACTTCCTTTTATCGAAAGAATAATTTCTGTTATGTTTTTTGCTATTAAAGGCAAAAAATCTAAACTAAAATGAATATCTGCATTGACATACATTTTCGGATCAAAGCAAAATACTGAACCAGCAGATGAATGTAAAGAACTGATATCATTAATAAATAAATTTGCAGATAGCTGAGAAAGGTTCATCAATTCGAAATTAAGCTTGCGAATCTGATAGAGGAATGAGTGGTTTATTTTGTTTGCGAAATTGCCGAATACTTTATCATTGATTTCAATAAAATTGAAAAAGATTGTTTTGCATTTTAAATTCGAATTAATCGTTTGGTAAATGTTTGAAATTTCGTTCAGTTTTCTGCTTGCAAAATCGGATTTTTCCTCTTTGCTGGAGGTATAAAACTTTTTTAATAATTTATTGGAGGAGTAATATATAATTACGAACTCTGGATTAAATTGAAAAAAATCTGATTCAGAATCATAAATCTGTCTTTCAATTTGATTATAATCGGCTTCGAATATTTCAAAATTTATTTCTTTCTCAAAACCAAAAGCTTTTAATGCATTTGTTATCATCTGGGTGGCAGAATCTCCCAAAATTGCAATCTTAACTACTTTCAATTGAGAGAAGT
>CAIXIP010000213.1 GCA_903919535.1 uncultured Bacteroidota bacterium | reverse complement strand
CAACCATTTTTTCGTTTCTGATATTTAATTTGTACCCAAATTTTGCAACAAACTCAGCAAAATTATTTAGTTTGTCGGGTTTTGGGTTGTCATGAACACGATAAACAAATGGTCGTTTCGATTCAGTGCTACTCTCCTTTTTATCTTTCGTTTTGCTATCTTTCTCTTCTTTCTTTTTGCCTACAAATTCAGCTACTTTTCTATTTGCAAGCAACATAAAATCTTCTATCAGTTGATTGGAATCCTTCGCGATTTTAAAAAATACTCCAGTTGGATTTCCTGCTTCATCTAGATGAAATTTTACTTCCATTTTTTCAAATGCAATACTTCCTTTTTTTAATCTGTTGGCTCGCAGTGTTTTTGCTAATCTATCAAGTGTTAAAATTTCTTCTGTGAAATCTCCTTCTTCTGTTTCTATGATTTGTTGAGCCTCTTCGTATGTAAATCGCCTGTCAGAATTAATAATTGTTCTTCCAAACCATTCTTCAACAACCTCCGCATCCTCTGTCATTTCAAATACTGCAGAGAAACACAGTTTTTCTTCGTGTGGACGAAGAGAGCATACATTATTTGATAAAACTTCTGGAAGCATCGGAACAACCCTATCAACAAGATAAACAGATGTAGCTCTAGAAATTGCTTCCTGATCTATCATAGAAGAGGTTTTTACATAATGACTTACATCAGCAATGTGAACACCAATTTCCCAGTTTCCATTTTCAAGTTTTTGTATTGATAAAGCATCATCAAAATCTTTTGCATCAACGGGGTCGATGGTAAACGTAGTAATATTGCGGAAGTCGCGTCTTTTTGAAATTTCTTCTTCTGTAATTTTGATTGGAATAAGGTCCGCTGCTCTTTCTACGTCTTTAGGGAATTCATAAGGCAAACCATATTCAGCAAGTATGGCGTGCATTTCGGTGTTGTTTTCCCCAACGTTACCAAGTACTTCAGTAATTTCACCAATTGGATTTACGCCATTTTTTGGCCATTCTACAATTTTGGCAATTGCTTTTTGACCATTTGTTGCGCCATTTAATTTATCGAGTGGAATATATATGTCAACATGAACTTTGAGATTACTTGGAACTAAGAATGCGAAACGAGGTGAAATTTGAATAGTACCAACAAATTTTATTTTCGCACGTTCAATAACTTCAACTATTTCTCCCTCTTGTTTGCCACTCCGCTTTGGAAATATCAGAACTTTAACGATATCACCATGCATGGCGTTTAGTGTTTTCTTTGGCGAAACCAACACATCTTCTGTTGTTTCTTCAGAAACAATATAGGCTGTTCCCGTGTTGGTCATATCTACTCGACCTGTAATATATTTTTGGATAGATTTTATTCTGAATTTGCCTCTTTCTGGTTCAGATATAGAATCCGCATTTTTTAATTCGGATAAAATGGTATTGATTAACAAACGCTGGGAATGGTCGGTAACAGACAATTCTGCAGCAATTTGTTTGTAATTTAAGGCTTTGTTAGAGTTTTTCGATAATACTTTTAGAATTTCTTCGAAAAAATAACTTTTGTTCTTTCCTGGAGTTTTGTTTTGAAACTTTTTTGACATACATCAAAAGTGCTAAGATTTAAGGGAATAGCAAAAACTTGTTAATAAAAACTTATTTTTTTATTATTGATGCAACCAAATAATGCAACTTTGCATCTAAACAACAGAAACGATTATGACTGATGAGCAAATAGTAAATGGCTGTATTCAAAAGAATGCTCTTGCTCAGGAATATTTGTACAATAAATTTTCTCGAAAAATGATGGGTGTTTGCCTTCGTTATTCGGATAGTCAGGAGGAGGGAGAAGATGTTTTACAAAATGGATTTATTAGTGTTTTTGAGAATATAGGGTCATTTAAAGGAACAGGGTCATTGGAGGGTTGGATTCGAAAAATAATGACTAATACAGCTCTTACAAACATTAGAAAGAATAAAAAATTAAAACAAAATATAGCATTGGAAAATGTTGAGTTTGCGCTCCCATCAACCAATTATACGAATGATAATTTTGCGGTAAAGGATTTGTTGAAAATAATACAAACATTACCACCGGGTTTTAGAACAGTTTTTAATTTATATGCGATTGAAGGCTATTCCCATAAGGAAATAGGTGAAATGCTTGACATTTCTGAAGGGACTTCAAAATCCCAATATTCAAGGGCAAAAGCACATTTACAAAAAATAGTATCAATAGATAGATAGTGAGCAAATGAAAAATAACAATTTAGAAGATTTATTTAAAGATTCATTCGAAAATTTTGAAGCTGATGTTAATCCAAATGTTTGGAAAAATATAAAAGCTGGAATTAAAGAAGGGGATTCCGGAGTTTTGGCGAAGTTCAAATTCAACAAGATTGGTGTTAATGCTATAGTTGCCATTGTGTCATCAGTAGCTGCAATTATTGGAACTTTGTTGGTCATGAATTTAGGGTCGAGTAATAGCGACAAATCAAAAGCAGTTAATAGCGAAAATAATTCTGTTGTTGACAAAAAAGCTGTTCCTTCTCAACAATTATCGGCAGATGAAAAAGCAAAGTCTGTTAAGGGAAATAAGGAAGAGCAGAATACCTCAACTGTTCAAAACATAAACAAATCTCTTATTGCTACGGAACAAAAAACGGACAATAAAGTTGTAAATGTTAAAAATGACAAACAAAAGATCAACTCTATTATCAATACTTTGTCGGATGAACCTGTTGCTTTAATCAATGCTTCTCCGATTGGCGGAACAGTTCCTTTGTTTGTTAATTTATCAAATAAAGGAATTGGAAAAACGAATAAATGGACCTTTAATGATGGAAAAAAATCGACTACATCTGCAAATCCTGTTCATGTTTTTGAAAATCCAGGTATTTACACAGTAACTCTTACATCTACCAATTCTGAGGGCAAAGTTTCAATTGATAGCGTTGAAGTTGAAGTAACAGGGAACTCATCTATTTCCTCGATACCAACAGAGTTTTCCCCAAATGGGGATAAAATCAATGACGAATTTGTTTTTAAAAGTCAATTTATTGCTAACATGACTGCAGTAATTTTCGACAAGAATGGCAATATTATTTATACATGGGAAGGCGAAGGAAAATGGGATGGAAAGGATTTAAAAGGCAAAAATGTAAAAATCGGAACCTACTTTTATCTAATTTCTGCAGTTGGTATTGATGGAAAAAAATTCGAACAAAAGGGCTCAATAAATTTAACAAGATAGACTCACAATGACCCCGTTTTTGTTATAGAGAAGGATTTAAAATTACGAGAAAAAAATCATAAAAACTGAAGAGGTAGTTAAAAGGCTCTCTTCAGTTTTTTTTATACACAAATTATAAATTACACTATATTAGCAACAAAATTCATTAAAGTGAAAAAAAACATACTAACTATTTTCTTATTATTTGGTCTATTTTTAAATCAAAATATAAGGGCATCACATATAGCTGGTGGCGATTTAAGCTACGTCTGCCTTGGAAATAATCAATATCAGATTAATCTTAATTTGTTTGTAGATTGTTTAGGATTTGACCCCGGAGCAACACAAACAATAAATTTTACAAGTTCATGTGGAGGAACTGCAACGGGAACTGTGAATGTAATTAATCCGGGTGGTACAGAAATTTCTCAATTATGTCCTTCACAATTAAATAATAGTACTTGTAACGGAGGAACTTTACCTGGTATGTGGGGGTTTCATTTTACTGGAACTGTAACATTAGCACCTGCATGTGATACATGGACAATGAGTTGGACAACATGTTGCAGAAATGCCGCTATTTTGAACCTTCAGACACCTGCTACTTATGATAGTTATATTGAGGCAACATTAAATAGTGTAACTGCTCCATGTAATAATTCTCCTTCATTTACATCTCAACCGATACCTTATGTTTGCGTTAATCAGCAAGTAAATTACAACTATGGTGTTGTTGAAACAGATGGTGATTCTATGTATTATTCATTGATAAACGCAATGGGTGCAAATGCTGTAAATTTAGCCTATGTAGCAGGGTATTCAGCAACTTCACCAATTCCTGGAATAACAGTTAATCCTATAACAGGTGTTTTATCCTTTACTCCAACTATGCTCGGAAATTTTGTTGTTGTAGTTCTTGTACAAGAATACGATAGCAATGGGAATTTGATTGGCACTGTTATGCGAGATATTCAGTTTATCGTTCAAAGTTGCACTAATATTGTCCCTGATGCAACCGCGGGTTTAATTACAGGTTTAACAGGAACAGCAGTTCAAACAAGTCCTTTTTCAATTGAAATGTGTGAGGGTTCAAGCTTTACATTTAATGCTACCTATACTGATGTGAATGGAGGAGATGTATTAACGTTGCTTTCAAATATTGCAACTGTTTTACCTGGAGCAACGCTAACTACGACAGGAACAAACCCCCTTGTTGCAACAATTAGCTGGACAGCACCTGGTGGAAGTGCAAATACAAATACCAATTTTAGTGTTACAGTTAATGATGGTGCTTGCCCTGTAATGGGGCAACAAACATTTAATTATGATATAAATGTTCAACCTAGAACTCTTGCAGGCCCTGATCATATTATTTGTGGTACACAAAACGCAACATTACATGGAACAGGTGGAAGTATTTTTACTTGGAGCGTTTTAAGCGGTCCACCAATGGTTGTTGGAACAAACTTCTCTTGTAATCCATGTTCAAATCCTATTGCATCACCAGTAACTACAACAACCTATGAGGTGGTTAGTGATCTGAGCGGAACGTGCGTAAATAAAGATACTGTTACAGTAACTGTAGTTCCCAATTTTTCATATGTAACAAGTCAGAGTTCTACAAGTTCATGTTTACTCCAGCCAATACAATTCAACGCTGTTGGATCCCCGGCTGGAACATATACATATGACTGGACTCCTTCCACATACTTAAACAGTACAATAATTGGCAATCCTATTGCAACAATTACTTCCCCCGGAACATATACATATTATGTAAATATAACAAGTCCGCAAGGTTGTGTAAAAGTTGATACAGCTTCCATTTTAATAACAGCCAGTTATCCACCAAATCCGGTTACAACTGCTTCCGATACAACTGTATGTGTTGGCGATACTGTTCTTTTGGGAGTGACATTTGGCAGTTCTGTCCCTTCTGTTTGTGGAACCAATCCGTTAGGCTGCGGTGCTGCTTTGGTTGCAACTGTGGGAACGGGTACTACATCAAATACTACAACAACATATCCAGCACCATATGGTAATTGGTATACGTCTGGAAAACATCAGTTTTTATTTACTGCTGCGGAATTAACTGCAGCCGGAATTACCGGAGGGAAAATTGATCAGATTGATTTTAATGTTTCAACAATAAGTGGAATAACAACCTATCATGAATATACAATAAACATGGGTTGTACAAACCTAACCTCATTATCAACTTGGGTAACAGGTTTATCAAATGTATATACTCCGAAAACCTATAATGTGGTTAGTGGCTGGAATGGACATACTTTTGATTTGGCTTATGAATGGGATGGGATATCAAATGTTGTGGTTGAGATATGCTTTAGTGAAATGCCAACTCCGCCAACATCAAATTACACTAACAATTGTGCGTCACCATACACTACAACAGCATTTGCATCTTGTTTATATTCTATAAGCGATATTACGGTGCAATGTCCTAATTTGAGTGCTCCAAATGTGCTAAATGATAGACCTAACGTTCGTTTTCATTATTGTGGATCAGCACCGGACTCAACAAGATATACGTATGACTGGATGCCATCAAACGGAATTCTTAACCCAAATGCTCAAACAACAGCAGCTGTGCTTTCGGGTAATACAAATTATTACGTTATTGTTACAGACACGGTGAGTGGTTGTTTAGATACAGCATTTGTAAATGTTTATGCAGGTGTTTCTGCTCTTAATTTAAATGCAGGAAATGATGTAACGATTTGCCCTGGTGTGCCAACAACACTCAACGCAACAGGAGCATCAAATTATGTATGGACTCCTCCTACAGCATTGTCAAGCACTACTATAGCAAACCCAACAGCAAACCCGACAATTACTACTACATACATTGTCACAGGTACAAGTCAATGTGCAACAGGTTCGGATGTGGATAGTGTAAAAGTTATTGTGCCCGTAGTTTCTCCTTTGGCAGTATCTGCTGGTAATAATCAAGATATTTGTGTTTCCACATTGTTTGGTTTAAATGCAGCAACTTCAGGCGGTTTTGGAAATAATACATATTCCTGGACTTTATTATCTGGTAATGCGTTAGGTACAATAACTAATGCAAACACTGCAAACGCGTCAGTGATGCCAACAACAGATGGAATAAACATATATCAGGTAACTACAGTGGATGATTGTGGGAATACTGTAACTGATACTGTACGGGTTGTTGTTTTATTAGATTGCGGAATAGAAATTCCGAATGTCTTTACACCAAATGGTGATGGGAATAATGATTATTTCATGATCAATGCAAAACATCTTAATTCGTATTCAATTGTAATATACAACCGTTGGGGTAAAAAAGTATTTGAATCAAATAATGTTTCTCAAAGCTGGGATGGCAAAAATGTGGAAGACGGAACATATTATTACATCATAAAAGCTTTAGGGATGAATGGAAAAGAGTATGATGAAAAAGGGTATCTCCAGCGTTTAGGGAAATAGAAATTAGAATAAAAAAAGAACCCTTCCAAATTTGGAAGGGTTCTTTTTTTATTTTGCTTTTGCCAATTTCGGATATAATTTTTCGCGAAGAGCTTTTATGTTTTCATCGTTAATGTATTCATCATACGTCATGCGTTTGTCAATAATGCCGCCTGGTGTAAGTTCAATGATGCGATTGGCAACTGTTTGCACAAACTCGTGGTCATGAGATGTGAAAAGTGCGATATGTTTCCAATCTTTTAAAGCATTATTAAAAGCTGTAATTGATTCCAGGTCCAAATGATTGGTTGGTTCATCCAATATTAAACAATTAGCGTTAGTCAACATGGTTCTTGAAACCATACAACGAACCTTTTCACCTCCAGAAAGTACATTTGATTTTTTTAATGTTTCTTCACCGGAGAACAACATTTTCCCTAAAAATCCGCGTATATAAGTTTCATCTTTGTCTTTCGAAAACTGACGAAGCCAGTCAATAAGGTTTACGTCATCCGTAAAATATTTTGAATTCTCGTTTGGTAAATAGGATTTAGTGATGGTGCTTCCCCATGTACAAGTCCCTTTATCTGCGGTATCTTCGCCATACAATATTTCGAAGAAGGAAGTGATTGCCACATGTTCTTTCGAAAGAATAGCAATTTTATCACCTTTAGTTATCGTAAATGTGATATTGGAAAAATAGGGAATTCCCTCAGGAGAAGTTTTAGAAAGATTTTCGACTGATAATATTTGATCACCACAATCGCGTTCTGCTTTAAAAATAATCCCCGGATATTTACGTGTACTGGCTTTGATCTCATCAATCACCAGTTTTTCCAATAATTTTTTTCGACTTGTAGCTTGGCGCGATTTAGAAGCATTTGCACTGAATCGTTCAACAAAATCCTGCAACTCTTTACGTTTATCTTCTACCTTTTTATTTTGATCAGAACGCTGACGCAATGCTAATTGACTTGATTCGTACCAGAATGAATAGTTACCTGTGAATAATTGAATTTTACCAAAATCGATATCAGCAACATGTGTACAAACTGCATCCAAAAAGTGACGATCATGGGAAACAACAATTACGGTGTTTTGAAAATCGGCTAAAAAGTTTTCTAACCAAGCAATAGTTTCAACATCTAAGTCGTTGGTAGGCTCATCTAACAGAAGAATATCGGGGTTGCCAAATAAAGCTTGAGCCAACAATGCGCGAACCTTCTCCTTTCCATTTAATTCCCCCATCAGCTTGCTATGATGCTCTTCTTTCACACCCAAATCGCTTAACATATTTGCAGCATCACTTTCAGCATTCCATCCATCCATTTCAGCAAATACATGCTCTAACTCTGCAGCTTTTACACCATCGGCATCACTAAAATCGGCTTTAGCATAAAGAGCATCTTTCTGTTGGATAATATCCCAAAGTTTTTTGTTACCCATCAAAACAGTTTGCAAAACCGGGTATGCATCAAAGGCAAAGTGATTTTGGCTTAACACACTCATTCGTTCACCGGGAGTAATAGAAACCTGCCCTGTAGCTGGATCAATTTCTCCTGAAAGAATTTTTAAAAATGTTGATTTGCCTGCACCATTTGCACCGATAATACCATAGCAATTGCCTGGAGTAAATTTTATACTTACTTCATCAAACAATATTCGTTTGCCGTAACGTAAAGAAAGATTAGAAACTGAAATCATTATTTTTTATTTTTTTTGAAGGCTGCAAAAGTAGTGAATTTTCAGGGATTTTTTCAAATTTGGTCGGCAGGACTATTTTTTTGCTTTTATGGAGTGTTGTTTTTTTACTTCTTCCATGATTAATGAACGGAAGTAAATTCAACACGTTCCAAAAAATAATGTATTTTTATTCTCTCAATTTTATTGTTATAAAAACGTGAATTCTTTTAAAAATATCAAAACATTTTTCTTTTTAAAGTCCATCATTTTAGTTGCTTTTGTTTTTGCAATCCAACAAGATTTGCATGCAAGGAATAAGCACTCTATTGATAGTCTCGAGCAAGTTGTAAAAACTACTCAAAACGATCAGACAAGATTTACTGCTCTTAAAGAACTAGGAAGGTATTCTGTAATGGAAAATCCTACTAAGGCTCGTGATTATATTAACAGGTCTTCCGCTTTGGCAAAACTTTTGAATGATAGTGCAGACATAGCTTTGTCGGACTTTATTAAAGGGTTTTATCTGGACGAAATTTCGGAGAAAGATTCAGCACTAGTTATTTATAAAAGTGTTTATGAGCAATTAAAAAAATACAACAAAACTGTTGAATTATCTCAGTGTTATTCTTTTATGGCTGGAATATATTTGGAGAAAGGTAATTATCTGCAATCTATTTATTGGTATCAAAAAGCGAATGAAATTGCGAAAAAATTAAAAGATGAAAATTTTTCTATAACAAATTTGATGTACATAGGAAATGCCTATAGTCAAATGGGAGATCATCCAAAAGGCTTAGTTTTTTTTCAGGAAGCATTGACCTTGGCGGAAAAGAATAAGAATGATGCCAGAATAGCACAACTATTATTATACATTGGATCAGCGTATAGTGAAACTCCAAGCCGGGATTATGCAATGGATTATTTTAAGAAGTGTCAGGATTTGGCTTTTAAACTAAAAGATACTTCACTGCTTCTTGACGTAGACATGTATATTGCAAACAATCATTATTACAACAAAAAATATGATAAAGCAATTGAAATGTATATTCAGATCAGTGAACTGTCTTCCAGAAATAATGAAAGAACCTATGCAGGTTCTTTAGGGAATTTGGGAAATGTTTATTCTGATATGGGAGATTTTAAAAAAGCACAGGAATACCAATTCAAAGCAGTTGAAATATTTAAAAAAGAAGACGATAACCAGGGGTTAACAATTTGTTATAGCTCAATTGGTTTCAATTATTATTCTTTAAAGCAATATCCGAAGTCTGTAGAATACTACCAAAAGGCACTTGTAAAAGCAAAGGAAATGAATTCAATGGAAGATTTGATTGAAATTCATTTAGGGTTATCAAGGACTTATGAAGCTTTGAGTGATTATAAAAGCGCATATAAAAATTTTATGTTGTACAAACAATATAATGATTCTGTATATAATGCCGATAATACAAAAAAGCTTACAGAATTAGAAATGAATTACCGTTTTCAAGCACAGCAAAAAGAACAGGAGTTGGTACAAAAAAATAAAGAAACACTTGCTGACGAAAAATTAAAACGACAAAAATTAATTAGCTACGCATCTATTTTTGGAATTCTTCTATTGTTAATGATGATAGGAATTGTATATCGAAATAGTATCCATCGAAAAAAGGCTAACATACAATTACAAGAATTCAATGATGAGGTGACCGAGCAAAAGGAGATAATTGAAATTAAAAATAAAGAGATTACGGATAGTATAAATTATGCAAAGCGAATTCAAGAATCAATTTTGCCTTTAAAACAACAAATAAAAGAATCATTTACAGAATCATTTATTTTCTTTAAACCACGAAATGTTGTAAGCGGTGATTTTTATTGGTTTGCAAAACAAGAAAATAAAAAAATAATTGCTTGTGTGGATTGTACTGGACATGGTGTTCCTGGGGCGTTTATGAGTATGATTGGGAATACATTGTTAAATGAAATAATAAATGAAAAAAATATTTATAAACCTTCGGATATTTTAAATTTATTGCATGAACGTGTTCGCCAATCATTAAAGCAAGACATTGAAAATAATGAGACCAGCGATGGAATGGATATTGCTTTGTGTGTTATTGATGATGAAAAAAATGTTTTGGAATTTGCAGGAGCAAACCGTTCATTATATGTCATGAGGGACAATTCCTTTATTGAAATAAAGCCTGATAAAATGCCAATTGGTGGAACTCAAATAAAAGAAGATAGAGAATTCACAAATAATGAAGTGAAAATAAATAAGGGAGATTCCATCTATATGTCCACTGATGGTTATGCAGATCAATTTGGAGGAGAAAAAGGAAAAAAATTTATGGTAAAGCGCTTCCACCAAACCATTCTTGGGTTTCAAGATCAAATGATGGAACAGCAATCTGAAATACTCAAAACAACCATTGAAAACTGGCAAGGTGATCTAGAGCAAGTGGATGATATATTAGTTATTGGAATAAAAATATAATTCAAGATAGATGAAAAATATATTGATAAAATATTTCCTGTCATGTTTTCTGCTAATAATATCTTGCGTTACCTATGGACAGAAAAAAAGCAAGGTTGCAGATAGTTTAAAGGTATTGTTACAATCTTCAACAGATACTATTCGTGTTAAATTGTTGAATGACATCGCTTATCAATATCTTGCTGATTTTCCGGAAGAGGCTTCTAAATACGCAAATGACGCATTGCTTCAGTCTCAAAATATTAATTATACAAATGGCGAAATTACTGCCATAAATCATTTGGGATTATCTTATTACTACCGCAGTAATTATGATAAGGCTTTAGAATATTTCAACAAAGCGCTTGTTATTTCAAGAGTAGAAGGGAGTAAATTTAAGGAAGCTGTTACGTATAATAACATAGGTTTAGTTTATGATGATAAAGCGGATTACAATAAGGCATTGGACAATTATTTTAAAGCATTGAATTTAGCCGAAAAAAATAATGATAAAAGACTTGTCGCTAATATCACCAATAATGTTGCCGTGATCTACCAAAATCAAGGGAAGTTTGATGAAGCACTTGATTTTCATAAAAAAGCATTAAAATTAAAAGAGGAAATAAAAAATATAAAAGGCGTTGGGAATTCATTGCACAATATTGCATTATTATATAAGCTTAAAGGTGATTATGAAAAAAGTTTAGAATATAATTTTAAAGCGCTAGAAATTCGAAAATCTATTGACGACTTAAATGGAACAGCACTTACTTTAAATAATATCGGAAGTGTTTATGAAACAATGGAACAATATGATAAAGCTTTTACATATTTTGAGCAGTCACTTGATTTAAGAAAAAACTTAAAAGATCAATATGGATTAGCTGTAACAACATTTAGTCTGGGTTCAAATTATTGTAGCCGAAAACAATATGAAAAAGGGTTGGGGTATATGAATGATGCATTAGAAAAAGCAAAAGCAATTGGAGCAAAAGAATTATTAAAAGGCGGATATGAGGCAATTGCTTTAGTGTATGCCGAACAGAAAAATTTTTCAAAAGCATATGAATACCAAAAATTGCTTATGCAGATTAAAGATTCCATTTTAAATTCCGAAACAGCAAAACAAATAAATGAACTTCAAACTAAATACGAAAGCGAAAAGCAGCAAAAAGAAATTGAACTAATAACTAAAAATAATCAGATACAGGCGCTCGAGCTTAATAAAAATAAGTTATGGATGTGGGTTTTACTGGCAACGGTTTTATTAGTATTGTCATTGGCCTCATTACTTTATAATCGTTATCAGATCAAGCAAAAAGCAAATTTATTACTAGAACATCGAAACTCGGAAATTACACTTCAGAAAAAAGAAATTACGGATAGCATAAATTATGCAAAGCGAATACAGGAATCTATTCTTCCTCCTAAGGAACATTGGAAAAAAATGTTACCTGAAAGTTTTATTTTTTACCGTCCTAAAGATATAGTAAGTGGTGATTTTTATTGGATAGAGCAAAAAAACGAAGTTGTTTGTTTTGCCGCTGTGGATTGTACCGGACATGGCGTTCCAGGAGCACTTATGTCGGTAGTTGGGTTTAATTTGCTCACTCAAGCTGTTAATGAAATGCATCTTACTCAACCTTCTGAAATATTAAAACATTTAGATGCAGGTGTTACAAAAACATTGCGACAATCTGTTGAGGGAAAAGGAGTAAAAGATGGGATGGATCTTTCATTGTGTTCTTTAAACAAGGTAACAAATGAACTGCAATACGCTGGGGCATTTAATTCGTTATACTACATAAAAAATGGAGAATTTAAAGAAATAAAGTCTGATAAATTTCCAATAGGTGTAAATTTAGATGGTGTTGTAGATAATTACAACAATCACTCGATTCAGCTTCAAAAAGGAGATTCTGTTTATTTGTTCAGTGATGGTTATGCTGATCAGTTTGGTGGCCCAAAGGGAAAAAAATTTAAATACAATCAGTTAAAAAATTTGTTAATTTCTATTTCAGATAAATCAATTGATGAGCAGCAAAAATTAGTTGCAAATGCTTTTGATAGTTGGAAAGGCAATCTGGAGCAAGTGGATGATGTTTTGATTATTGGAGTAAGAGTTTAATTTCGTATGGACCTGTTTTTTATTCAATCAACATATATTTAGTCACAAAAGAAAGACATGCATATACTCCCACCAAGATTCTTATTGAAATTTGAATCTCAAATTATATGCTTTCTAAATATACTTACCTAGAAATAAGCTCTCACTTGCGCACCACCCGTATGAATTATTTTTGTGCCTCCTGATTTGCGCCCATCATACGTTATACTTAATTGCATGTTGTTGGATAAATTACGTTGGTAAGCTATTCCCCAGGTTTTATTTTCCCCAGTTTTTAAAGCATCTAACATTTCAAATTCCAATAAAGAATTTCGAGGTCCGTTATACTTGATTTGAATAAAATTAGCTTTTAAATTTAAACTGCCTTTTTGTAAAACATTGTATTTTATTTCAACGCCATAATCTTGTAATGTTGCGTATTGTGCACCAAATTCAGCTTTGTTTCTTTTGTCTGTGTATTTAAAGGAGACTGTTGCACGAAAAGAAGTGTTTGGTTGATAATTTATTTTTGGTTCCAACTCATAATAGGAAATAGAGAAATCTTTGGTATTGAAATAATCGGATTTGCTTTCTTTAATGCCATTCTTGGCATCTAACATCAGACTGAATTGTTGAATAATATTCCATCGTAAATGCGCTTCTTCATAGGTGTTTTTATGAGTGTCAAAACCATTGATCAATAAAATTTTGTTTCTCGAATCCTGAAAGGAAATGTCGAGACCGAATACAGAACTTAATTGGTTAATGAATAATGTGTTTCTAAAAGATGAATTTAATGTAATTAAACTGCTATCAATAGTTTTAGATAAAAATGGGTTGTATGCTTTTGTAAGATCACTTTCATTCGATTTTCTATCAACGCGATAGGTTGTTTGGTTTGCAAACCGCGAAATAAATTTTTTGAAACCGGTTTTACTTGCCCACAGAGCGGATGGTTTTATCATCAGCATTTCAGAAAATAGATTGCTGTATGTTTTTACATATTCGCTGGTTGGGGTATAAACTTTAATATAAGTTGCCTGATCAGGAAATGCAGCAATTTTAAATTCGTTCAATTCTTTTACACCATTGTTGTTATCATCTATCCATGTGTAAACGCCTTGTCCTGGCGCAACAGCAATATAGGTAAATTCTTTTTTTTCCTCTACTCCCGAACCAATTTCATAAAAGGTATTGGAATAAATAAACCCTTTCAACAATTTAAAATTATACTCAATTCTTGAAACGAGTGAATTGTCTGCTTTCGTTTGAATATCAGTGTTTTTTGGATCAATAATTCTTAATTTACGGTATGCAGCATTAATTTTTAATTGATTATTAGGGTTTTTTATGAGTTCTAAAAAGCCTCCATAGCTTTCGGCATAGGTCGATTTTTTTAGGATAGATGTGTCTTTTGCTGCATAATCAGTTCTCTGTTTATAATTAATTCCATAATGGTTTTTTGTAGAATCATTGTTTTGTGCAAATGCTTGCCATTCCCAGAATTGGTAGCTATTTAGGAGCAATGAATCTTTTTTGTTGAGTGCAAATTTGTTTTGTTCAAATTCATCTTTTAATCCAAGAGTGAACCATTTTATTTTTTGCGAAACTCCACTTTTATGCCTGTAAAAATTTGTATTGTTAGTGCTGGCAGAGTTTAATAAACTTCCATCATATACAACGTTAAATCCTTTGGCAGAAAGGTTTATGTTGGCATTGTGTTTTGTTGCATTGTATTTTGTTCCTTCCAAAAGTGCATTGAATTTATACAATGCCGTTCCTATTTCTTTTTTAGTTAACCCAATAGCAGCTCCTACAATGTGTTGGTCATCCGCGAGCACTGTATTTCCACGATTCCAGTCTCTTTCAAATTCAATGCTTCTGTATCGTTCAATAGGAGAAAAATATTTCTGAACATATTCGTAATTCAAATTTGTTAGCAGAGTAAGCGGGCTAAAAGTAGAGTCTTTTGCTTTCGAAAGATTAAGTGGTGAAGCATTATCAAAATTCATTTTAAGCGCATAACCAACATCATCACTGCTATTAGCAGATGAAAATGTATTTATATCATTGTTGCTCGCTGCAGCTTCAATTAATAATTTACTGTGTTTGTTGAATAAATATTCAGCTCCAACAGTGAGCATTTGTTTTTTCTTAGGTGCGATTAATTGAATCACAGGTTCGTAACTTCCATGTAAGGTATCACCAGTTATACTTGGCGCAATCCATTGAAAAACTTTACCATTGGCACTTGAAGTAATTTGATTGTAATTGCCTTTCCCAACTCCAACATTACTGAATGTTACTCTAAAATGTGCAACACTATCTGTTCGGTAAACAAAAATATTTTTGTATAAATTGGCTCCTATTATCGTATCTTTTCTTTGATACAAAACTTCACTATTAGAAAAAGGTATGCTATCGTAACTTGGGCTTATTGCAAGTGAAAGCGTATCGCCTACTTCTGATAATATTTTTTTCTGGGCAGTTGTAAGATCTTGCTGCAAAGGCTGATTTTTGCTGTCTTGTTCGGAATATACATTTACATGTAATTTAAGTTTTCCTTGCTCATAATCATTTCCAAAATGTACCAATGAACGAGCATAATTTTTATCAGAATATTGAAACTCAACTACAATTCGTTTGTCTTTGGTTATTAATTGTTTTGCAGTGAAAATAATTTCGGCTGTATTATAATTAATTGTATAATCGTTCTCTTGTCCTCGTTCAATAAGTCTTCCGTCAATATATACTTTTTCGGTTCCTGATAATACGCTTATGTATGATTCATTTTCAGCGCCATGTAATCGATAGGGTCCTTGATTACTTTCAATGCCTTGAATTTGATTTTTGGCAAATTTCCCTCGTGAAACTGCGGCACTTAAGCTGGTTTTATAAAGTCCTTGTTTAGAAATATCTGTATTGCTTGAATTAATTTTTTGTGTAGTAGAAAAACTTGCTCCTTGTGCTTTTTTATTAAAATTCATAAAATATGAATTTGGTCGGGTCAATTGAAAATCACCTGCAATTAATTTTGTATTTGCATTTGATAATTGAATAAATACTTTATCAAACTCTTGCAATTGCTGTGTGTTTCCTTCAGGTTGAATAGGGATATTATTATCTGAGGCGGCTAATAATATATCAATATTATTACTTAAATGTCCGGATAGTTGCAAGTTTAAATTGGAATTCACTATTACATCTTGATTATTCCCAAAAGAAATTCCACGTGAAATACTTCCGCTTTTATTTAAGCCATCCATTTTAAATATGTCATCATTTTTTGATTCGATATTATAACTGAAAGGGTTTTTATTTCCTGATAAATCTGCCTTCACACGATTTATGTCCTTATGTTTAGTTTCTTGTGAAAACAAATAGGGGAATGTTTTGTATGAGCAAAAAACAACATCGGTTTTAATATTTTTTTCGATTAATGTTTTTCGATTAAAAATTACTACCCCATCTGCATACTTTATTTTATAAAATGCAGTATCAAGTAATATTCCATTAGTAGTAGAAAATTTTATTGAACCAGGAACAAGGCTTAGTGAATCAAGTTTAACGGTATCAGAAGTTAGCGATAAAACTTTAGTTCGGTTATTGTTAATATCCTGAGCAAATCCTCCAGCATAGACAAGCAGTAAAACAAAAAGCAATATTTTATTTCGAACAATCACAGATTTAAAAGTACTAATTATACCGAAACAAAATAAGTTTCCGAAAAATGAAGTTTTGTAATACATACTACGTACATAAAGCAACGAAAGTGTATACAACAAATAAAACGCAACAGGTTTATGTTCAAAACAAATGCATTTTATACCTTTGTAGAACCTAAAGAAAACGAAAAAACATGGCAAAAATTATTACATACAATTTAAATGGTATCCGTTCAGCGATGAGTAAGGGCTTGATGGATTGGTTAAAAGCGGCAGATCCTGATGTTTTATGTGTTCAGGAGTTAAAAGCAGACCCGTCACAACTGGATTTAAGCATTTTTGATAATGCTGGCTATCACCATTTTTGGTATCCGGCACAAAAAAAGGGATATAGCGGAGTGGCAATTTTTACAAAACAAAAACCTGATTATGTTCATTACGGTTGTGGTATCGAAAAATATGACTTTGAAGGACGTGTTATTCGTGCCGATTTTGGCGATGTATCCATAATAAGCGTTTACCATCCTAGTGGCAGTAGTGGTGAGGAAAGGCAAGCATTTAAGATGCAGTGGTTGAGCGATTTTGAGAATTATATTACCGATCTGAAAAAGGAGCGACAAAAATTAATAATCTGTGGCGATTACAATATTTGTCATCAACCTATTGATATTCATAATCCCAAAAGCAACGCTAACAGCAGCGGTTTTTTGCCGGAAGAGCGTGACTGGATCGATAAGTTCATGAAAACAGGTTTTGTGGATAGTTTTCGTCATTTTAATAAAGAACCTCACAACTATAGTTGGTGGAGCTATAGAGCAAATGCACGTGCAAAAAATTTAGGCTGGCGTATTGATTACAATCTGGTAAGCGCTAATCTTGAGTCGAAAATGAAGCGGGTAGCCATATTGCCGGAAGCAAAACATTCAGACCATTGCCCTGTAGTGCTTGAGCTAGATCTATAAACTAAGTTATCAGTACCATAAAGAACTTTTTCTTGTTATTTTTTAAAAAATTTACAGATATTCTATATATTTGTGCTTCTCGAAATAAATATAATATTCTTTTAAATATGAAAAAAGTAATTTATTCATTATTAATTCTAGGTTTTTTGTCATCTTGTGGTGGCGGAAATAACACTACAGGTGAAGCTCGTAAAGCCAAAGGAGGCGTTTATTACGGAGGTGTTTTTAGAATGAATGAAGTAGAAGATTTCCGTAACCTTTTTCCTTTAAACATTACGGAGGTAACTTCGCATCGTATAGCAAATCAGGTATATGAAGGATTAGTTAAACTTTCTCAAGATGATTTAACCGTTTTGCCTTCTTTAGCTGAAAAGTGGGAAAAAAATGATGATGCTTCACAATGGACATTTCATATCCGAAAAGGCGTAAAGTTTCATGATGATGCTTGTTTTGCTGATGGAAAAGGAAGAGAAGTTACTGCAAAAGATTTTAAATATTGTTTTGAAAGACTTTGTACTTCGAGTTCTGAAAACCAACAGTTTAATGGTTCTTTCAAGGATCGTGTTTTAGGTGCTAATGAGTATTATCAATCTACAATAGATAAAAAACCTTTGGTTGGCGGTGTTGCAGGAGTAAAAGTAATTGATGACTATACAATCGAAATTGATTTGGTTCATTCATTTGCCGGATTCTTGAATATATTAAGTACTCCCGGTTGCTGGATTTATCCGCAAGAAGCTTATGAAAAATATGGTGTTGATATGCGTGTAAAATGTGTTGGTACAGGTGCTTTTCAAGTGAAAAATATTAAGGAAGGCGACAACGTTATTTTAGAAAGAAATCCAAATTACTGGAATGTGGATGAATTCGGAAATCAGCTTCCATATTTAGATGCCTTAAAATTTACCTTCATAAAAGAGAAAAAATCCGAATTGCTTGAATTTAAAAGAGGCAATATAGATATGATTTATCGTTTGCCAATTGAAATGATTCCTGATATTTTGGGCGAACTTGATCATGCAAAAGAAGGGAACATTCCTTTTGAAATGCAAGTAGTCCCTTCAATGAGTACATTTTATTTGGGTTTTCAAAATCAAGGTGAAATATTTAATAAAAAAGAGGTACGTCTAGCATTTAACTACGCTATTGATCGCGAAAAAATTGTTAATTATACACTTCAAGGTGAAGGAATCCCGGGTATTTACGGAATTGTTCCTCCTTCATTTAAAAACTATGATATCAAGAGTTTAAAAGGTTATACATTTGATGTGGATAAAGCACGTAAATATATGGCAACAGCTGGTTATCCTGATGGGAAAGGATTTCCAAAATTAACATTGCAAATAAATAGTGGTGGTGGAGATAGAAACATTCAAACTGCTGAAGTAATTCAAAAAATGTTAAAAGAGAATCTTAACATTGATGTTGAAATAAATGTTATGCCTTTTGCCGAACATCTTGAAAGCTTGGAAACAGGAAAAGCTCAGTTTTGGAGAGCATCATGGATTGCAGATTATCCTGACCCAGAGACTTTTTTATCGTTACTATATGGAAAAAATGTTCCTGAAAAATTAACCGAAAAATCATATTTGAATTCAGTTCGATATAAAAGTGCAAAATTTGATTCTTTGTTTTCAGCAGCATTAAAAGAGGTTGATGACAAAAAACGTTTTAATCTATACCTTCAAGCCGATCAAGTTGTTATTGATGATGCTGCTGTCATGCCGATTTTTTATGATGAAAACTATCGATTGATTCAAACAAATGTTAAAAATTTCCCTGCAAATGCAATGGAATATCGTGATATGTCTCACGTTTATTTTGAGTCTAAGGATATAAAAGCCGAAGCAAAAAAGTAAAAGCAGGAATAAAAAATATTAAAAAACCATTCAGAATTTCTGAATGGTTTTTTTTTGAATCGATTTGTAATTATTAACAAAATGCATGTTTTGATATGTGCATAAAGTTTCCCTACAAGCATAAAACCTTCCTGCTTTTTTTATAATATTGTACGAATAATCTAAATCATTTTACAAATGAAAAACGGCTTAAAGTACATAACGGTTATATTGATAACAAGTGCGATCTTTTCTTGTGTTCCGCAAAGAAAATTAGAGGAAGAGCAATCAAAACGAGAAAATTGTGAAAAGGAACTAGCTACCTTAAAAACTACAAGTCAGGATAATGAGACAAAGCTAAATGAAGCAACAGTAAAATTAATTGATGAAGAAAAAATTATTACGGGATTAAAAAAAGATACTTCCATCACTGGTACAAGTTATCGTAATTTAACTTCCAAGTATGATAAATTAAATCAAATCAATGAACAACTGTTAGATAAGTATAATCGCTTATTGGAAGGTAACTTAGCTGATACAAAAAAAATATCAGGAGAATTACAACTTACGCAAGAACAACTGCTAAAAAAACAAGATGAACTTAAACTTTTGGAAGCACAATTAAATGCACAAAAGAAAAGTTTAGAGGAACTTAATCTTGAATTGCAAAAAAGAGAAGCTCGAGTTGCTGAATTAGAAGGGATACTCAAAAAGAAAGATGACGCAGTAAATGACCTCAAGAAAAAACTTTCTGACGCATTATTTGGTTTTGAAGGAAAGGGTTTAACGATTACTCAAAAAAATGGAAAAGTTTATGTCTCAATGGACGAAAGTTTATTGTTTGCATCAGGAAGTACAACTGTGGAAGCAAAAGGAGTTGAAGCATTAAAAAAAGTAGCTAAAGTTCTTGAACAAAATGCTGATATTAATATTTTAATTGAAGGCCATACTGATGATGTACCAATGGTAGGCAAAGGTGATATAAAAGACAATTGGGATTTGAGTGTAATGCGTGCAACTTCTATCGTAAAAATTATTACAAAAAATAGCACTGTTGATCCAAGAAGACTTACGGCTGCAGGAAGAGGAGAGTATTTCCCAATCGATACTGCTAAATCTGCTGATGCGAGGAAAAAGAACAGAAGAACCGAGATTATCTTAACTCCTAAATTGGATGAACTATTCAAAGTTCTTGAAACGAACTAAAAAAATACTTTTATTATTTCAAGAGCTGAAGCAAAGAAAACTTCAGCTCTTTTTTTAAAAAACAACATTGCCTCTTTGTATCTTTTATAGAAATTTACGTTAGTAAATTAAAACTAATAAACACGAAAATGAAAAAATGGATTCTTTTATTATTGTTAGCTGTTATTGGTAATCTTGTGTTTTCACAAGTCGTAACTGAGTATTGGGATCTTGCTCAAACTAAAAAGAAAAGTGAGCAACAAACAAAAAATGGGATGCAAGATGGGAAATTTGTTGCCTGGTTTGAAAATGGCGATATTGCTAGGGAAGGTGTTTTTTTTGAAGGTAAAGAGAACGGCAAGTTCATTTCTTATTATCCTGGAAAAAAAGTTAAAACGGAAGAAAATTATACAAAGGGGAAAAAGAATGGGTCCTGGATGTATTGGTATATAAATGGAAGCAAAGCCCAGGAAAATTTTTTCAAGAATGATAAATCGGATAGCACATGGACCGGTTGGTATGAGAATGGGAAGTTAAAAAGTGTAGAAAATTATAAAAGTGGTAAAAAAGAAGGAGCTTGGGTTTATTATTATGAAAACGGACAAAAAGAAAGTGATGGTATCTTTAAGAACAATTTAGCCGAAGGGAATTATTCCGCTTGGTATTCAAATAGCTTAAAGCAGCAAGAAGGTCAATTCAAAAACGGAAAAAAAATAGGCTTATGGAAAGATTGGTTTAAAAACGAAAAGCCAAAGCAGGAGCTTGTATATGAAAATGAAGAAGTTTTGCTCATGAATTTATGGTTGGAAACAGGAGAACAGATTGTGAAAAATGGCAACGGGAAATTCACAATGGTATATGATAGTGGAGCTAAAAAAGGTGAAGGTTACTATAAGGACGGACGTTTAGATGGGGATTGGTTGTTTTATAACCCATCCGGTGAGAAGGATTATCAGGTTACATATCAAAAAGGTAAAAAAAATGGACAATGCACTAATTGGTTTAAAAGCGGAAAAGTTAAAAGCGAAGGTCCTTTCGTTAATGATAAAAAAAATGGAATATGGAAATGGTATACCGAGGCAGGGAAACAAGTAATGGAAGGTAGTTTAACAGACGATTTACGAAGTGGAAAGTGGATGTATTGGTTTGATACAGGAGTTAAAGAATCAGAAGGTTTTTATAAAAACGATTTACAAGATAGTCTTTGGAAGTACAACTATAAAGATGGTACAAAGTGGAAAGAAGGAAAATTCAAAGTTGGACTAAAAGAGGGATTGTGGACTATTTGGTTTGAGAGTGGGCAAAAGCTTCAAGAAGGAAATTACGCATCTGGAAAAGAAGAAGGCACATGGTTTTCTTGGTATGACAACGGAGCAAAAAAAGATGAAGGTAATTTTAAATCAGGGAAAATGGACGGATCATGGAAAGGTTGGTTCCCTAATAATAATCCTAACTACACAGGCTTTTATAAAGATGAATTAAAAGATGGGTCATGGAAATATTATTTTGATTCGGGAAAAATAAAAGAAGAGGGCGGATACAAAAAAGGAAAAAAAGAAGGACACTGGGTATTTTGGACTCCATATGGTTTTAAAGATAGCGAAGGGAATTATAAGGAAGAAAAGCCGGATGGTTTTTGGACCTATTATTTTGAAACAGGTGGAAAATCTATGGAACAGCGATTTAGTGATGGGAAATTAAGTGGCGATTGTAGTTCTTGGTACGAAAATGCAAAGTTGAAAAGCAAAACTTCTTATACTTTGATAAAAGATAAAAATGGCCGAGTTGAAAGTAAGCCAAATGGAGAATGGTTGTATTATGACGAAAACGGCAATGTTATGATGCAAACAACATACAAAAAAGGTGTTAAAGTAAAATAACAGTCCAATCCAATTATCTTCTTAAACTATTAACTTTCGGCCTTCTGTGCGGGTCGTGTGGGTGTCTTATGTAATGACGATGATGGTTTGTTTCAGTTGCTAGTTTTTTACTTTTTTTAGCATATAATACAGTGCTAAACCAGGCTACAGCTATTACTGCAGCTAATCCTAAAAACATATATACGTAACTCATTTTTTCATCGAAGGCGCGTTGCTTGTCAATTTTCTCTTGCTCTGTTTTGAGTGCTTGAGCATTTTTTTTGAAATTGTCAAAGCTTGGCCCACCATCTGCTAAAGCCTTTGTGGTCAGCAGTATGGTAAATAAAAAGAATAAAAAATAAGTTTTTAAAATCTTAAGACTTTCTTTTCTGGCGAGATTAGTAGTGGAAGTTTTCATAATCGATTAGTAAAATGAAACATTTATTTTTATTGCGATAAAGAAATATACTATAAAGGTATAAAAAATGTCGATAAGT
>CAIXIP010000212.1 GCA_903919535.1 uncultured Bacteroidota bacterium | reverse complement strand
CTTACCAAAAAGCTACCTTTTTATCTAACATTGTTCGATACAATTTAGATAAAGATTATACAGCTAAACAAAATCAATTATTAAAGAACATCACCAAAGAAGAAGTAAATCAACAAATTAAAAAATACTTCGATCCCAATAAACTTACAACAGTTATTGTTGGTGACAAATCAATAATTGAAGCACAGTTGGATAAGGCAGCAAAAGATGCTAAGACAAAAGAATCATTAAAAAATGTGAAGCTTAAAAAGATCACAATTGATTAAAAAATAAATTGGAATAATATTTGAAACGCATACTGTATAAAATGCAGTATGCGTTTAATACATAAAAAAAACAATAAACAATGAAAGCAATTTTTTCCGCCATTTTAATTTGTTTTGTTACCCTTGTTGGTGCTCAAAGTAATCAGGTTCAAAACGCAAACAATTATTTAAGAAGTCAAGAATACGATAGGGCAAAAATCGCTGCAGATGCAGCTGCTATTCATGATGCAACAAAGAGTAGTGCAAAATTATGGATGTATAGAGGGCAGATCTATCAATCTATTTATGAATCAAAAAAAACTGAGGATAATAAATTAGATGAAGAGGCACAAGAAAAAGCTGTAGAAAGTTACATCACTTGTCTGAAATTAGATAAAGATAATATCTACAAAGACCAGGTAAAAGGCGGATTGGTTCAAACCTGTGCTGCGTTGTATTATAAAGTTCAATATTTTATTCAAACAAAAGAATTTGACAAAGCTCTGAAAGGCCTAGACCTTCTTGATGCCGCTTTGCCTTACGATTTTGAACAAGGGTTAAAACGTAATAACATTACTAAAGAAAGTTTATTATACAACCGTTTTAAAATAAATGCTCTATCAGGAAATAAAGAAAAAACAAAAGAAATTGCTGATAAGCTGATAGAAATAAAATATAAAGATCCTATCATTTATACAAACATGGTTAAAATTTGTTTAACCGATAAAGACACTGTAAATGCATTGAAATATATTGATAAAGGAAAAATTCTTTTTGAAGATAACGCAGAGTTAACAAATCAGGAAATCAATATTTATTTAGCACAAAGAAAGACTGATATTCTTAAAACCAAACTTCTCGATGCAATTGAAATTTCACCTGACAATGAAATATTGCATTCCGTTTTAGCAAACGTTTATGAAAAAACAAATGATCCGGAAAATGCAGAAAAAGAATATCAAAAAGCTTTGGAAATAAAACCTGATTATGAAATTGCAAATTACAACTTAGGTGTTTTGTATTTTAACAAAGGAAATGAATGGAATGAAAAATTGAATGCTCTTCCAATGAGTGAAACAAAAAAAACAAAAGAATACGAAGAAAAAGCAAAAGAATATTGGAGCAAGGCAGTTGTAAACTTTGAGAAGTCATATGAAGTTTCACCCGACAAAGCAACCAAGCAACGTTTAAGACAATTGTTCTTAAAGCTTGGGAATACTGAAAAAGCTGACAAATATGCAAATGCGGACATGAGTAAAATAAAAGTTGGAATGAAAAGGGAGGACGCAATTAAACTTTTAGGCGCGCCGGACAAGATTTCTAAAACAACTACAGCTGGAGGAACAACGGAATTGCTTTTTTATAACAATTTGAAAAGCTCTATTAATATAGATGTAAATGGAAATGTAGATTTTATTAATGATAGCAAATAAATCTGTAATTTCGAGTAGTTGAACTAAACTAAATCAACAATTGCTTGATTCCCACAATTATCAAATAATGTTTACCTTTGAGTAATGCAAAAATTGAAAAACTTACTTTCTATTTTCACCTTGCTGATTTTTCTTTTTCCCCTTGCGGAAAAGGGGGTTCACGATTATTCGCATATCAATGATACTCATTGTATTTCTTCTGATAAACATTTTCATTCAGAAGAACACCATTGCGAAATATGTGATTTTACAAATGATTTCACGGGTATACCTTCATTTAACCACCCCGATTTTATTATAAGTAAACCTGCCAATTTAATTTTTTTCTTAACGAAACAGGATTTACTTCTACAAGAAAAACATTTCCACTCTCTTCGAGCACCGCCTGTATTGGTTTAGTTTTCTTCCGATAGTCTTCGGTTGTTTAATCAGCAGAATGTTGATTAAATTCTTATAACCAATAAATTTTTACTCAATGAAAATAACACTTCAAATAGTGTTTGGAATTATTTTATCTATTTCAAATTTATATTCCATCAATAATTTTTCTATAGAAAATTTTCCATCTACAAAAACAACATTATCCGGAAAAATCACTAATAAAAAAACGGGGGAGCCACTCCCTGGTGTTACTGTATATATTAGCGATTTAAAGACTGGGGCTGCTTCTGATGCAAATGGGAACTATACGATTGAAAACTTACCACAATCAATTGTATTGGTTCAGGTAAGTTTTATTGGCTACAAATTAATAGCAGAGAAAATCGATCTTTCAATTACTACAAAAAAGGATTTTGCAATGGAAGAATCTGTTGCTGAACTCAATGAAATTGTTGTTACTGGCCTATCAAAAGCAGCAGAGAAGAATCGCACACCAACTCCAATTTCTACTATCTCAGCCATTCAACTTTTGCAAACATCTTCGACAAATATAATCGATGCTCTTGCGAATCAACCTGGTATTTCTCAAGTAACTACAGGTACAGGAATCTCTAAACCTACAATTCGTGGATTAGGTTATAACCGTGTAGTTACCGTTATAGATGGCATCCGTCAAGAAGGGCAACAATGGGGCGATGAGCATGGGATTGAAACTGACGAGTTTGCAGTTAACAAAGTAGAAATTCTAAAAGGACCCGCAAGCCTATCTTATGGTTCAGATGCGATGGCTGGAGTTATTAACATGATATCTGCTCCTACTCTGCCAGAAGGTAAAATGAAAGTAAACTTATTGGCAAATTATCAAACAAACAACGGACTAATTGCTTATTCAGGAAATTTTGCTGGCAATCAGAAAGGCTTTATCTGGGATCTTCGATACAGTAATAAAATGGCGCATGCCTACCAGAATAAATACGATGGTTACGTATTTAACTCAGGATTCAGCGAAAATAGTTTTGGTGGAATAATTGGGTTAAATAAATCGTGGGGATATTCACACATGCATTTCAGTTCATATAATCTAACACCAGGCATTGTTGAAGGAGAAAGAGATAGCGCAAGTGGAAATTTTATAAAACCAATAGCACTCAATGATTCCACTTCAGGAACAATAATGGCAACAAATAGTGACTTCAAAAACTACTTACCAATAACACCTTATCAAAAAATCCATCATTACAAAGTTGTGCTGAATAATAGTTTTATTATTGGCAATGCTAGTTTGAAAGCAACGATTGGATGGCAACAGAATCAACGACAAGAATATGCTGACGTGTTAAAGCCCAATGATTATGCACTTTACTTTTTACTTAACACGGTTAATTACGACTTACGATATATTCTACCTGAAACAAATAATCTGAATGTTTCATTCGGTGTCAATGGTATGCAACAAAAATCGCAAAATAAAGGAATAGAATATTTAATTCCCGAATACAATTTATTTGATTTTGGAGTTTTTATAACAGCGAAAAAAACTATAAATAAATTAGATATCAGTGGAGGTTTACGATATGATATACGAACTGAAAAAGGAAAAGACTTATACCTTAATGCTAACGGAGAAAAAGTTAATAGCACTGATACAGGGAGCTATCATCAATTTTCGGTTTTCAATTCTACATTCTCTGGAATATCAGGTAGTATAGGTGCTAGCTACCAGTTCTCCGAAAAAGTATTTAGTAAAATTAATATCTCAAGAGGATTTCGTGCGCCCAACATTGCTGAAATTTCAGCAAATGGAGTACATGAAGGTTCAATCAATTATATTATCGGTGTTCCAAAATTAAAAGCTGAAACCAGTTTACAGTTCGACTATGCACTGGGTTTAAATTCAAACTATATTACTGCCGAAATTGATTTATTTAGTAACATTATCGGCAACTATATATTTCTGAGTAAATTAAATAGCGTAACAGGTGGCGATTCACTCACCAACGGTTACAGTACATTTAGATATTCTTCTGGTAATGCTAATCTAACTGGTGGGGAAATTTCAATCGACATGCATCCACGTAAATTAGAGTGGTTACATTTCGAGAATTCATTTTCATATGTACAAGCAATTCAAAAAGACCAAGCTGATTCTACTAAATATTTACCATTCACACCTGCTCCAAAATATAATTCAGAATTAAAATTCACAAAAAAGAAACTTGGGAGGTGCTTCGTAAATACATATTTCAAATTAGGTGTCGACTATTATTTTCCACAAAATAAATTTTATGCTG
>CAIXIP010000211.1 GCA_903919535.1 uncultured Bacteroidota bacterium | reverse complement strand
TAAGAAAATTAATTTAGTAGCTAAATCTTAAATCGTCTGAAGAATCTTAACTATAACTCACTTGGGACATTGGGTTTTCTGTATTTATAATTAGAAAAACTTGTCAGTTTATAGTATAGTTTTATAGCCAAAAATATATATATTTGTATCTAAAATAAAACTGGCTTATTATTTGTTTGCTGCTTTTTACTAAATGAAAAAAACACTTTTCATATTATTTACTTTTGTTTTCTTCAGTTCCTATATGGTTGTTCTTCCAGACCAGTCGGAGGAGGCAAATGCCCACGTAAAAGCAATTTATATCTATAATTTCACAAAATACATTGAATGGCCTCAGGATTATAAAGATGGAAATTTTGTAGTTGGAGTTATGGGAACAAACACTGCACTTCTAAATGAATTATCAAAAATGGCATCTTCAAAAACTGTTGGTAGTCAAAAGATTGAAATTCAGACAGTTTCATCGGCTGCAGATGCTCCAAAATGTAATATTATTTATATTCTTTCGGATAATTCTGCTCAATTATCAGATGTTACCGGCAAATTGAAAGGGAAAAGTACATTAATTGTTACTGATAAACCGGGAATGGCAAAACAAGGTTCGGCAATTAATTTTGTGATATTTGAAAACAAGCAAAAAATAGAATTGAATAAAGGGAATATTGAAAAATATAAATTAAAGGTTGCTTCAACTCTAGTTGAAATGGCTATTCAAATTAAATAATTTTTTGTATATTTACATTAGAATAAAAATGTCAAGAATAAAAAGAATAGTAATTTTTGGTTTATTGTTAGTTTTAACGATATACGCAAAAGCTCAGCAGGAGAATCTGATTGCTGCTCAAACTTTCTTGCAGCAAGGCAATCTGGACAGTGCCAAGTATTGCATCGATGCTGCTGTTTTAAATCCTGCCACAGAAAATAATGCTCAAGTGTGGTATCTCAAAGGATTTATTTACAAAACCATTTATAATAAAACTGAAAAAGGAAACAAGCAATCTCCTTCTCGATTAGCCGCTCTAAGTTTCTTTAAAAAATCATTATCAATAGACTCTTCTCAGGAAAATACACAGGAAAATATTAAAAATATTAAATACTTAGCTACTACTTTATACAATGATGCCGGTGCCAGCTTGGATTCTATTGATTATAAAATTGCCATCAAAAATTTTGAAACATTTAAAGAATACTATTTACTTGTTGACCCAACTCCTGCAAATATCCGACAGAAAGATATTGACTTCACACTTGCAATAGCATCATTATACACAAGAATCTTCGAAAGTGATAGAAAAGGTAAAACAGAGTTTCTATTGCTTGCAAAAGAGGCATACAATAAAATTTTAGGAATAGACCCAAATAATATCAATGCAAATTACAATATGGGTATCTTGTATTATAATCAGGCTGTTAACCTAATAAATCAACAGGATTTTGATATAGATATTGTTGCTTTGAATGATATTCAGGATAATTCAATTAATTTATTTAAAGAATCTTTGCCGTTTATGGAGAAAGCATATTCTCTTGATCCGAGACGTAGAGAAACTTTATTAGGATTATCTGGAATTTATTTTAGTTTGAACGAATTTGAAAAATCAAATATGTTCAAATTGAAATTGGAAGAAATAGAAAAACAAAAATAGCCTCATACAGGCTTATCCAATTAATTTATGAAGCTAAGATTTACGATAGGTAAAAAAATAGGATTAGGATTTGGTGTAATCCTGTTTTTATTTATCCTGGCTTCGTTATTTACCAATATCACACTAAACGATAGCCGAAAAAAAACAGTTCAGGTAACAGAAATTTACAACCCCTCTGTTGCCACTCTTAAAGAATTGGATAATCTTTTGAATCGCTCTAAATTACTTATTACCAAATGGTATTACGTTCAAACCGGTGATGATGCAATTGATAAAAAAGCCTTAAGAACTTTACTTAAGGATGAATATCCACAAATAAAAGAAAAATTAAAAACTTATTCTGTAAACTGGAACAAAGATGAACAAGAAAGTATTGATGCAATTCTTTCTTTGATCGAACAAATGTTTCTTAGTTATCAAGATGATGTAATGTTGAAGCTAAACACCTTTGACAGTTACAACGATTCAAATGTGAAATTTGAAGCGTTATTACCTTTTGAAGATCTGAATGTTAAATTTAAAATTATCAATGAAAATTTAAGTACCCTCATTGATAAACAAAATTCAAATGCATCCTCAAATTCAACGGAGATGTTGTTGTCTTTTAGCGTTCTTCAGAAGATTGTTATTTGGCTAGGAATAATTTTAGTTTTTGGAGGGATTTTAATTGCAGTATTTACAATTCGAAGCATTGTTCGACCTATCCAGCAGTTGAAAAAAATGTTATTGATGATGGGAAGGGGTGTTTTACCAACTGAGCCAATTAAATTTAGGAAAGATGAAATTGGTGAAATGTCACTGGCCTTAAATGATTTGATTGATGGAATGGGGCGTACAACACAATTTGCAAAGCAAGTAGGTTCGGGTAATTTTGATTCGCATTATCGTCCGCTAAGTAAAGATGATACTTTAGGTGCTGCATTATTAAAAATGCGTGAAGATTTGCGTGAAAACGAGCGTGTACTTGAAGCAAAAGTTATCGAGCGTACGGAACAGGTCGTTCGTCAAAAAGAAGAGATTGAAACTAAAAACGAAGAGTTAGAAGTTCTTTACAAACATGTTACTGATAGTATCAAATATGCAAAACGAATTCAGGAAGCTATATTACCGCCTGATAGTTTAGTGAAGCGTATTTTGCCAAATGCCTTTGTTTTATATAAGCCAAAAGATATTGTGAGTGGAGATTTTTATTGGATGGATGAAAAAAACAATAAAACAATGTTTGCAGCTGTTGATTGCACGGGGCACGGTGTTCCAGGAGCCTTCATGTCAATTGTTGGGTATAATATTTTAAAACATGTTGTTACAAATAGTGAATTAACAACCCCAGCGTTAATTTTAGATAATTTAAATGTTGGTGTGAGTGAAACATTACACCATGGGCAACAAGAGTCGCAAGCAAAAGATGGAATGGACATTTCTTTTTGTACGATTGATTTTAAAACACTCGAACTTCAATATGCAGGGGCCTACAATCCTTTATATTTGATAAGAGACGGGATTCTAATACAAACAAAAGCTGATAAATTTCCAATAGGATTATTTTTAGGCGAAGAGAAAAAGAAATTTACAAATCATTCAATTCAACTTCAAAAAGGAGATTCTATATTTATTTTCTCTGATGGTTATGCCGATCAATTTGGAGGACCAAATGGTAAAAAATTTATGGCAAATCATTTCCGAGATTTATTATTAGAAATCCACACTTATCCTATTGAAAAACAAAAAAGTGTTTTAAACAAAACTATTGAAGATTGGCGGGGCCCTCTCGACCAAGTTGATGATATCCTTATCATTGGAATTAAGATCGAATAATCTATCTTTTTTAATTTCTTTTTTATCGTAAGTATTTTATTGAATTTTTCCTTAAGAATAGTTTGAAATTAATGAAAATTGTCTATTTTTATTCCATGGAATAAGATTATATGATAAAACTATTACTCCGCTTTTTTTTCTTTTTCTTGCTGCTTTTGTTTGCTCAAATAAATGTCTTTGGGCAACCAAATAATTTTCAATGTACACCTAATCACATTGGAATGCTTCCTAATGCAGCACCTTGTCTATCATCAGGTGGATTTAATTATGGGAATATTGTAACTGTTTCAGGAACAAATGCAAATGCTACAAACGATTCTTTAAGCGGATCAATCACAACTTGCTATCCTTCTTCTTCCGCTCCTTTGCATGATGTATGGTATGAATTTACAGCCAGCGAAACTCATGTGGAAATAAATATCCAAGGTATAGGAACAAATCCATTAACAAATCCGTATGTTGCAATTTATGAATCTGTAAATAATCAATGTATTGGTATCATGCCTCGCAGTTGCTATAGCGGGACTGGAAGCGGAACCCAGTTGATTGAATTTGGCCCACTAACATATGGAATAAAATATTTTTTGCAAATTGCGAGTACGACTACTACAGGAAACGGAGCCTTTACATTCGACATCAGAAGCAAAAATAGTTGCTCAGATTGTTTGAAAAATTCTGTGCTTCAAGCTTTCCCATTGCCTGTGCAAGGAGCGTATCCTCCCGATACAACAGTCACATTTTGTTATTCAGTAGGTGGATATAATGAGCAATTTGGAAATCGCTTTCATGGAATTGTTCCATTATTTGGAAACGGATGGGATGCTTCAACGTTTTCTGTAACTCAAAATGCAACTTCTGCTGACGGGCAAGGACAATGGAAATGGCTTAATAACATTAATGTTAATGGTAATGTTGTGAGTGGATTTTTTTATGATATTGGGAATGACAATAATCCAACTAATAATTTAGGTGATCAAGGCGGCTTCACTCATTTGTGGAATTTTTGTTTTAAAATTAAAACTCAAACCCAAAGTTTTTGTAATACATCTTCCGATGACCTTAGTATTAAATTTATTAATTATTCGGATGGTGAATCAGGCAATTTAGTCACAACACAAGATTGTTCAGGTGATCTGGATTATGTGTTTAATGCCCATATGAATTGTTGTTCTAAGCCTCTTGGAGCATATCCCACTGCAGCTTATTGTAATAATATCAGTAATGGTCAAATTGATGTTTATTGCGGATATTCATTGTCTGGATATCATGTGAAATTATTTAATGAGCAAGGTATGTTAATTGATAATGCAATAGTTTCTGCTATAAATCAAAATCACTATATTAAAACAGGATTATTGGTAGGGAATTATTATTTGCTTATCAATGAAAATTCAACAAGTGCATGTCAAACATCATTAAATATTTATGTTCCCGGACCGGTTGTTTATTATGCAAACCAAAGTGTTTTTGCTTGTGGCACAAACTGTGCAAATGCTGCTCAGATTACAATCGTTAGTGGAACAGTTCAAAATGGAATCAGCTGGAATGGTGCTCCACCATCAGGCCCAACCGGATCAAATTTGTGTTTCGGGTGGAATCATTATGCTATAAATGTTTCAGCTTCGTGTACAATTGTAGATTCTATTTTTATTAATAATCTACCTTTTGCGAACCCTCAATTTTCATACAGTCAATCTGCATATTGCACATCGGATTCTTTTGCTGTTCTGAGTAATTTTCCTGCAACGGCAAGCGGTACTTTTAGTGTTGTTCAAAATAATACGGGAATCCTTCCAAATGCATTTAATCAAACTACCGGAAGAATAAATTTAACAGGAGCTACTTCTTCTGGAACATTGATAATTAAATATTCGCTTACTTCGCCATGTGCAGGCTTTTCAGTTGATACAATAATGGTAGAAGTTAGCCCATTTGCACCAAATATATACTTGAATCAAACACTTTGTACAGGTGATCCAAATCCGGTATTCACAAATTCTTTGAGTAATTGTATTCAATGGTATTTGGATGCATCATTAACTAATTTGGATACAACCCAGGTTACTGGGGAATCATATTCTCCTTTTGGTAATACTTTTCCTCTACCGGGAATATATACGTACTATTTAACCCAAGTAAATTCCGCAGTTTCTGGTTGTGGAAGTTCTCCTCAAGTATTAACAATTAATGTTTCTACCAATGGAGATTGTGGTTTAGTTATTTATAAAGGAATTACTCCAAACGGTGATAATCATAACGATTTTTGGCAAATTGATGGAATCTCTAATGATACAAAAAATACGGTTTCAATTTTTAATCGTTGGGGAGAAAAGATATGGGAAACAATTGGATATGATAATGAATCTAATAGATGGGAAGGCAAAGATAGTTCAGGTAATAACTTAGTTGATGGCACCTATTTTTATGTAATTAATTATAAAGATTCAACAAAAAAAGGTTGGGTTGAATTAACTAGATAATACAACGATATTGTAACAAATGAATAAAATTTTAAATATGAAAAAAATTCTCCTTTCACTTTTATTAATTGGCTTTTTTGTTGGGGCTTATGCACAGGCTCCACCAGAAGGAATAAATTATCAGGCTGTTGCAAGAAATAGCACAGGAAATGCTCTCTCATCAACTAACCTTAACGTAAGGTTTAGTATTCATAATGCGACAGCATCAGGTGCTATTGCATACCAAGAGATACAAAGTGTAACAACTAATATTTATGGTTTATTTACAACTGTAATTGGGAGTTCAACTTCACCAGTTATTGGGGCTTTCCCTTT
This sequence comes from uncultured Bacteroidota bacterium, assembly GCA_903919535.1. GTDB lineage: Bacteria > Bacteroidota > Bacteroidia > 2-12-FULL-35-15 > 2-12-FULL-35-15 > 2-12-FULL-35-15. Next base: position 1,073 of record CAIXIP010000211.1, on the reverse strand, counting down.
AATAACGTGGTCAAGTGGCTATAAGTACTTGGAAGTTGAAGTAGACGATCTTACCGGTGGAGGTTATGTTTCAATGGGTACAACACAAATGATGAGTGTGCCATATGCATTATATGCAAAAACTGCCGGTGGCGGAATAGCGGGAGCAACAGGGTCAACAGGATTAACAGGTGCAACAGGAATTAATGGAGCTACTGGTTCAACTGGTGCCGCGGGAGCTAATGGAACTGGAGGGGCGGCTGGTGCTACAGGAGGAACTGGTGCGCCTGGAACGAATGGTGCAAATGGATTGGCAGGTGTTACAGGTGCAACAGGAGATGGTATCACAAACATTGTTGATAATGGAAATGGAACGCTAACAATTACATATGGAAGTGGTTCTACAATAACAACTGCAAGTGTCGGTGCGATAGGTGCTACTGGAGCAACCGGTATTGTTGGTTCTACTGGTTCGGCTGGAGCTATCGGAGCAACAGGAAATACAGGAGTAACAGGTTCAACCGGAGTGATTGGTGCAACTGGTATTGTAGGTGGAACAGGAGTAAATGGAATAGATGGAGCTACCGGAGCAACCGGAAACACAGGAGTAACAGGTTCAACCGGAGTGATTGGTGCAACAGGAATAGTAGGTGGAACAGGAGTAAATGGAATTGATGGAGCTACCGGAGCAACAGGAAACACGGGAGTAACAGGTTCAACAGGGTTGATTGGGGCAACCGGTGTCTTAGGTGGAACGGGAGTTGTAGGCGCAACCGGAAACACAGGAGTAACAGGTTCAACCGGAGTAATAGGTGCCACTGGTATAGCAGGTGGAACGGGAGTAAATGGAATTGATGGAGCTACCGGAGCAACAGGAAATACAGGAGTAACAGGGTCAACCGGAGTAATAGGTGCCACTGGTATCGCAGGTGGAACGGGAGTAAATGGAATTGATGGAGCTACTGGAGCAACCGGAAATACGGGTGTAACAGGTTCAACAGGAATGATAGGGGCAACGGGTATTGTAGGTGGAACAGGAGTAAATGGAATCGATGGAGCTACTGGAGCAACCGGAAATACAGGAGTAAAGATCG
>CAIXIP010000210.1 GCA_903919535.1 uncultured Bacteroidota bacterium | reverse complement strand
TTGCTAAAGGAGTAGAAATATAAGAAGCTGTTCCATAGTTAGACCATTGAATTCCATTTCTTGCTCTTACTTTAATCGCATAAGTTTTGTTATACTCAATAACTCCAATCCAATACGGATTAAAATTAGTTGCCTCACATGTCCTGATTCTTGTTTTGGTAATTTTGGTTAAAGTGTCAGTAAACTCCCATTCATAGTCCCAGGCTGCTGGAACTAAATCACAGGCAATAAATTGATTTAAAGAAGTAAGTGTTGTTCCATTATAAATATTTGCCAGTTTTGTAGTAGGAATTGTTGTTGGGGTTGTGATCGTGCATGTTTTTGAGTAATTACCCCATAACAATCCATTTTTTGCTCGTACTCTCACTTTGTATGTTTTGTTGTATTGAATTCCTATAATCCATTTTGGATCTAGGTTTGTAGCATTGCAAGCCCTGACTTTGGTTAAGACTGTTACTGGACTTGTTGTTGTATCAATAAATTCCCATTGATAATCAATAGCTCCAGGAACTTGATCACAGATAATGTATTGATTTAAAGTAGTAAGTGATATCCCACAATCTAAACTACGTACTTGGGTGTTTGGAATTGTTGAGGGAGTTGTAATCTTGCAAATTGTTGCGAAATTACCCCATTGCGTTCCATTTTTTGCTCTCACCCTCACATTGTAAGTTTTGTTAAATTCAATTCCAAGAATCCAAGATGGGTCCAAATTAGTAGCATTACAAGTTCTGATTTTTGTTTTGATCGTTGCAGGGATTGTGGTGCTATCAATAAAGTCCCACTGATAATCAAAAGCACCTGGGACTTGATCACAAGCAATAAATTGGTTTAAATATGAAAGTGAAATTCCGCAATCTGAACTCTGTACTTTAGTTGTAGGGATTGTTGCAGGAGTGGTAATATGACATATTGTTGAATAGTTCCCCCATTTTGTTCCGATTTTAGCTCTTACTCTAACATCGTAAGTTTTGTTGTATTGGATCCCCCAAACCCATGAAGGATCAAAATAGATAATATTATTAGCTCTGATTTTTGTAAGGATGGATACCGGTGATGCTGTGCTATCAATGAACTGCCATTCATAATCTATGGCGCCAACAGCCACTTCACACGCAATGGCTTTATTTAATGTACTCAAAGTTATTCCACAATCTATCGCCCGAACTTTTGTATCCGGTGGACATCCTGTAGCATTAACTTGAATAGTAGAACTTGCTGAATTTGAACATCCATTTCCGTCAATGTAAGTGTAGGTGATTGAATGTGTTCCTACACCAGCTGCCTTAGCATTAAAAGTAGTTCCTGAAACGTTCGCTCCAGAATATACTCCTCCAGCAGGTGAACCTCCCGATAATGGGTAATACGAGGTTAACACGCATGTGCTAGGGAAAACTCCTAATGTAACATTTGGTAATTGGTTTACTGTAACTGTAACAGAGTTTGATTTTGTACATCCAGTCGCAAGTATTGTTTCTACTAACGTATAAGTTGTAGTAACTGTTGGACTTACTGTTGGGATTGCTGCTGCGGAAGTAAATCCTACAGGATTAGATGTCCAACTATAAGTATTTGTCCCAACCGCTGCTGCTCCTATTGTTGCACTATTTCCAAAACAAATGGTTGAAGGAGATCCAGCATTGGCAGTTGGCAATGTATTTACTGTAATCGTAACTGAGTTTGATTTTGAACATCCCGTTGCTGACACAGTTTCTGTTAATGTGTAAGTTGTTGTAACTGTTGGACTAACCACGGGGTTAGCTATTGTAGAAGTATATCCTAACGGACTTGATACCCAGCTAGTTTCCTCCAACAGCTGTTGTTCCTAATGTAATACTGCTTCCTATACAAATTGCTGACGAAGATCCTGCATTTGCTAATGGTAATGGATTGATTATAAATGATACTGAATTACTTATTATAACAGGAGTTGTTGAAACTACTCTAATCTTATATCCGCTCCCTACCGAAGTGTTTGCCGGTATTATTGAAGGTATTGGATACCCATTTGAAACTGTGGATGTAATAGATCCTATGTTAATAGGACTTCCCCAACCGCCTGAGGCATCGCTCAGTTGCGCAATAAACTTATTTCCAGAGGTGTAATTACCAGTTTTTTGGAATATTACATTGAAAGAAACTGCTGGTCCAAAACAAGCATCGCTCTTTGTCATTGAATTAATTGCTAAAGTATTTGCTGCAAATACATTTTCTGCAACGAACAACATATACAATGTTATTATCGTTATTTTGAATATTGTTTTCATGGCCATATAGATTAATTGTTACCACAAAAGTAAATTCACGATTAAACTATAGTAATGGCAATCGTCAAGCGATCACTTGATTTTGAATACAATGAAAAAAGAGTAGAGTTGATTGTAAATTTAATAAATGAGGAAGGGGAATTAATAAATAAGGAAAGAAATTGAATCAAATAGATATACTATACTCAATCCCAACAATATATAAGTTTTGTGGTGCCGAAATATTGAATTCTTGTTGGATCAGATAATATAAACCGAATTGATTTTTATTATTTAATTTATAATCCAATCCAAGTGTATAACGATTGCGATGCCATAGCTTATTAGATTCAACTGCTCTTGGATTATTGAATTGATAACGAAATTCAACTGCTAAATATGGAGTTATAGGCTTATCCAGATCGTATTTTAATTCAAATTTATTTCTGGAATACCATTCAGGAATGCAACCTATGTCACTCGAATAAACATTTCGTACCTCCGCTTGAATTCGTTCACGAAAAGAAGCGGCAAGCTTCCCAAATTTTCTTTTCACAACGATATCAAGCATTAAGCGGTGACGATAACTAAATGTATTATCATCCATATATTTTTCAATTGGCCTGTAAGCAAGGGATACTTTCAAGAAATCCAACGGTTTAACATAAACTCCGAGATCGGTATAAAATAAATTGGTTCGGGTAAAATTTTCTTTTCTTCTGTATTCTTCGGTGATAAATAAACCAAATTTTTTGGTCAATTTCTTTTCTACATTAAATGTCGCCCATAAGCCGGCATCATTGGTAGCTTGAGAAAATAGGTTTGTTGAAAAACAACTGGTGATTAAAAAAAGTAATAAATATTTTTTCATTTATAACACTATTAGATCTTAATCAAATTTGCTTTCGTAATGATACACTCTGATATTTGCGGTATCTTTTAAAAAATCGATCTTACTTATTTCGATTCGGTTAATTTTTATTCCCATTCTACTTTCCAGATCAGCTTTCAATTCTGCTCTGAATAAAGGTTTTATCAATTCAATATTTTCATATTGAATGATTTGCGACACTTCTTTTTTGAATATTATAGTAGTTTCGAGAAGTAAAGTGAAAATAATAATGATTGAATTGATGAATGATAACTCAATCCAGCTTCCCTTACTTAGAGCTGTAATTAATCCCATTGCTATCACTAAGAACATATAAGTCATATCTTTTGTAGTGATACCTTCTGTACGGTACCTTAGCATTGAAAAAACAGCAAATAAACCAAATGCAGCTCCCATACTCATATCTGATTTATTCAGGATAAATGTGATAAGGAAAATGATCAGGTTGAAAATGAAAAGTGTAAAAAAGTTTTCACGGTTTTTATATACCGGAAAATAGATGAACCTAATAAGTACAAAAACAGAAAGAAAATCGATTGCTAATCGAATGAAAAATTTTGGACCCAGTTTTTCAAAAAATGCAAATCCTGTTGAAGCGGCATCTCCGCTAAGCTCTTGTAAAAGTACCATTTAGTGTTTTTTTTAGTAAGATTAAATTGGGTTTAAAATTATTGTGTTTAATTTTATTATATAAGTTGATCACTCCAAAACAATATTTACTAATTGTGCCTTCACGAACATGATAGCCTTTCATTAGTTTCATGAATGCAGAATCTACTGCTTTATCCTGTTTTACTTCAGCAATTACTAAATTATCAATTGTTTTATCTTGTTCTGAATTTTTAAAGGTTAGGTCTAGATCAATTGTAACTCGTTCGGGTGAATTTTTATTTACGAATGTTATTCTGGAGTAATTTACCCATAATTTTGCCTCTAAATGCGCTGGAAGCATTGGTGTTTTCTCCTTCAATAAGGTTTCTGCTGTATCAATTATTTTTCCGTCAATACCTGTTTGCTTTACACGGTCTTTTATTGTTCTTCCCTTATTGTTTTTATACTTTACTTCAAAAAAATGCAATTCAGATTCTACATATTTCCGGCAACGAATTTTAAAACGAGTTGGTTTTCCTCTATGATGAGCATAATAAAGATCGAAATTTTCAGTATCAAAATAGAGCGACTCGTATCGACTTATTCGATTTCCTTTCACCTCTAGAACTCGATAATCGTTTTTAATCTGTTCCAAAAATACATGTAATTGATCGACCCTAAATACAAATTTTGTATCCGTTCTGTCCATCAAAGCCACATTATCCATCTCTTTTAAGGAAATAGACTCGAATTCGTTTAATATTTTTTTAAGGTCGTTCACAGTTAATATTCGTATGCGTATTTTTTTAAAGAGATAAGGTTTCCTTTTGAATCAGTTGTTCTTTTCTCAGTTTTCATGCTTTTATTATCGTATGTATAGATAGATTTTTTTGTTATATTTCCTTTGGTGTCAGTTGTCAATTCATGTGTTTTTTCGCCTTTTGCATTGTAACCATATTGCGTTTTTTCGGTCATTTGGTCTTTGCTATCGTAAACCGTTTCTGTTATTTTATCTTTATTGTTATTATATTCTGTTAATGTTTTCTTTTTAAAATTGCCTTTTTCATCATACACAATTTCTTCAATTACATCATTACTCTTATTATACTTACGTGTTTCCTTTTTCTTGAATGTGCCATCTTTATTATACTCTACATCTTCAACTTCGTTGCCCGAATTGTCATATTTCTGATAGGTTTCATTAAATGTTTTTTCCTTACCATCAACCACTTCGGTAATTGTTACTGTTGAAGATTTTATTTTCAGTTTTTTTACTTCTTTTTTACTTTGAGCAAAATTATAATTGCATACAAATAGAAGAAGGGCTAGAGTTACAAAAGTTTTAATTTTCATTCAACTAATTATTATGAGTTATTAATTATAAATTTCAAATGTTCCGGCATCAACCGTCTCCTTCTTTTTACTTATTTCAACACTTTTAATCACAGCTATTTTCGGAGCATATAAATTGGGGTTTAAAACACTGTATGGAGGGGAAACTGTTCCTACTGAATCCTTTGAGTAAACATATATTTTGTACGATCCTTTACGAAGATATTGGAATTCAAAAACGCCATCAGGACCTGATTTTATTTTATCTCCATAAGAGGCTTGGTCACCATAAATAATATATACATCAACATCTGCACCTGCATACTGATTTAACAAAACGGAAAAATTTGAGTTGTAATTTTTTGTATGGATTTTACCTTGTATGCTAGAATTTCCTCCCTGTCCGGCAGGTTTCTTACATGATGTTAGGGCAATTACTAGTGTAACAGATAAAATAAAAAGTAGTTTTTTCATATCTTTTGATTTATGTTGATTTGAAACAAATTAGCTGTTTTTGATTAATGTTTAAGGCTTAATCTCTTTTGTACTTGAATTAAGAACATATAAATATACTCAATATTATTTTTAAATTTTATTATTGAATTTATATGATTATAGTAAAATTAAGGATGACTATTGATTACTCACAAAATATCATTTGAAATTTAAGTGTAAAAAAATAATCGGTAAAAGAATTAATTTGTTGTGGTAAATGCTGTTTACTTTTTAAAAATATCAAAAAAGTCGGCTTCGTAGCTAATACCAATAGGGATTTCTTTACCTGCAATGGAAATGATTTTTTTTCTGACACTTTCAATTTTATTGAAAGACACAATGAATGAACGATGAACCCGAATGAACTCCTTTGAAGGAAGTTTTTCCATGATACCTTTCATCGTTAAGCGAGTTACAATTGCATTCTTTGTGTTTTGTACATATATTTTTAAATAATCATCCAGTCCTTCAATTAGCACAATGTCGTTAATCGCAATTTTTATCAAACTATAATCAGCACGAACAAAAAGGTATTCTTCCTGATTTTTTTCAGATGGAACTATTGTATTATATATATCATTAGCTTTAGTTACAGCTTGTAAAAAACGCTCGTACGTGTATGGTTTGAGTAGGTAGTCAACAGCATTTAGATTGAACCCTTCAACTGCAAATTCACTATAAGCTGTTGAAAAAATAACCATTGTGTTTTGTTCTACAGATTTATAAAGTTCAATTCCTGAAATGGAGGGCATATTGATATCTAAAAACAGTAGATCCGCAGGGAATTTTTTTAAATATTTTAACCCTTCTGTAGGCTTAGAAAATGTTTTTTGTAAATCAATTAATCCCGATTTTTCACAAAAATGCTCAATGATTTTTAATGCCGGTAATTCATCGTCTATGGCTATTGCTTTTATCATTTGATATCAAGTGTAAGTGAAACGCTATATTCCTTTTCAGTATCTTCAATAACAAGTTTATGCTTTAAAGAAGAATTGTATTGCAATCTGTTTTTTGTGTTTTTTACACCTAACCCGCTCTTAAATTCTTCCATCCGTTGAACAAAAACTTTATTATTTTTTACTGATAAATGTAATTCATTTTCAGAAATGTCGATATCAATTTTAATGGATGAATTACCCTCTGCATTCACTCCATGCTTGTATGCATTCTCAATAAAAGAAATCATGATCAAAGGCGCAATCATTTTTTTCTTCTTTTCTCCCGTGATGTTGCATTCCACATGAATAAAGCTCCCGAAACGGATTTGCTGCAATTCGATATAGTTTTGAATGTACTCTATCTCCTTTTCCAGACTTACAAAGTCTTTTGAACTTTCATTCAATACATATCGCATCATGTTGGATAGCTTTACAATTGAAGGGGCAACATTATCAGACCTTACAATTGCTAATGAGTATATGCTATTTAAAGTATTGAATAAAAAATGAGGATTGATCTGTGATCTCAAATAGGATAATTCAATATCCAGTTTTTCGTTCTCTGATTGTTTCCATTGATTATTTATTTTGATCAATAAAGAGAAAACAACAACAATTAAATATTCAAAAATAAATTTACCGGAATTGTGAAAAAAGCTTTCCAATGGCCCCGGAATAAAACCTTTTGAATCAATACGGAAAGGAGGATCAGGTGATCCTAGGTTAAAATAATTTTGTGTTTGAAATAAAAATGTAGCAATGTAAATTAGAAAAAAACAAAGAATAACAATTGTGAAAAAAAGAATGTATTTCTTATTGAAATATAGTTTTGGTACAAGAATATAATAGCTGAGGTAGAAAAATAGAATTAAAAAAACAGAAAAAAGGAGGTCACACATAAAGCCAAGATCTCTTATGTAATCAAAAGGTGAAGAAATGTCGGGTGTAAATAATAGGGGGAACCCCAGTAAAACGGCCCAGCCTAAAATGTGAATGATAAGTTGATTGACTCTTTTGTTCATTTCTACAAATATAATTTAATTGCTGAAATGAATATTTAGTAAATTATATAAATAATTAGATGTCGGAACTTCTAGCCTCTATCCATTAATATCTCAGATTTTTAAACCAATAACACACACACCATCCACTTGTTCTAAATTGCCTTTCCAGTTAAAGAATGTGTCATTTAGGATTTTCTTTTGCTGAATAATTGGTTGGCGAGAAATAGAAAGAAACAATTCTTTCATTTGACTATACTTGAATTTTTTTCCTTTGATACCGCCAAACTGATCGGCATAACCATCCGTAAAAAGATAAAGTGTTGATCCGCGCTCAAGGTGTAAAATATGATTGCTAAAAGGAAGCATTTCTTCATCATAACCAACACATTGTTTGTCAGGTTTTAACTCAGAAAGTTCTCCATCCTTAATTATATATAATGGATTGTTTGCACCAGCCCATTGCATCTCTTTTGTTTCAAGATCTAATCGGATAATTGAAATATCCATACCATCTTTTGCTTCATTATCACGACCAGTCTGATTTAATTCCTTTACTATTTTATGTCTTAATTGATCGAGAATCTGAGACGGTGATAGGAGTTCATTACTAGCTGTTATTTCGTTCAGAAAAGCAACCCCCAGCATACTCATAAATGCGCCAGGCACTCCATGTCCTGTGCAATCAACAGCTGCAAGGTAAAATTGTTTTTCTTTTTCGAGTGCCCAATAAAAGTCTCCACTAACAATGTCTTTCGGTTTAAACAAAATAAAATGTTCCGGCAAATGAACACTTACATGTTCTTGCTCTTTAAGTAATGCATCCTGAATTCTTTTTGCATAATTAATAGAATCAATAATGTCTTTATTTTTTTCTTCTACAATTTCTTTTTGTTGTATTATTATTTTTTTCTGTTCTTCGGTTTGATTATTCTTTTCCTCAATTAATTTTTTTTGTTTGCGAGTAACACGCAGGGCTCTGAATATAAATCCAGCAAAAGCAAAAACTAAAAATAAACCACCTGACACAAAAATTAAAATTAACTGCTGCTTCTTGGTATTTGCTTCAGCAATTACATCTTTCTTTTCCTGTTCTGCTCTACTTTCTGCTTCTTTTTTTTCGTACTCGTAGGTCATTTCCTTTCGAGTAACTTCTTTGTCTTTTTCAGAATTAAAAAGCGAATCTTTTATAGCCATTGCTTTTTCATAATGTGCAAGTGCTTTTGAGTAGTTTCCGGTTGCTTTAAATAAATTGCTTAATGATAAATTACTTTCTCTCATTTCATCTAATGAACCAAGCTCTTCAGCCATCACTAATGATTTTTTTAGATAATCTTCGGATTCGCTATATTTTTTTGTTGCTGTATATAGCATTCCAATACTGCGAAGACCACTGCTAATTAAGATTTTTGACCCAATTTCTTCTCTTATTTTTAATGACCGTAAAAAACAGTCGAGAGCTTTGTTATAATCCTTTTCTATATAATAAATACTTCCGATGTTTCCTAAGTTTCTAGCGATACCCTGTTTGCTTTTTATTTCTTCTGTAATATTTAATGCTCGCATATAAAAATCAAGGGCTTTCACATTATCATTTTGCTCACCATAAACGCCTCCTATATTTCCTAAATGCCTTGCTACTCCAGTTTTATTACCTAATTCCTCATCCATTTTTAAAGCACGAAACAAATAATCCAGTGTTTTGGGATAATCTTTAAGTTTATAATACAACGTACCAATATTGCCTAAGTCGGTGGCAATTTCCTTTTTTCCACCAATTTCTTCATCTAATTTCAACGACTGTAAATAATACTCTAGCGCTTTCGGATAATTACCTTGCTTGCGATAAACAATTCCAACATTTCCAAGGGTAGTTGCTTTCTGTAATTTTATTCTTTTTTTCTGAACTTTTCCGGAATTATCAGTTGATAATAGTTCTTCCCAGATCTCAATCGCTTTTGAGTAAAATTTCATAGAAAGTGCATATTCATCTTTATCATCGTAAAATGAACCTATTTGATAATACGAAGTTCCCACACCTATTTTTATTGCTTCAACAACTGATTTATCCTGATTATTAGATAATATTTTTTCTGCAAGGTGCAGTGCTTCATTACTAATTAATAATGCGGTATCGGAATTATTGAAACTAAGTTGCCAGGCAAGCGCATTTAAGTAATTTACCTTTAAAGTATCAATTGTAGTGGGGGAATTAGAAGAATGATAAGTTTTTAAAAGTTTAGATATTGAATCTGCTTTTGTTTGTTGAGCAAATGTTAAAGAAGAGAAAAAAATAAAGATAAAACAGGTGAGGTGCTTTTTTAATACTTTCATACTGATAATAAAATCTGGGATTTTGTTATTTAATACCTTCCAGAACAAATCTAATAAATAAATTGAAGAATGGGAAATTATGAATTTTTAGTTTATAACATTAATAATAGCTACTAAATTATTGTATTGAGCCATTGAATTTCATTATGTTTGTGAATGGAGTTTCGTGCTTGTTAATTCGTTAGCTATTTTCCTATTAATTACGTTAAAGTTTTATTTCTATACCTGCTTACTTGAAAGTTTGAAAAAGTTATAAATGAATTTTTAAAATTCAATCAATTCTAATAAATTTAATTTGTCCTATTCGTTTTATTTAGAAATATTTAGATTAAACAACATAAAGTTTTCTTATTAAATTCACTCATTATCTTTGTCATCTATGTTGGGAAAAAAACTATACTCGCTTATTACAGAATTAGATACTTCTGCTCGGAAGCTTATTTATTATAGAAGTCAGCAATCAGAGGATAAACGACTTAAACAACTCGCATTGATACTTGGGAAAAAGAATTCTAGTATTGAAGAGTTCAATGACAATCTACTAAAAGTTAAAAATGCTCTCGTTGTAAAAGGAAGTTCAGACAAAGTAAAAGGAGATGCACTACGCAGATTTGCTGATTTTGCAGCCAATGAGATTGAGAATATCAAAATTTCTATTTTCGTTAAGGAGAATAAAAAGATTCGCGCATACATTCTTAGTGAGATATATAAAGAGGTTGAGCCTCGCGACCTGCAAGAAGAATACCTGCAGAAACTAAAAGGGCAACTTGATGGGGTAACAGATTTTTGGATGACAGATTATTATCTTGTGCAGCAATCTGCATTAAAATTGCGCTCTCAAACAACAAAAGATACGGAGGACTGGCGAAATCTCTTACTGGAACAAAAAAATCTTGCACAGTCGTTCTATTTGAGAAAAAACTCAACAATTTTAGATAAAATATCATCTTTATATCTTGATGACAAGAGTTCTATTGAACGAATAGGAAAAGATCTTGCGGATGAAAAACAAATTCTTTCGTTGATAGCACAGTCTGATAGTCCTCCTGTAAAATCTGTATTTTATCTTGCCTTAGCGCAATTCAATTTTGAAAAAGAAACTAAGTTTAATGAATATTCCATTCTTTCTCTTCGAGCAATAGAAGGATTAAATGATCGTGCTTCGGATAACATCCGCAGAAAAATGGAACTAATAAAATTTCTGCATGCTTTCCATTTTGGTTGTTCTGCACATGAAGTTCTTGAGGCTATTGAACAGGTTGTAGATATTGATTCGAAATATAAACTGCGAGAAGAGCGAGCCATATTCTTTCTTTTTCTTTCTCAGTTGATTTTTAATGAAAAAGAAGGGGCATTGAATTACTTTAAAGGAGATTCAAAAAAATATTTTAATCTTAAAAGCGCTGATTATTTTTATAAATTTCTAAAAGCTATAGAGCACTTTAGAAATAACGAGCTCAAGCTGGCAAAAGGCATACTCATGGATGTTTCCTACTCAAAAAATCCATATGTTGCATCTTGGTCGAGACAGTTAGAAATGGTTATTAATTTGAAGCAAGGAAATGAAGATCTTGTGAATAGTTATCTTTTAAGTGAGTGTAAAAGATTAAAAGCAAACGAAAATAGAATATTCACCTTAAATTCTTCCGCTTTTTTATTGTGTGAGATATCTAATCACCTTTCGGCAAAGATTCCTGGCTTTTTGAAAAAACTTTCTGCTGAAGAAAAAATGCTGTCTCCATTCCATACTTTATTATATAATTACATAAAAAAATAATTAGTTTTTTATATAAATCAAATTATTCCTAAAATTTTAATCAGTTACTTTTAACATGATTCTTTAGCGATATTTCTTTTACTCCTTGATTATTGCAAATCTTTCTTCTTATACTAGAGAAGCCTGTATTTAATGAACCTAATGATTTAATTGGGCATTAAGTAGAGGGGAAATCTATTTTCAATCGTGCAGCTAAACTTAATGTTCTGATAATGCTGTTCATCAAATCAATGATTTAAAAACGATTAGGACATATCCAATAAACTTGACTTTACTTCCTTTTCAGGTTGAACTAATTTAGCAAAAAATTAATGTGATAAAATGTTAGTGCACAAAGTTTTGAATCCTTAAAAATCAAATAAAATGAAAAAAATAGTTGCAATTTTGATTTTACTGACATCATTAATTGGGTATGGCCAGACCTTTAATTCCGTTATTCCATCAACAATAGACTTAACAGGAGCGAGTGGCTCTTGTGCTGCACCTGGTATCGGCACACCAAATTTACAATCAATAAATGTTAGCGGGTTAGGTGTCTTGTCTGCAACATTTGCTTTACAAGAAATTTCAGTAACTGTTGATAATTCTTGTACTGGAAGTAGTGCAAACTTAAACCTTTTGCAATTTAGAATTCAAGCACCAGATGGAACTTGTAGTGCAGTGTATTGGGGCGGTTTAAGTACATTAGCTACTGGAACACATGTTATTAAATTAGTATCACCGGTGGGATGTGTAAATAGTCCCAATTCATCTAATAGTTCTGGGAATTCAAATGTAACAGGTAATGCAGGATACTATGCCGCTACAGATAATTTTGGTGCTACTGTTAATTTATCAACTTTATTTAGTGGTAAAAATCCAAATGGCACTTGGTATCTTATTTTTTCAGAGAACACAACATCAGAACCTTGTTTGGTTGCCACAAGTATAACTTTTGGAAACCCTGCCGTTGTAGACGAAACAGCTAATGGAGAAGATTGTATATCAGCTATTAATTGGAATGGAAAATCAATATGTGCATCAACAACTGGTAAATCAGGAAGTGTTTTGATGCCAGGAAGTATGGGCGGTCCTACAAAAACCGAATTTGGTACTATTAGTGGCAGTACTTGTGGATGGAATGGTGTAAATAACAACGATACATGGATAAAATTTACGGCAACGTCTACAAGTGTATGTATTGGAATAAGTGGCATTGACTTGGATTTACAATCAATAGTCGTTACTGATGCAAATAGCGATGGAGACAATAATCCTTGCACAACAAATGTTACGCTCACTACAGCTAGTACAAATGACCCTAGATGGACACTTGTATCATGCCCAAGAAATAACATTTATCCCACTACTGCGGGCTCTTCTTTAAATCAAAACCACTGCTTTGCTGCAACTGCAGGGAAAGTGTATTATTTGGTTGTTGATGGAAATGGTGGTTTAGAATCATCTTTTTATGTTAATAGTACATATGGTGTTATAAACACTTTACCAATCGAGCTTGTTTCTTTCAAAGGAAATTGTAACGGAACTACTAAAACATTCACCTGGCAAACAGCAAGTGAAACCAACAATAATTATTTTACATTAGAGCATAGCAAAGATGCTGTTGAGTATTCAGTAATATCAAATGTTAATGGTTCAGGTACATCAACTATAAATAATTCGTATTCAACATCTTTTACTGAATCTGAAATCGATTTTAAATATTATAGGTTAAAAC
>CAIXIP010000209.1 GCA_903919535.1 uncultured Bacteroidota bacterium | reverse complement strand
TGACTGGAGTTCAGACGTGTGCTCTTCCGATCTTTCTCTTCTGCATTTAAAATATCTTTCCTTTTAGGGGCATGATTTAAAGAGGAATCAAATTGTTTTTCTAAAGGTAATTCATCAGGTATACCTCTTAAAATTTGTTGTTGAAATTCGGTAGTGTTCATTCGTTTATTTTTATGAAATCATTACGATAAGATTTCTTAATTATTTTTTCTTTTCAATTCTTCCTTTTGTTTTATCGAAACCATACGGACAATGTTTGCAGCCATTCTGACAGCAATATCCACGCTTCAATAAATATTTTTCTGTAAACACAATGTACCCTTCTTTACTATAATAAAACTCATCGGGCTGCAGGTCTTTGTGTTTTGAGAACTCTTCCATTTGCACAAAAATAACTATTTTTATGTTATACAGATCGAAACAATCAGCACTGCCCATAACGTCATAATGATAGGCTATGTAGATTTTTTATCCTGTTAACAAAATCCAACATTATTTTGTTAAAAAAAATAACAATATTAAATCCTTTTCTTTTTAAATAATGTTACTTTTGAATTAATGCAAAAATTTATTCTTTCAATATTATTACTCCTAAATTTTCAATTATCTGTTGCTGCAGAAAATAATGAACGGGCATTATTAGCTGAAAACTATATTCAAAATTTTAAGGACGATGCTATTAAGGAAATGATGATGTATACTATTCCTGCAAGCATTACCCTTGCTCAAGGAATGCTGGAAAGCAGTTTTGGTACAAGTGACCTGGCAAAACTTGCCAATAATCATTTTGGAATAAAATGTCATAAAGAATGGGAAGGCCCCGTTTTTATTAAAGATGATGATCAGAAAGATGAATGCTTCAGGAAATATGAAACAGTATTAGATTCATATACCGACCATTCCTTATTTTTAAAATCCAGACCACGTTATTCATCTTTGTTCGAACTCAACCATACAGATTATAAAGGTTGGGCAAAAGGACTAAAAAATGCTGGTTACGCTACCGATCCCCGATATGAAAAACAACTGTTAGAACTTATTGAATCTTATAAATTATATAAATATGATATTATAGACAGATCACAAACTATTAGCAAAAACAACACAATTAAACAAACAGAAAAAAAGCAAAATACTGTTCCTTCAAAAAAAAGCAGTGAAAAAGAAACAATTTCTCCACGCGAAATTTTTCAGGATGGAGTTGTAAAATATATTATAATCAAACAGAACGACACGTTTGAAAAAATTGCGAAGGATACTGATAAAGACCTCTGGCAACTATACAAATACAATGACCTTTCGTCAAATGATAAGTTAGTCTCTGGACAAAAACTGTATCTTCAACCTAAACGAAACAAAGCTAAAGAGGTATTTCATATTGTGGGTAAAGGGGAAACGATGAAATCAATTTCACAATCGGAAGGAATTAAATTAAAAGCCCTTTACAAGAAAAACAATATGATTTCCGGTCAAGAACCGAAAGTTGGAGAAATACTTTACTTGAGAAAAACAAAGCCTACTGATTCTTTTTAATATTCTAAATTTCAAGTTTACAGAATGCTTAACTTCATTAAAAAGAAACATCTTTTATTCATTTTGCTTATCGCATTCGCAACCCGAATCATTTACTTTTTAGCTATTATCATAAGAAATCCCGATGGAATTTATGTTTATGATTCAAATGGGTATTGGAATATTGCATATAATTTAAAACAATATGGAGTGTTTAGTCAAAGTGCTGATATTCCTTTAGAACTTGATTATTATCGCACTCCATTATATCCAATTTTCATTTTCTTATCTGAGTTAGTTGGACCAGAAGGGTTTTCAATTATATTTTTTCAAATAATTGTTGCAGTTTTAACTTGTTACTTTACATACCGTATTGCAAAAGAAATTACAAATTCAAATTTCATTTCAAGCGTTGCTGCGATAATTGTCGCAATTGATGTCCCATCAATTGTCATGAGTAATTTAGTTTTAACAGAAACCTTATTTACTTTTTTATTGATCACATGTATTTATTACTTTATCAGATATTTAAAAACTGAGAGAACTCGAACCTTAATCTTGGCAGCAATATTATGTGGTGCAGCCATTTTATGCCGACCAATTGGTTTCTTTTTACCGTTCTTTTTATCGCTTATAATGATGTTTCATTTTCGTAATAAATTGAGGACAGGGTTTCTGAAAACGGGAATTCTTTTATCATTGGTTATAATGTCCATTTCACCATGGCTAATCAGAAACAAAATTACATTCAATCATTATTTTTTAAGTGTTATTCGTGAACACGACATGCAAAATTATCAAGCAGCAGCAATTTATGCAGAAGTAAATAATCGTTCATTAGCAGAATCACAAAGCATTTTGCGTTGGAAAACTTTTAAAGAATTTAAAGGAGATGCTCACGCACAACCATATGAATATGCTAAATATATTGAAAGCGAAGCAATGAAAATTGCATTTCAAAATCCGGGCTTATTAATAAAACATCAGGCAGTTCAATTTGTACATTTTTTCTTAAAACCTTGTCGTTCTTATCTTGATCTGCAGCTTGGAAATTGGGGTAAGGGATTTAATGCTATACCTAAAAATGTTTCAATTTTTGATTATTTATTTAAACATACAAGCAAACTAACAATTAGTATTGTGTTTTTCCAATTGGCTATTTTACTCATAAGTTATATTACTTTGATTTTCGGAGTACTCTATTTCAAAATAAATAAACACCTATTATATCTATTGTTAGTTGGCCTCATTATTTTTTGCTTTGCAAACCTTACTTTACCTGAAGTTACAGAATCACGATTTCGTGTTCCTGTTGTTCCATATATTGCAATACTTAGTGCAAGTGGAATTTATTTTTTGAAAGAAAAGTTCAAAAAAAAGACTAGTGAAAAAATAAATAGGAAATAAATATTGCAGCAATTACACCTGCCAAATCAGCTATTAAACCTGCAGCAACAGCATATCTTGTGTTTTTGATCCCTACAGAACCGAAATACAATGCTACAATATAAAAGGTTGTATCAGCAGCACCTTGAAAAACACAGGATAATCTTCCAACAAAAGAATCTGGCCCGTTCGTTTTCATCGCTTCTAACATCATTGCCTTAGCTCCACTTCCACTTAATGGTTTCATAAAAGCTGTGGGTAAAGCTCCAACAAAATCAGTATTAAAATTTAAAGCACGAAAACAATATGCAATTCCATCAACCAAATATCCCATTGCACCAGAAGCCCTAAAAACGGCTATCCCAACCAACATTGCTACCAGGTAAGGAATAACTTTTATAGCTGTTTCAAACCCACTTTTAGCTCCTTCAATAAAAGTTTCGTATACATTAACTTTTTTACGTAAAGCACCGAGCATAAATGAGACAATGATTGTAAGCAAAATCAAATTCGCACTTACGGTCGATATTTTTGAAATTTGAGTGGAATCTAACGTGCTGAAATACCAAATAATTCCAAAAATAACTGCGCTGATTCCCAACAACCAACTTAAAATAATTCCATTAAATAAATTTATTTTTTGCCAGATTGAAACTGTTAACAGACCAACCATAGTTGAAAAGTATGTTGCAATTAATATGGGAATAAAAACATCAGAAGGATTTGCTGCACCCATAATTGCACGTTGTGCAAGAATTGTTACTGGAATAATAGTGAGTCCTGAAGTATTCAAAACCAAAAACATTATCTGAGCATTCGATGCTGTATCCTTATTTGGATTGAGTTCCTGCATGCTGTTCATCGCTTTTAAACCAAGCGGTGTTGCTGCATTATCAAGCCCAAGCATATTTGCAGAAAAGTTCATCATTATTTGTCCGTTTGCCGGATGATTCTTTGGTATTTCAGGAAATAATTTATTAAAAAAAGGACCAACAAGCCGAGACAAAAAATTAATTGCCCCCGCCTTTTCCCCAATATTCATTAGCCCAAGCCATAAAGTCATTACACCGGCCAATGGCAATGAAATATCCATTACCGCCATTTTGGAAGAATCAAATGTCGCTTCTATTATTGTTTTAAAAACTTCGGTATCACCAGTAATGATCAACTTCAAAATAGCCACTATGAAAGCTATTACAAAAAATGCGATCCAGATATAGTTTAAAATCATTTAATTATTCTGTTTTTTTTACTCCTATTTATTCGGAGCAATATACAAAAACATTAAATCAAATTTTTAAATTAATCACCAAAATAGTTGCCAAATTATACATAAATTGCTGATAAAAATCAGCGTTTGGCTTAGGTATTATTTTTACTTTTGAAACGATAATTTCAAAATACAAATCAATAATCAATAATTTATGGGTTTTATAGCAAGTATTCAAGCTCGTCAAATATTGGATTCACGTGGTAATCCAACAGTAGAAGTAGATGTAATAACAGACCAGGGCATTATGGGCCGAGCGGCTGTTCCTTCAGGAGCATCTACCGGCATTCACGAAGCAGTTGAATTACGTGACGAAGACGAAGGTTTTTATCTTGGAAAAGGTGTACTTAAGGCTGTAAACAATGTTAATACCGTTATTCGTGAAGAATTAAATGGTGTTTATATTTTCGATCAAAATGCGATTGATAAAAAGATGATCGATCTTGATGGTACTGATAACAAAGGTAGTTTGGGTGCAAATGCAATTTTAGGGGTTTCCTTAGCATGTGCAAAAGCAGCCGCAGAAGAAGCAAGACAACCCCTATACCGTTATATCGGAGGAGTAAATGCTAATTTATTGCCGATACCAATGATGAATATTATCAATGGTGGTTCTCACGCTGACAACAGTATCGATTTTCAGGAATTTATGATCATGCCTGTTGGTGCAACAAGCTTTTCAGAAGCCATTCGTATGGGAACAGAAGTTTTTCACCATTTGAAAAAAGTATTAAAAGCCAAAGGTTATTCAACCAACGTAGGTGATGAAGGAGGCTTTGCTCCAAATTTAAAATCAAATGAAGAAGCAATCGAATCAGTTTTAACAGCTATTGAAAAAGCCGGTTACAAACCAGGAGAAGATATGTTTATCGCAATGGATGCTGCTTCTTCAGAATATTACATTGAAAAAGAAAATGTTTATCATTTCAAAAAATCGAGCGGAGAAAAATTAACTCCTTCTCAAATGGTTGATTATTGGGCAGATTGGGCAAAAAAATACCCTATTCTTTCTATTGAAGACGGTCTTGCCGAAGATGACTGGAAAGGCTGGAAATTAATTTCTGATAAAATTGGTAAAACAACACAATTGGTTGGTGATGATTTATTTGTAACTAATGTAACCCGTTTACAACAAGGAATTGACCAAGGAATTGCCAATTCAATTTTAGTTAAAGTAAACCAGATAGGAACGCTAACTGAAACCATAAATGCCGTGCAATTAGCTCAAAGTCACTCCTACACATCTGTAATGAGCCATCGTTCAGGAGAAACTGAAGATACAACTATTGCTGACCTTGCTGTTGCTTTAAATTGCGGACAAATTAAAACGGGTTCAGCTTCACGTACCGATCGTATTGCAAAATACAATCAGTTATTGCGCATCGAAGAACAACTTGGTGAAGCAGCACGTTATCTTGGAAAAGAATTCAAATACGTAAAAAATAAATAAACTTACCTACATCATTTTTTAATTAGACAAAAGATTATATCTTTCACAAAAAATTCGAAAAAACATTATTCATATAGAAACATGGATTCATTAAAAGAAAAATTCGCTGCAAAGGCAGGCCCGGTAGCAGCAGAAGTAAAAGCACTCATCAAAGAAAAAGGTGATTTTAAATTAGGAGAATACACAGTAGAACAAGTGTATCATGGTATGAAAGGAATGATCGGTTTAGTAACCGAAACTTCAAAATTGGATCCTGAAGAAGGAATTCGTTTCAGAGGTTATACTATTCCTGAATTACGTGAAAAACTTCCTAAGTCTCCCAACAAAGGAACAGAGCCATTGCCAGAAGGTATTTTTTACCTAATGCTTTTAGGAGAATTACCAACTCAGGATGAAGTGATTGACATTGGAAATAATTGGGCACGTAGATCAAATGTTCCTAAACATGTTTTTGACGTGTTGGATAAACTACCCGTATCTACTCACCCAATGACACAATTTGTAATTGCTATTTCTGCAATGCAAACTGAATCATTGTTTGCCGCAGCATACAAAAAAGGAATTAACAAAAAAGATTATTGGGATTATGTGTATGAAGATTCAATGAATCTGATTGCTCGTTTACCACGCGTTGCTGCATATATTTATCGTAGAAAATATAAAGACAATGTTCATATCGAACCTGATCCAAAATTAGATTGGGCAGCAAACTTAGCTCACATGTTAGGATACGATGAGTTTGACATGTATCGTTTGATGCGTATGTACATGACTATTCATGTTGACCATGAAGGCGGAAATGTATCTGCTCACACCACTCACTTAGTTGGTTCTGCTTTAAGCGATCCATACTTAGCTTTTGCAGCAGGTATGACCGGATTAGCAGGTCCATTGCATGGATTAGCAAATCAAGAAGTTTTGAGTTGGATATTAAACTTGCGTGAAGAATTAGGTGGAGGCTTACCAACAGAAAAACAAATTGAAGATTATATTCATAAAACACTAGCAGAAGGAAAAGTTGTTCCGGGATACGGACATGCAGTATTGCGTAAAACAGATCCTCGTTTCTCTGCACAACAAGATTTTTACACTCGTTACATTAAACCTCAAGGCACAGATGATTTGTGCGAAATTGTACAAATGATCTATAAGGTTGCTCCTCCTATCTTGGAGAGTACAGGAAAAATTAAAAATCCTTGGCCAAATGTTGATGCGCATTCAGGTGTATTATTAACACATTTTGGAATGGTTGAACATGATTTCTATACTGTATTGTTCGGAGTTTCACGTGCACTTGGAGTATTGTCTTCATTAATTTGGGACAGAGCATTGGGTCATCCACTGGAGCGTCCTGGTTCAATAACCACAGAAGGCATCAAAAAGAAAATTGCTGCTGCCGAAGCTGCAAAAGTATAATAAATAGAAAGCTACCGAGAGGTAGCTTTTTTTATGGACATCATTTAAAAAATTTCAAAAGAGTGTCATTTATGATCAATTATATCTACCCAATTTTATGTAAATTAGCATTATGAAAAGCATACAGCATTTGTTTGGTTTCATTTTATTTTTGAGTTTTTTTTCCTGCAGCAAAGACCTTAATAAAAACAAAGTTGTAGTCGAGGGACGAATAATAAAAATGCCAAGTGGTCAACCAGTAAATGGCTGCTTATTTCGTATAATTGATCTTACAAGTTCCCATGGCGGTAACTACTATGATTATATAGATTCATATTCAGATATCAACGGTAATTATAAATTGGAGCATTCCTTTAAAGCCGACAACCCTTTGGGGGTTGGATTTGGACTTTCTGTTAATGAATCTTCTTACATTCCATTACCTCCAAAAATCGAAGTTCAAAACACATCAAATAAACAAACAATAAACATTAATACATATTGCGCGATTAGAGGCTTCGTTAACTTCATCGATTCATCTGCTACAACTAATCCAGATTCAGCAAAAATAAGCGTTACAAATCAATTTCATGCTGGAGGCTATTATTTTCAAAGCATTTATAACTACGAGATAACTAATCCTGCTATTATTAAATATATCTTAGTTGCAGGAGATTGCCAGAATATCATTCAATGCAAAATATATAGAGGCGGTTCTTTTAACATTAAAACTGACACCATTACTCCAATCTGTGAGCAGCAATTCAACAAATCCTTTAACTATTAGGTTCCAAACTTTTACTAAATGAAGAACTATCAATGATAAGAATATCAATGAAATTATTATTTTAAGATGAGACTAGTGTTCAAGAAGCAAGATCGGGTGTTTGGTCTGTGGGGCTTTTCAACAAACTGAGTCAGGATTAAAAAATTTATCTTTGTCTTGCGTTCTTGCAGATTTTATTTCACTTGCAACTCCTGAAAAAACATTTAAAATCTAGTTGTACCTTTTTCAAATTTTCACGTTATATCATAAAAACATTTTATGAAAAATTTTATTCTACCCCTTGCAGTTTTTGCAATCTCAAGTTTTGCAAATGCACAGAGCAAATCAATTATTTATTTTGATTCAAATAAAAGTGAATTAAAAAAGGAATCAAAACAAATGCTTGATTCATTAACGAATGTTTTAACTAAAATCAACAGCTATCAACTACTGATTAATGCTTATTGCGATAACACAGGAAGTGATGAACTAAATCAAACACTTTCCGAGGAGAGAGCAAATACTGTTCTTAATTATTTTAAAAACAAAAATATTGTTTCTCAATTCATGGTTATAAAAGGATTTGGCGAAAACGCACCTCTTGCCAGCAATGACACAGAAAACGGAAAATCAAAAAATCGTAGAGCGGAAATCAATGTTATTATTAACGCACCTATCCCTGTTATTATTCAAGCACCTCCACCACCAATAGCGAGCAAAACAGAAGAACTTAAAAGCACAAACACATTAAAAGATCTTGAAATTGGGAAAACGCTCATACTTAAAAATCTTAATTTTGAAGGTGGTACAGCCATATTGCTAACGGAAGCAAAACCTTCGTTGGAAATATTATTAAAAACGATGATAGATAACCCAACACTGGAAATTGAAATTGCCGGACATGTTTGCTGTGCAGATGATATGCCTTTATCTGTGTTGCGAGCAAAAACGGTGTATAGCTATTTAGTCAAAAATGGGATTTCCGAAAAACGAATGGCATATAGAGGATACAGCAGAAACAAACCAATCTTTGAAGATGATAGTTTTGAAGAAAATGCCAGAGCTAATAGACGTGTGGAAAT
The DNA here is from genome assembly GCA_903919535.1 of uncultured Bacteroidota bacterium. Classification (GTDB taxonomy): domain Bacteria; phylum Bacteroidota; class Bacteroidia; order 2-12-FULL-35-15; family 2-12-FULL-35-15; genus 2-12-FULL-35-15. The sequence continues at coordinate 11,113 of CAIXIP010000209.1, read as the reverse complement.
CAAAATTCTAAAAAAATAATTTTAATTAAATAGCTGAAATAAAAGAAAAGGCTCGAGTTAAAATATCGAGTCTTTTCTTTTAATGAATCAACCAATTTCCTGAAAAGTAAAAACAAATTTGATCTAATATAACCCTTCAACGGACAAATACCTTTCACCCGTATCATAATTAAAAGTAAGCACTCTAGAACCTTTAGGGATTTCTTTCAGTTTTTTTGCGATTGCCGAAAGAGATGCACCGGTAGAAATACCAACCAAAATCCCTTCTTCTTTTGCTATACGTTTTGCATATTCATACGACTCCTCTTTTTCAACTTGAATCACCCCGTCCAAAATATTTTTATTCAAAACAGAAGGAATAAAACCTGCACCAATTCCTTGCAATGGATGAGGCCCAGGCGCACCTCCACTCAAAACTGGCGACAAAGAAGGTTCCACTGCAAATACTTTTATAGCTGGAAATTTTTCTTTCAACACCTCGGCAACACCTGTAATATGTCCTCCGGTGCCAACACCGGTAATCAAATAATCCAATCCGTCCGGAAAACTTCTTATTATTTCCTGAGCTGTTGTTTTACGATGAATTTCGACATTCGCTTGATTTTCAAACTGCTGCGGCATCCATGAATTGAGTTCCGATTTTGCCAGCTCATAAGCCTTTTCAATCGCGCCCTTCATTCCTTTTTCACGTGGTGTTAAAACAAGGTCAGCTCCATAAGCAGCCATTAATTTTCTTCGCTCTATGCTCATCGATTCAGGCATCACTAAAGTAAGTTTATATCCTTTTACTGCTGCAACCAAGGCAAGACCAATTCCTGTATTACCGGAAGTTGGTTCTATAATCACAGAATCTTTATTTAAAACACCTTTCTGCTCTGCATCTTCTATCATTGCTAATGCTATACGATCCTTAATACTATTACCTGGATTATTTCTTTCGAGCTTGATCCAAATTTCATGACTATTTCCAAATAGCTTATTCAGTCGAACGTGTGGCGTATTGCCAATTGTCTGTAAAATGTTTTGATGTTTCATTTTTTGTTCTTTTATTTTTGTTTGTATTATTAAATAATAAAATTGATTGGTTCATCGAATGGAATATTGTTTTTGATCTTAATTTCACTTTTATGAAACACCAAAGAATTTGGCGGAACACTCGCTGTAAGCCAAACGTTTCCTCCAATAACGCTCTCTCGACCAATAACAGTTGCACCTCCAAGTATTGTTGCATTTCCATATATAACTACATTGTCTTCAATCGTTGGATGACGCTTTTTACTTGCATTTTCTTTTGAGACGCTTAATGCACCTAAAGTGACACCTTGATATATTTTCACATTTCTACCAATCACAGTTGTTTCTCCAATAACTATTCCTGTGCCGTGATCAATGGCAAATGCTTCTCCAATCTGAGCCCCAGGATGAAGATCAATTCCAGTTTTGGAATGCGCTTTTTCGGCAAATAATCTAGCCAAAGAAGTGTGAGTATTTTGCCATAAATAACTAGATATTCGATAAACAGCAATAGCATAAAACCCTGGATATACTTGTAATACTTCACCCAATGAATGAGCTGCAGGGTCAAAATCTAAAATGGCTTGTGCATCAAGTAACGTTTGTGAATAGATTGAAGGAAGTTCTTCAAAAAAATCGAGACAAAATTTTTCAGCATTTTTTTCAGTTGTTCTGCTTGTCAAAAGCAATTCGCAAAACAATACTTCCAATTGGCCGAATTCAGACCTGAATTCATCAATAGTTTTATATTGCACCCCTCCGCTGATATAAAGCAGGTTGAATAATTTTTCAATAAATTCATCTGCCAAAAATTTATTGGGCAAATCGGAATCTATATTCTTATTCCGTTCAAAAAGTTCAAGAATTAAGTTTTTCATTTTCTAATTTTTTGCAAAAAAAAAGCCCTTCGAAAATCCGAAGGGCTTATACGCATTTATTAATATTTTTCTATCTATATAAATACAATAACGGCCCCTTACTGTGGTTACAGCAGAAACATGTGATTGAACACATTATTGATAAGGCGCTATATAAATTGATATTTTTCATTTTTACCGTGCAAATATAAAGCAAAATAAATTTACCTTCCAAATAAAAATATTTATCATGTCCTAATAGAATTGGCTCAATAACTTATTGTGTTTCGAATAGACTTACTAAAACAAAAAAGCTCCAAACAATTAAGTTTGGAGCTTTTTGAATAATTCAATTATAATTATTGAACAACTAATTTTTCAACTTTAACATCAGAACCTATACTCAACTTCACAAAATAAATCCCTTTTGATAGATCACTTAAGTCAATTTGTTTATTGTATTTAGCGGAAATGTTTTTATCTAATTCATTATAAACAACTTTTCCTTGTATATCTACAATTGTAATTACAACCTCATTAGTGTTTGCATTTTCAATATCTAATGTAAATATTCCACTTGTTGGATTAGGAGAAATATTGATCACTTGAGATCCGGTTGATGAAATTCCGGTAACAAAAACATTTACACAAGCTGAAGTATCAGAACAAGTTCCTGCTTCTGTTACAATTACAGCATAATTTCCACTAACCAATGCAGTGTATGATTGACCAATTTCACCTGCAATAATTGCATTTGCGTTATCACAATCAAGCCATTGATATGTAGCTGTTGTTGAATTTGCAGTTATAACATTTGCAACCACAGTAGTTGAAACATTAATAGTTGAAATCACAGTTAAGTTTGTGATTGCTGTACTATCGCAACCATTTACCGCACCATAAGGAATAACATCTGTGTAAACTCCTGTTGTTGTATGTGTGTTACCTCCAACTGTTATTGAACCACCTGCACATAATGTAATTGTTTTTGTGCTTGTTGCAGCAGGCAATATTGTTAAGTTAGATGTTACTGTACTATCACAACCTGTATATGACCCTCCGGCTACTATATCAGTGTATGTCCCAGATGTATTATGAGTTGTACCTCCTACAGTAATTGAACCACCTGAACACAGTGTTAATGTTTGTGAATTTGTTACTGCTGGTCTAACTGTTAAATTAGTAGTTACAGTACTATCACAACCTGTATATGAACCGCCTGTAACAACATCAGTATATATACCAGTTGTAGTATGAATATTACCACCAACTGTTACTGAACCTCCGGCACAAACTGTAATTGTTTTTGAACCTGTAATTACCGGTCTTACCGTTAAGTTTGTTGTTACTGTACTATCACATCCAGTATATGAACCACCTGTTACGATATCGGTAAATATACCCGTAGTTGTATGAGCATTACCTCCAATTGTTACTGTTGTTCCAGCGCAAACTGTTAATGTCTGAGCACTTGCAGAAGCTGGCCTTACAGTTAAATTAGTAGTTACTGTACTATCGCAACCAGTGTAAGAACCTGCTGTGATTACATCAACATAAGTTCCAGTTGTTGTATGAGCATTCCCTCCTACAGTTACCGTTACTCCTGCACAAACAGTTAATGTTTGTGTTTTTGTTACAACTGGCAATACAGTAACATTAACCGTTTGACTAGCACTACAAGTTGTTGTTGGATTTGTTGCAGTTACAGTATAAAGTGTAGTCACAGTAGGATTGGCCGTAACAACATTACTAGTCGTGTTATTTAATCCGGTTGATGGAGACCATGTCCAGTTATATGTTGATGTTAAATTTTCAGCCAACTTAATGTTTAATCTATTTAAAGATAAAGTCCCTGTGGTGGTTGTGCCTGTATAACTATTCACCCAAAGAGTTTTATTATCTGAAGTTGCTGTGTAATATGTTTGTGAATTGTTAATAGCATCAGCTCCATCATGAGTAATTTCAATGATGATATTAGAAACACCATCCCAAACATAAGGTGCAGTAAATGTAATAACATTCCATCCTGTTGCAGTATGAGTGTATGTAGATGGGCCATAAACATTAGTGAAAGCAGCTGTTGAAACAAATGTTGTAGTTGCAAAATTAATATTAGAAGTTGCACCTATGTTAACTGTAAAATTAGCATTTGTAGCAGCATCACCCAAAGTAGCAACATTATATGCTAATGAAGTAATATTTCCTGCTACTAATCCTGCTGCATTTAAATCAGCTACAGTATAAATTGTTTGGCTCCAATAATTTGGCCATCTATTACAAAAAGCTGTTGGTTGAGCTGTTGCAGCTGTTAATGAAGTTCCTGATCCAATTGCAGTTGTTGCTATATTGCTAACTGCAGTTAATGTAGTTGAACTTCCAGAACAAAGTGGTTCAACTGAACTTGTTGCTGATGTAATAAGCGGTAGAGGATTAACCGTAACAACTACATTTGTTGTATTGACACAACCACTTCCGCTATTTGATGCAGTTAAAGTATATGTTGAGGATGTTGTTGGATTAAATATCCAACCTGAAGTTGAGTTTCCAGAAACATTTACTGAAGGTGACCAGCTATATGTGTTATAATCAATCGCTCCAGATGTAATCGTTATTGCTGAAGAATTTGAGCCGGCACAAATAGCTGTTGCATTGCTACTTAATGCAAATACAGGAGGCGTAGCTACTGTAATAGTAACAATTGTTCTATTACTTTCGCAACCAGTAGATGGATTTGTAACTGAAACATAGAACGTATTTACTCCTAAAATTAATGTTGGAGCAAGAGTCTTGTCTGTTGAACTTAATATTGCTACTCCACCTGTAGAAGCACTGTACCAATTAAACGTTGGTGTTGTGTATCCGTTTGTTTCTGTAATATAATTTACAGCAGGAATTGGAGAAGTGATACCACATTGTGAAATGTTACCACTTACAGGTGCAATTGGTTTTGGATTTACTGTAACGTTAACTGTTTGGCTAGCACTACAAGTTGTAACAGGATTTGTTGCTGTTACAGTGTAAAGTGTAGTTGCAGTTGGACTAGCTGTAACAGTATTACCTGTTGTTCCGCTTAGCCCCGTTGCAGGTGACCACGACCAATTTAACGTAGATGTTAAATTGTTTCCTACCTGACCGCCAAAAGTAATATTCGGTCTTGAAAGCGAAGTGCTAGGAGTCGGGCTTGTTGTCCAATAAGTTAAATTATTTGATGTCGAATATGCATACAACACTGAATTATATGATGTTGAAGTATAATAGGTTGTTGAATTACCACTTCCATAATGACCAGTTTGACGCAAGTCAATAATAATATTAGAAACACCATCCCAATTGAAAGGGGTTGTTAATGTAAATGTATTCACTCCTAAAACTGCAGTTACTGAGGAAGGACCATAAACATTGGTGAGTCCTGTAGTAGTAAATGTTGACAAAGCAGATGAAGAAGTAGTTCCAATTCTAATATTATAGTCTGCTATTGCAGTATTAGGATTAGGAAGTGCTGCGATGTTAAGAGCTATAGTAGTAATATTACCTGGAACAATTCCCATAGCTGTTAATTCCGATGCTTTAAATAAATATTGTTGCCAATTTTGGTACCAATAATTTTCAAAAGCTGTTGGATAACCATAAGTTGAAGTTAATGTTGTTCCCGTTCCAGAAACGGCAGTACCGCCTGCTGCAGGAATACTAACTGCTGTTAAGGTTGTTGAACTTCCTTCGCAAAGAGGCTCAACAGATGTAGTTGCAGCAGTAACTAACGGTAATGGATTAACTGTAACTGCAACAATAGCAGTGTTTGAACATCCGGTACCTGAATTATTCGCAGTTAATGTATAAGTTGCAGTTGCAGTTGGATTAAATGTCCAACCTGAAACTTCACTTCCTGTAATATTTGTTAAGGTATTCCAAGTATATGAATTAAAATCAGCTACTGTAGATGTAACTGTTATTGCAGATGATGCTATTCCACTACAGATTGATGAAGTTGCAGCGCTAAGTGTTAATGCAGGAGCTGCACCTACTGTTACTGTAACAGGTGTTCTTGCGCTTTCGCAACCGTTTACTCCTGATTCAGAAACATACAATGTTGTAGTTACTGCTATCGTAGAATTATAATTAATTGATGTGCTTGATTGTAAAGCAACACCTCCAGTAGAATTTGCATACCAATTAAATGTACCATTTCCATTAATACCAGCAGCAGAAGCCACTGAAGCTAAAGGAATTTGCGTTCCACATTGAGAGCTATTTGTTGCTGTTGGAGCTGTTGGCAATGTTAAAGTTGCAATTGCTACTGTATTTGAAACAACAGGGCAACCTGACACAGTAGCTGTTGCTTGATATGTTGTATTAGCAATTGGACTAACAGTTAATGGATTTGTTGTACCAACTGCTGTTGATCCATCTGACCAAGAATAAGAAGAAGCTGTTACTAAAGCACCACCACCATTATTAGCACTGGATATATTTAATAAATACTCTTCATACTCACCATAGTTAACAGTCATTGTCGGTCCAGTAACAAGTCCTTCATTAACAATTATTCTCATTCTTGTTAGACCATTTAATGCTGAAGCAGGAATAGTAAACGCTCCTGTTTCTGTATGTGCCCCTGATACTGTCGCTGTAGAAAGATATACTGCTTCACCTGCATCAGTAAATACACCGTTTCGGTTATAATCAATATAAATTGCCATTGCATTAGAGTAAGCGGTAGCTGAAGTAGAAGATGCCATTGAGAAATTGTATGCCTGACCTGCAGTCATATTATAAGGACCAAATCCTGTGAAATCTGAATAACTACCTACAGTTCCAAGAGCTAAACCAATTGTTCCTGTTAAAGAATTATTAGCAGAAGTATTGTTGACAATTGTTGTCGCACCTTGAGTAATCGTAATTTTCGCAAAATCCTCATCAGATGTTGGATAAGTTACAGCTGGAGGAGCAATATACGAAGCAGGAGATGCGGAAGATAACACTGTAGTTAAAACAGTTGGACTTCCACTACAAACTGTTGATGTAGACGCTGATGATGTCGCAGTTACACCTGCTACCGGATTGTTTGAAGTTACTGAAACAGAACTTGTTGTTTGACATCCTGAAGCGCTTTCAAAACCTGTAATTGTATAAATATATGTTCCTGCAACAGTTGGAGTTACTGTGATTGGAGTATTTAAACTAGCAGAAGTAACACCTGATAATCCACTACCAGTATAGGAAGTTAATGACCAAGAAAGAGCATACGTATTATTAGTTCCTGTTTGAGCTACTGAAATAGCAGTACTTGATCCCAAACAAGCTATTGAAGTAAGCGAGGCAGATGCTGTAAGAGCATCAGGCAAAGCAACAGTAATTGTAACTGGTGTTCTTGCACTTTCGCAACCATTAACTCCAGATTCGGAAACATACAAAGTTGTAGTTACTGAAATAGGAGAACCGAAAGCAGCTGCAGTACTTGATTGTAAAGCAACACCTCCGCTTGAATTTGCATACCAGTTAAATACTCCTGTTCCTGCTGCACCTGCTGTCGCAGTTACTGAAGCTAAAGGGATTAAAGTACCACATTGAGAGCTATTGGTAGCTGTTGGCGCTGTTGGCAAAGGCAAGACTGTTAATGTAACAGAATTCGAAGTTATTGGACAACCAGATCCTGTAACTGTACATGTATAGCTGGTAGTTGCAGTTGGATTTACACTTAATGGATTTGTTGTACCAACTACTGTTGAGCCATCAGACCATGAATAAGCAGTTATAACAGGTGAAGAAGTAAAGGTAAACCTTGGACGATTAGCTGCTGTAGTTCCTGTTGTAGAAACAAGCATTGTGGCAGGTGCTTCGTTGTCCGCCTGTCTATATGTAGTACAAGTATAACCAGGAGCATCAACTTTCATCGTGCTTGATGTTGAGGTAGTTGCATTAGGAACACTACTCCAAGAATAAGAAAGCACAATATTAGAAGTGCCATCCCAATAAAAACTAGTTGAAGATCCGACCCCAGTTCCAAACGCTAAAGTATTTGCAACATTAGCCGTTGGAATAAAACCATTATTAGCGCCAGTTGTGCCTAAATATACTTGAGTTAAGCCCGTTGTAACAAAAGATGTAGTCATCGCAGTTAAAGCAGTAGATGCCATGCTCAAAGAAAAGCCTGTATACGTTTGGCCAGAAGTAGTAGGATCAAATGCAACGGATGTTATATTACCAGCCGTTAAACCGATTGCTGTTAATTCGGAAGCCTTTATTAAATATTGTGTTTTAGCTCCCCCCCAAGTACCTGGCAAGAATGATGCACCTGCAGAAGATGAAGCTGTTGCTCCAGCTCCCAGTGGAAGCAGACCTGATTTTGCTGCCAAAACATTCAAACTAGCATTAGCACCAAAGCAAATTGAAGCTGGTGCTGAACTTGCAGTAGCAACAATCCCAAAATTTGGTTCGTCTTTGTAAGCAATGCCTGTGGCTGTCTTGGTTAATAAGTTTGCATCAGTAGCAGTTACACTCCAAATTACATTTGCATTTGTAGGTGTAACAGTTGGAATAACTCCTGTCCAATCATTTGTGGCAGGGATATTTGTCATTACAATAGCCGCTTGAGCAGTTCCATTAACACTATAATTTATCACCACTCCAGTTACAGCACCTCCACCAGGAGTAGCAGTAACAGTAACCGTACGTGCAATGTTTGTACATTGATTTCCAGAAGGAGTAATTAACAAGTTTGTTAATGTTGCAGCAGCTTTGTTACCCATTACAAAATAACCAGGTAACGTAGTTGCTGCTGGAGCAGTTGATGTTAATGATGTAGCTGTAGAAGTAATTGCTGTTCCACCTACAAGATTATACGCTCCTGCTAAAGTTGCACTTGCGGCAATACCATCAGCACCAGCAGGAGCATCATTTAATTGGATCAATGAACCAATTAGATTAGCAGCACCAGCTGTTGTGGATGCAGCCCAATATCTATTGGAATTAAGAGTACCCATTAAAGTACCTGCTGTACCACCACAATTAGCATCAAAAACTTCTGCCTGAACAGTAACAGTTCCACCAGCATTTGTAGTTGGATTAACTAAAGCAAATGGATTAAAGGTTCCTTTTCCAACAGGGAAATTGTAATTAGATACAGTAACATAACTAGCGGGTAAATTTCTTGCTATTGCTCCTTTTACGTAAGAAGTTGCAGAACCACCTACTATTGCAGCAACCGCTGTATTTGGCACTGAAAGTAAATACGTTGAATTATTTAAAATACCTGCTGTTAAAGTAAACACTCCAGTAGTTCCAGATAAACTTCTAGAAAAAGGCATATTTACAATATTGTTTGGAGAAAGCGTAGTATTGTTTATTGTTAATGACAGAGGCCCATTTACTAATGGGAACTCTGTTGCAGTGACAGTTTGTAAGGAATTTGATGCATTATACAAAAGTGTTGATGCTGTTGCATTATATGATAAAAGTCCTGCACCTGTTAAACTTCCACTAGTAACCGTTAAATTTCTTATTGGCAAATTTGCTGCTAAACTTACTCCTGCAAGATTGTTAATTTTAACATTTAACAAAGTTGCTGATACTGTCAGAGGAGTGAATGTTTGTGCTAAAAAACCATTAAACTCTAAGGAACTTGTTGTACTTGTTCCAGACAAAGCCAATGTACCTGCAGTTTGAAGGAAATTTCCCGTAACTTTTAGAGTTGCTGTAGATGTTCCTGAAGTCATATCTAAAGTTCCACCACTCAAATTTACATTGCCTAAAACGTTAACTATTCCCGAGGTTGAAGCAACTTCGAATGTTCCGCCAGAAACATTTAAGTTTCCATTGATAGTTATAGCACCACCAGTTAATGCTCTAAATTTACCGGTATTAGTTGCATTAATATTAAGATTACCTTTAACTACAGCAGTTGTTGTAGCTGCCCAAAAACTCATTGTTCCTGTTGCTGCAGGACAATTATATGTAACATTACCAAAAGATTGAGCGTTGTTTGTTGGACCGGTAGTTGAAGTTGTGATGCCTGAAATTGTTAGATTTGAATTTGCGCTCCAAGTAGCTAATGGAACTGGAGGCGCACCAGTTGTTGCTCCTGTTGAATTACAATTCGAACCATCAACAAAAGATAATGAAGCAACAGTGCCGACAAGTGAGTTTCCTGTAAATCCTAAATTAACAATACCTGTGCTAGGAACAGTTACTAAAGTTCCTGTACCTCCACTAGTTGTCAAGGTATTACTGGTAGATCCAGCAAAATTAACAGTGCCTGCAATATTTCCAGTATTTCCGATTCCTGAAAAGGCAAATGCAACTGCATTTGTTGCATTAATTAAGTTTAATGTACTTCCATTTTCAACAACAAAATCATCTCCAGGACCACCTGTAATTGTGATAGTTCGCGTTGTAGTAATGCTTGACTGCAAAGTACAAGCAGTATTACTTGTAATCAATAATTGCCCTATTGAAAAACTTGCAACATCAACACTAATCATAGTAGCAACTCCTGGAGTAGTACCAGCACCATCAACAATTAATACATCTGTTGCAGCCACAACACTTCTCGTTGTTCCTGAACCATCAGCCATTGTATTCCAATTAGAAGCTAAACTCCATAAACCTCCAGTAGCACCAACCCAATAATATGTCGCACCAGCTAAAGTTGCTTGGGTACCTAACAAGTAATTTGATTCAAGGTCAGCAACAGCAGCAATTTTGAAATAATATGTTGTGCCCGGGCTAGTTCCAGTTTGAACTTGAGAGTAAGTACCACCTGTCGCTGCAGTTGTTGTAGAAGCGATATCTGTTCCTTGTTGAGTAAATATAATATTATTGGTTGAGCGATAAACTCTAAATTTTGATTCATTCGTAGAGTTATCAGTCCAGCCAATTGTCATCCCTGTTTGTGTAACAGCGGTTGCAGTAAAGTTTATTGGATCACCATTTGCTGCTGCTGGAACATAAACACGAATTTCATCAATTCCAATATCTGTTGTTCCATAATCACTAGTGGCAGTGAATTTAATTTTTGTTGTAGCTGAATTACCAGGAAGAACAACAGTCTTTAATGTCCAAGCAGCTGAACTTATTATTGGAGATGGCGCAAGGGCTGCACTCCAAGTAAGTCCATTATCATCAGAAACATATACATTTAATGCATCCGAACCTGATGTATTTATATGATAAAAGTCCATTTGCAAAGTTCCTGCAGTATATGCAGAAAGATCAATTGTTGGAGAAATAAAATCACCTGAAGTAAG
>CAIXIP010000208.1 GCA_903919535.1 uncultured Bacteroidota bacterium | reverse complement strand
GGCACAATCACTTTTTCTGTTTCTTGGGCATAAAAATTGGAAACATAAATGATTAATAGCAGTTTGGTTAAGTAAAAAAAGATTTTATTTCTTTTTTGTAAACTCATAAGAAACACCTTGTTCATATATATAAAATTGTGCGTTAGGGAAATTTTTCACAACTTTGTCTCGGAGGTTTTTATCTTCGTCTGAAGGTTCTCCATAAAAGGAGTGCTCCCAAACGAACCTTGGATGGTTATGAATATTTGTTAATCTCGTTATTGATGAAGTTTCTTGGGTACAAAAATGTGCAACCATCTGAAAGTAGTACATATGAAAAGACTAAAGATTTTAAAGTAAGCCCAAGCGATAAACTTCCATCAAAGTAAACAAATGTTAAAACCGGCAAAATATTTATTAATAGCAATTTTATTTTTTGTTTACTCCTGTAACCAAATGCACTTTATTGGGAAATATTATTCAAAAAGCGATTTAATGGGTGCTAAAGAGGTTATAGAGATTTCAAAAGACAGTGTTTTGTTTTTATCTGAATTTGAAAATAATTTATTTTATTCCAAGGGTAAGTGTGAATATTTGTCAGATAAAAAACAATTAATTTTCAGCTTCAAGCCATATGAAAAACTTAAAATCGAAGTGGAAGAAATTGAAGACATTAATAACGACTCAGTTCAATTTTATTTCTTAAAAGACTATGGTAAAACAGAAAATTATAGCGTTTATTATATAGCGCTAAATGATTCTGTTCATGATATTGTAAAGACATCTTTGTTTTCATTTAAACCAAAAACACAGAAAATTAATAATTTTATGTTTTATACTTCTCATATATTGTGTTATGCGTCAAACAAGTATATCGTAAAAAATAAAAAAGCAAATAAATTTATTATAAAGTTTATTTATCCTAATGCTTCTGAAAGTTATTTAGGAGGATACTATTCGCCATTATTTTACTGGACGGATAATAATAATTGCAAGTTGCCTAATTTACCGGAAGAAATGAGTATTAGAGATACGAATTGTGTTCAACATGATACTATTGATATTCAAGGTAATCGTAAAATTGGTCGGTGGGCTTATTCTTATAAAAAGAAGGTTGTAACTCCTGAATGGTACAAACGGTTAAAAAATAATATGGACTGAAAAGATTAATTGACTCTAAATTTTAATTTTAAAATATGTGATAATAAAAGTATAAAAAACATTGGGTTGATTAAGCCTTTGTTTTGTGGGAAATTTAATTAAAAAAGTTCTTTGAAAAACAGCCTGTTTCGAGTCCACATTCGGAACTATAATAAAATCAAGGGTTTTCGAGGACTTCAAAAATTCACGTTATGGATACCAAGGCTCAGAAAAAGATGATGAGGTTAAAGGCAATGGGAATAGCTATACTACTGAAAATAGAATTCTTGATACACGGCTAGGCAGGTGGCTTAGTATTGACCCTGAATCGAAAAAGGTGCCTTGGATTAATCCATACAATTCAATGTCTAATAATCCTATTATAAATATTGACCCGAATGGAAATTTAGATTATTATAGTGAAAGAGGGAAGAAAGTAGGCACTGATGGTTGTGATGATGGGCGAATAGCAGTTGTTACAAGTAAGCAAATTGTCAGACAAATGCGCAAAGAGACTAGAAAAGGGTTGCTTGTTACTGATGCTCCAAATGATGAAAACATTATTGAATTACCGTCAGCTGCATCAAGAGCCAAGATGTACGAATCAGTTGTTAGGGTTGTAGCTGATGAAAAAAACAGACCAAATGAAGGCGTTTCTCATGAAGAAGGTGGAGTATGGGGAAATAAAAACGGTGTTGAAACTGTAGTTGAAGCTAAACCAGGGCCAACAACAGATTTGAATAAGGGTGAACTTGCAAATGTGGATCCGTTTGATGCTAAAGTCCCTTCTGAGGCTGAAGGTGTTGAAGTATCTGGGACATACCATGTTCATCCAAATGTACAAACTGAAAAGAAGCCAGATGGTTCATATACAATTGGTGGGCCAGGCCCATCAGGGATTCCCGGTGGGAAAAAGGGTGGTGGCGATTACCGTGTTCAAAAAGATGCGGAGAAAAGCGGAACACTTAAAGGTAAATATTCTTTAATTCTAGCACCAAGAGATAATCAAGTTACTATATATAACTCAAATAAGGTTTTGGGAACATTCCCTTTGAAAAAATTTAAGCTTATTGGAAATGAACCTAAAAAGAAATAGAACGACTTTGATTATAATTTTATTTTTGATTAAGATATCATTAATCTATTCGCAGAATGATACCATTTTG
>CAIXIP010000207.1 GCA_903919535.1 uncultured Bacteroidota bacterium | reverse complement strand
TTTTAAAAAGAGCGAACGATAAACCCGTTCGCTCTTTTATTAACTAATTGTCTTGTCCTTTTGACCTTATAACAACGCCTTATGATTCTATATGAAATTTTCAAAAGAAAATCAAGCCTCGTTTAGGAGATGTCCGTACAAGTCCCAAATCCGAGCAAAGTCCCTTGTATCTTCAAGGATCTCGTTCATATTTGGTCTGGAAGGGGGGTACAGAGAGAGACAAGCTTTTTAGCTTGTCTCTCTTCTTTTTATCCCAATTTTTTTCGTCAGGTATGCAGTTTAGGTGTGAAATCTGATGTTTTTAGCTTCTGTTCATTTCCCTTTAACTAAATCAACATTGATAATTCAAGAAATTACTTTTTTGAATCTGTAGAAAAAATATTTTTGCGTGTTTCCAAGCTCAAATTTTTTTATACTTCTTTAAAAGATTTTATGTCTTATATTAGCCCTTATGATAGATTTATCTCGAACTGCAAATCAAATTCACTATGTCACGAATTTTCATGACCTTGTTTCCACGCCTTTTCACAAAGAAATTAATGCTATTTGCTGGACCCGTAAACTAACAGGTGATTTTTCTGAGATTGCTAATAGGATAGAGCTAAATGGAAATATAACTGCGCTTGATGAACATGAACTTTTTGAACTTCAGTTGAGTGAACTGGGGCAGCTTGCGCGTGAATTCCTTTTAAATGACTTGAAGTTGTTGGAAGCTCATGGCGCGTCTCCAATCCTAAATCTGATCAAGTATTATGATAGAGATGATACCCACCCGTTTTTCCCAACCGATGTTTATTCTTTTCATGTAGATCGCTCTCCGATAGCAATCGATACCTTTTTATGCACTTACTATGGGGAGTCGAGTGAAATATTGCCAAATTCACAAGCTAAACAAAAAGTGCTCGTTCCCGAAATACGTGATGAACTCAAAAAAATATATCATGGAGCGGATGAAGGATTTGAATCATTTTTAAGTGAACATTTCTTTGATCTACATTATCTACCAAAACCAGAGGCTCGCCCAATCAGCTTAGGCCTCGGCAACTTGTGGAGGTTGGCAGTTGATCATCCTGAAAGTAGAGTCTCTCCTTGTCTTCACCGAGCGCCAAAGGAAAAAAATGGACAGAACCGCCTGTTGATGATTTGTTGATGCCCCCTTATTGCTGGGTGCGATATTTTAATGAAATTTCAAATTATAATTTTATGAAAAAGGCTCTTTTATTAATTATACCCTCGTTAATATTTGGTACTATTTAGAGGCATGTTATCTAGTATTTGATCCTGAAGGTGGAGATGAATAAATAAAAATATTTTCATAAAAATTTATTAGACAAAATTTTCGCCTTGCTTTTGAATTAAAAGATCGATTTCCAATTGCGAGAGTTCATGAGAATTCTAATCGCTCTTTTTAGCTTTTATCTCTTTTTTTTTGGAAGTCCAATTTGCATACATAATACAGTCATTATCATTTTTGTTGAAATAGGCCCTTTCAATATTTATGAAAGTACAACTATTCCCAAACCGACTTATACGCTGATATGCAATAAAATAGAATCTTAAACTTCAATACTGTTAAAAAATAAATCAAAACTTCAAATCCCTTGTCAAGGAATTTCTATTTATAAAATAGTTGTACATTAGTTTTATGAAAAAACATTTTCAGCTTTATTACTGGTTTATTTTAGTATTCTCTCTTAACAGTTATTCTCAAAGGAATAAAATTGACTCTCTCCTGACACTTCTGAAAACAGATATGGCCGATACTAACAAATTAAATCATTTAAATAAACTCGCAGGAGAACATGTAGGTGTAGGTAATTACGATAGTTCTATGTATTACGCTAATTCTTCTTTGACGTTGGCAACTATTTTAGACAAAGTATCAACTGATCCAAAAATTAAACAAACAATAAAAAAAACGGAAGCGGTATCCTTAAATACTATTGGGGCTGTGTATTATTACCAAGGCAACTATCCAGAGGCAGTAAAGAATTATGGCACATGCTTGAAAATAAGAGAAGAAATTGGCGACAAAAAAAACATTGCCATTTCTTTTGGTAATATAGGACTTGTTCTCGATGCTCAAGGTAATTACCCGGAAGCCTTAAAAAATTATTTTTTATCATTGAAGATAAGGGAAAAATTAAACGACAGTTATGGCATTGCCGATTCTTACAATAATATCGGACTTATCTATATGCATCAGGGGAATTATCCGGAAGCATTGAAACATTATTTTTCTTCTTTGAAAATAAAAGAAAAAATAGATGATAAAAAGGGTATGGCAGCTACCTACAATAATATTGGGAGTGTTTATTCTGATCAGGGTAATTATTCTGAAGCATTGAAAAACCATTTTGCTGCATTAAAGATCAGGCAATCTATTAACGACAGAAAAGGCATTGCTTATTCCTACAATAATATTGGAACAGTGTATTACTCTCTTGGTAATTATCAGGAGGCGTTAATCAATTATATGGCTTCTTTAAAAATTAAAAAAGCAATAGGCAACAAAGCTGGAATAGCCTCATCGTATACAAATATTGGCGGTGTGTTTACCAAACAAAAAAAGTACAAAGAAGCGGAAGAGTATCTTAATAAGGCCAAAGAATTATCAAAGATGATTGGGTATAAAGAATATTTGAGAGAGATCTATAGTAGTTTGACTGAACTGGATAGTTCAAGAGAGAATTATAAAGGCGCCTACGAAAATCACAAACTTTATGTCCTATACAGCGATAGCATTGATAACGAAGAAACCAAAAAGAAAACAATTCAAAGCCAGATGACCTATGATTTTGAAAAGAAAGAAGCTGCCACCAAAGCAGAACAGGATAAGAAGGATGCCGTGGCTTTAGCAGATAATAAAAGACAACAACTATTTCTATCGTTTTTGGCTGCTTTAGCAATGGCGATAGGAGTTATTGCCATTGTCATTTTTAGAGGTTTACAACAAAGTAAAAAAGCAAAAAAAGTAATAGAATTACAACGAGATGAAATCTCCCAACAAAAGGAAACTGTGGAACATCAGAAACTTTTAGTGGAAGAACATCAGAAAGAGATTGTTGATAGCATTACCTATGCAAAACGTATTCAATACACCTTACTTGCCAATAAACAATTGCTGGATACTAACTTGCCTAAACATTTTGTTTTGTTTAAACCGAAAGATATAGTTAGTGGTGATTTCTATTGGGCGACAAAGCGTGATAATAAGTTTTATATTGCCGCATGCGACAGCACGGGTCATGGCGTGCCAGGAGCATTTATGAGTTTGTTAAACATCTCCTTTTTAAATGAGGCTGTAAATGAAAAAAATATTTTTGAGCCCAATGCAATATTAAATCATGTTCGTAAACGATTAATTGAAAATATGGATGGAGGACAGGATGGAATGGATGCAATACTTGTGTGCATTGAAGGGGATAAGATTACTTACGCAGCAGCGAACAATTCACCGGCAATTATTAAAAATGGAACCTTGATTTCACTTGAAGCGGATAAAATGCCAGTTGGGAAGGGTGAAAATCTTGCTCCATTTAGTTTACGAAATATAGATGTTGAAAAAGGCGATTGCCTGTATTTATATACTGATGGTTATGCTGATCAGTTCGGTGGGCCGAAAGGAAAAAAATTCAAATACAAGCAATTAGATGAGCTACTCGTTTCTATTTCAATTTTATCTCCGGTAGAACAATCAGAAATGTTAAATCAACGATTTGAAGAATGGAAGGGGAATCTTGAACAAGTGGATGATATGCTTGTAATTGGGATTAAAATTTCTAGTTAACTCGATTTTAAAATTGTCTTTAGCATTATTTTCATTCTATTAAAATCGCTTAAAAAGTTCGATAAATCAAACATGGAGTGTACATAGAGATAAATGCTTTTAGCTTGTCTCTCTTCGTTTTAAGAAAAATCATTTTATAGTAGGTCAAACTCAGGACAAACATTTTTCCATTAAAAACCATTTTAATAAATCAATACTAGATGTTTCTTATTATTTGGAAATTCACTTCCTTGGTTCCAGAAGATTTCTAATTTCCGACCTATCTTATAAACTGTAAAATAATCTTTAAAATTTATGGTCTTAAGCTATTTAAATGGATGGCAATTTTTTTCGGTCAGCGCTTTCTCACGTAGTGAAATTTTCGGCTAAGTTTTCAAAGTTATCCCATAAGTTCTTTCATCAGCTTTGCAAGCGATTCCTTCACTGATGCTAATTCACTTTCAACAATCGATAATCTCGCTTCCAATTCGTTAACATTTTTTCGGGCAGGTTCTTCAGGTAAATCTTCTTCTTCAAATTCAATCGGTTCTCCAAATAAATGGGTAAACCTCGCTTCCTTTTGTCCATGACGCTTTGGGAGCTGTTTAACAAAAGGTGTGTCAGCATGAGAAAGTTTATCTAATACTAGAATTACTTCTTCCAGCGATTCGAATTCATACAATCTTGCAGAATTAGTATTCAATTCACCGACCGTTTGTGGACCTCTTAAGAACAACAATGCGATTACAGATAATTCGGCTGATGTGAGTTGATAGACAAGAGTGAAGTTATGTTTGTATTTTACAGAACGACTTGTGCCACCAGTTGCTGTGGATGTAAACCCCATTTTTCTTAGTGAGTCCAACGCCATCACAATCGTTTCTTCATCATACTGAGTCACTGGCTTGCGCGAAGTTTTCTGATTGCAGGCGGCAGTCAGAGAATTCAATGTCATGGGGTAATAGTCGGGTGTTGTTTTACATTTTTCTATTAGAGTTCCCAATACGCGTATTTCTTCTGAGTTTAGTACAGGAAGATTATTTTCAGTTTCCATTTAATATGGTATCAATTATTGTTGTGAATATGGTCTTAAACAAATGTAATATTGTTTCGTTAATTTTTCTCACAAATAATCTCTTACAATTCCAGCGTTATATTATTCTAAAATCATTTTTTCTGAATAAAGAAATTCGATTTACTGAATGAGTTATTTAATTATTGAAATAGTTTTTAACATCTATTAACATCATTTAAAATGTTTGATAAATACAATCCATAGGTTGCAAAACCCAAAAGTCCTCTAAAAAGGGCTTTGGGGTTAGATAATACTCCTCTAGGATTCAGATTTTGAGGCTTTTATTGGAGGTTTTTGTCAATATAAAGTGTGTTGCCAATTTGATTATTACACGGCTTAGAGCCGGAATTGAAATTAATATTTGTCAGGCTGGATGTCAAATCCAACCTTTAACTTATTAAGTTTTATAAAATTTTTGGAATTTACTTTCAAGATTTTTGAAATTCGGTAAATGATTTTTCTAGCGTTTGTAAAAACAATTGACTTTCCTGTGCGCCTGATACAGCATATTTTCGGTTAAACACAAAAAAAGGAACACCACGAACACCTACTTGTTTTGCTTCATACACGTCTTGTTTCACTTCATCTGCGTACATTTCGCTTTCTAAAACTGTTTTAAGAGCAGTAGTGTCAAGGCCTATTTCAGCACCTAGTTGAATTAAAGTTGAGTAATTATCAATGTTTTTACCTTCTGTAAAATAGGCTTGAAATAGTTTTTCTTCTGCTTCGTTTTGTTTGCCATTTTGTTTTGCAAAATGAGTAAAACGATGTGCATTGAAAGAATTTGCCACTATTGATTTATCAAAATTATAAATCAAACCAACTTCAGAAGCCAATTGAGTTACATGGTCGTTCATTTGTTTTGCTTCTTGCAAACTAAATCCTTTATGCTCTGAAAGATATTCGTGAATACTTTTAGTTGTATCTGTTTTCATTTCTGGAGCAAGTTGAAAACTTTTCCAAACTAACTGAATATTATCCCTATTTGGAAACTCAACTAAAGCTGCTTCAAATTTTCGTTTGCCGATGTAGCAGAATGGACACATTACATCACTCCATATTTCTACTGTCATTTTATTTTGTGTTGAATCCATCTGGTTTTTATTTTTTGAGTTTATGTTTACTGCTAATTATATTTTTAATATTATTCGATATGTTTTGCCTATCTCACTTTGCTGGAGTTTTTGTTTGTTGCCTTACAAAATAATCGTCTTGCTATTTTAAAATTCATTCAATTCTCAATCATATTCTGTTCAATGTGGTTACAGAATAATTCTCTTTGTTTTATAGTTTTGCTTCAACCAACCTTTCACCAGATCATCTGCGTCAGGATAGTAATTTATTGGCTTTATTATATTTTTAAAATCTTCACTTGAATTTAGCTGGGCGTATTCATCAAAATAACCAAAGCCGCTGAATTTCCCGTTTTCGATAAGTATCAATGAACGTTCACCGGTTGATCTTCCTTTGTCTATAATTGCAAAATTTGGATGCTCAAAAATGTAATTTTTAAAAATTTCATTTGCACGTTTATTGTAAATTTCAATTTCTTCCTCTTCTGCACAAATTCCATTACATTTTTTAATTTGATGGTTAAAGCAGATTGCTTCTCTGTCCGTTAATCCGCAATAACGTAAACATAAAACGTTTTCATCAAGCAGGCTTTCAAGTCGTTCTCTGGCAGAAAAGTAAGTAGTAAAACTCATTAGTGCATTTTCAGCGAGGTTGTATTCAACAATTTTGAAATTTACTATTCCTTTATCGTCCATAAACCAATCAATAGTGTGAGTGAATGATTCAGCCTTTCTACGTTTATTAAATTTAGGTTTATGTTTTTTTATTTCTTCCGATTCCAATAATAATGCGATCAATTCACTTCCTGTTTTTATAAAATCTACATTGTATAATTCGTTAAGCATTTTTTTACCTTTTTGTTCTTTGGTATTAAAATGACTCATAGCACGACTATACATATTAGTGCTTTTGCCGATGTAGATAATATTTTGTTCCTGATCTAAGAAATAATACACGCCACATTCTTCAGGAAGTTTATCAAGGATATATTTTTTTATTTTATCAATTCTGCGAACCATTAATTCATCAACACCTTTTGTTTTGTATTGAGGATGGTCGCTTTTAATTTGCATTAAAATATCGAATAATTTTGCTGTTGCTACGGCATCTCCTTCGGCACGGTGTCTTGCTTTGTTTTCTATTCCTAATGATTCGCAAAGGTTGCCGAGGCTATATGATTTTTTTCCTGGAATTAATTTTCTACTTAAACGAACGGTACACAATGTGTCGCGTTTGTATTTAAATCCTAATGAAGCAAACTCTTCTTTCACAAATCCGTAATCGAAACCAACATTGTGAGCAACAAAAATTTTATTTTCAGTTAGGTCATGGATTTTTTTTGCGACTTCATGAAACTTTGGTGCATCTTCCACCATTTCATTGCTTATGCCTGTGAGTCCTCTGAAGAAAGGCGATATATAACATTCGGGATTAATGAGTGTAGTAAATTTTTCGACTACACTTAATCCATCGTGTATTAAAATAGAAATTTCGATGATTCTTCCTTTACGGAATTCGAATTTTCCTCCACAGGTTTCTATGTCGATGATCGCAAACATTTTTATTTTCCCATTTCCACCCTGTATGATTGTAAAAAACGAATCATACTATCCACATTTATTTCTTGGGGTTTAAATTCTCCAATATTTATACTGCAAACAAAATCCCATACTTCAAGAATGTCTTCTGACATAACAGGATAAGGGGAGTATGCAGGATTATCTGATTGGAAGATAAATACATCTGCAGTTTTTTTGTTTTCTCTGTACAGTCGTTTATAAACGATGCCATCGTTTTTTGTTATAACAATATAGGTTTGCCCATCTTTAATTTCCTTCAACGATTCAACATATTTTCCGACAACGGTAGAACCATCCTTTAATGGAGGCATAGAATCTCCTTTTATTGCAAAAGCCCTATGTTTACCCACAATTTTAAAGGGCAAGTTCATGATTGGCAAATTCTGAACAAATTCAGGATCAGCATATCCATTTAAATAGCCCGCAGAAGCTTTGTAGGGAACAACTTCTATGATATCATTGTTATCCTTATCAACCATCACAGGAAATAATATCCTATTCTTTCCTATTTTCATTAATGCATCAGGGTCTGTTTTTGAGAGGTCGCCTCTTACTAATGCATCCACCGCTACATGAAAATAGTCAGAAAATTTCACTAACAAATCATAAGGAGGCTCGGCTCTTCCTTCTTCGTAAGAACCTAATCTTGACCGTTGAATACTCATTTCGGTAGATAATTGGTCTTGTGATAACTTTTTTAAGTTCCTCAAAACCCTGATGTTTTTGGCGAATTTTGTCATTGCTAATATGTTTAGTGCAAATATACTAAATATATTAGTAGGTAAAAAGGGGGGGGCAAAATTGTTTTTGTTAAAAGTATTGCATCCGAACTTTCAAAGAGTGATCGTAAAATTATTCTTTATTGGTTCTGAATATTTTTAAAAAGTGTTTTAAGAAAAAAATAGTGCCCCTGAATCATTCGTTTTTATTGCTATTTTTAGTATTGCTAATATATTTAGTAAAAACACACCAAATATATTAGTATTTTTGAAGTCTTAATAGAATTCAATATAAGTATCAGATTATCGGGGGACTGTTTTCAATAAAAATAAACACAGCCATGGTTATTACATAATTGAAGTGCCCCCGATAAGATACTATATCAAGCCTAAGTCACATTTTTTTTTTTTGATTTTATTAATTAACAGAGTGCAAGTCAGCACCGATTCGTAAACAAAAAGAGACTGCCTAATTAGGCAGCCTCTTTTACATAGAGAGAGAAAAATTGTTTATTGCTTCACATAGAAATAAATACAATTAGGAAAACTTCTTGTTTCCTCAAAAAAACATTTGTTTATATCCATTTAGATGATAACAAATTGGAAAAGGTTGGAAAGCGATTAAAAAAATATTAATTATTGTTCATGTGCCGGGTAGAAAAAGGACGTCTTCTAAGCTTATTCAATTTGAAACTTTAAATGTAATTATTAAAATTCCCGCATTTTCTGAATAAAAACCTTAACTGTACAAAAGGTTTGATTTAAAGGCTACGAAAATCGTTAAAAATGTCGACAAATTCAACCTGTAGGGTGTAGCACATAGCTATGATTGCTACTGAATTTCCATTGTTCGTTGCCTAAATATCCACAGCATTTCGTTTTTCCAAAAAATGGAAAAGGGTAAAGCATTTGCTATGACAGTGAATGAATATGAATTGTCCGTTGATTTGGTATCCTCAGCAACTTATTTTTTCCAAACAATGGAAAAATAAGTTGCTGTATGTTTTTCAAGTGCTTGCCTTTCAATGCCTTGTCTTTGTGGCATCATAATAGTCTAACC
>CAIXIP010000206.1 GCA_903919535.1 uncultured Bacteroidota bacterium | reverse complement strand
TGCGTTTCTACTTGTTTCGCCTTGAGCTTCACCAAATAAAATACTTTTATCATTTATCTGTTCGGTTGTAAGCCAACGTTTATTCGAAAAAGTAAATTCTAATTTGTTTCTATAATAATATATTTTTTGTGATGGCAGGATCTTTTGTATCTCCGGAAGTTCAATTTTTGCCAAACGTGTTAATGCATCACTTACTTGTTTTTGTTTGTAAAAAAGCTGCCACTGATAATCCATGTTTTGCCATTTACAACCTCCACATGTTCCGAAATGGCTGCATAGTTCTTCTGTACGTTTTGCTGATCTTTCTTTTATATTGATAACTGTTGCCTCTCGATACTTGCTTTTTTTACGTGTAATTTGCACATCTACCACATCTCCGGGTACGGCCCCTTTAATGAAAATAACGTATTCATCCGTCTTTGCTATTGATTGCCCGTCAGAACTGGCATCAATAACACTCACATTTTCAAGAATTGGTAATGGTTTTTTATTAAATTTTCTCATAACTGACAAATTTAATAAAAGCCTTTTGAATAATGAAGACAAATGTTTCGCGCATTTGAAATTGAAAGTGCCACTATTTTCAACACATAAAAGCCTCGTTTAGGCTGAAAATAAAGCTGTTTTAGCTTTTTAGGAGATAAATTTGGATAAAATTTCTTAAATTTGGAACCTATAAAATATTTTTACGATGGAATCTATCATGACAAACAAAATTACTGCACAGAAAGCAATTGAATTAGAAGATAAATACGGAGCTCATAATTATCACCCATTACCTGTGGTATTAGAGCGTGGCGAAGGAGTGTTTGTTTGGGATGTAAATGGTAAACAGTATTTTGACTTTTTAGCGGCATACAGTGCGGTTAATCAAGGGCATTGTCACCCTAAAATAGTTGCTGCATTGATAGAGCAAGCACAAAAATTAACACTTACTTCACGTGCGTTTTATAATGATTCATTAGGTGAATATGAAAAATTTATCACTTCTTATTTTGGTTTTGATAAAGTATTGCCAATGAATACTGGTGCCGAAGGTGTTGAAACAGCATTAAAATTAGCACGTAAATGGGCTTATGAGAAAAAAGGTGTTCCTGAAAATGAAGCGAAGATAATTGTTTGTAAAAATAATTTTCATGGCCGCACAATCAGTATTATTTCAGCGAGTAACGATGCTGATGCACGTAAAAACTTTGGACCATTTACTCCGGGAATAGTTTCTGTTGAATACAATAATGCAGAAGCATTAGCTGAACTTTTGAAAGATAAAACAGTTGCAGGGTTCTTAATTGAGCCGGTGCAAGGAGAAGCAGGAGTTGTTGTGCCAGATGAAGGATATCTTAAAAAATGTTATGATCTATGTAAAGCAAATAATGTTTTATTTATTGCTGATGAGATACAATCAGGGTTAGGACGTACAGGGAAAATTTTGGCATGTGACCATGATGGTGTTCATCCTGATATTTTAATTTTAGGAAAAGCTCTTTCTGGTGGTACATTCCCTGTTTCGGCAGTTTTGGCAAACGATGAAATTATGCTTTGTATTAAACCCGGACAACATGGTTCTACTTATGGTGGAAACCCAATTGCATGTAAAGTTGGAATTGCTGCTCTTACGGTTTTAAAAGAAGAACAATTATCTGAAAATTCAGAACGTTTAGGGAAATTATTATTAAAAGAATTAAAAGCAATACAAGCATCATTTCCTGAGTTGGTAAAAACTGTTCGTGGAAAAGGTTTATTCTGTGCAATGGTAATAAATGAACGTAATGGAAAAACTGCTTGGGATGTTTGTGTCGAACTAATGAAAAATGGTTTGTTAGCAAAACCAACTCATGGTGATACTATCCGATTTGCGCCTCCTTTGGTTATTACCGAAGATCAAGTTATGGAATGTGTTTCTATTATCAGAAAAGTAGTGAAACAGTTTTAAAATGAATTTTAATTTATAAGAAAGCCTCAGCATAATTTTG
>CAIXIP010000205.1 GCA_903919535.1 uncultured Bacteroidota bacterium | reverse complement strand
TCAGATTATTCCCATGGCAAGACCAGTTAGGATTTTGTGCGTTTAAATTACAAATATTACAAGCCGAATTTTTAAGGCCGTTTCTCTGTTTGAGAAACAAAATGTTTTATGTTTCCCTACTGAAAAAACTCTTCAGCAGAAATTTTTTGGGTTTGATTTACCTGACTGGGATTTAGTGTAACGTCAAACGTATCGAAAGAAACTGTATTGCCAACTTTTTCTTGTTTAAATTTTAAAATCTCCTTTCCTGAATTCAATTTAACAAAACCCATTTCTTTCGAAAATCCGCCTTTTATTTTATTATTAAAAAAAGATTTTTTCGTATCCCATTTGGTCCCGAAGTAAATTTTTAAAAAATAATTCCCATCAGGAATGTTATTCAGTTTAAATGTAGCACCCCACTGAAGATATTGATTTCGAATTGTTTTATTCGGACTTGCACCTTGAACCAAACAAACAATAACTTCGCTTTCGTCACTATTGTGAAGCACTATATTATTTTTGCTTTCTGTATCGTACACCTCTTCTCCAAAAAAAATACTGTATGGCGAATCGGAAATAATTTCTTCCTGCACCTCTTCCTTTGCAACCTTAGTTGATTGGTGTACAGTATCTTCAGCGGCTACAGCTTGTTGAGGAACCTCGGTTTTAGTATTGTATGAAATAATAAAGTAAAGCAATAACAAAGCAAGCCCGACACTTACCAGAATCTGCCAACTTTCTGTATAATCAAATTTTTGAGGAACATATTGATTCTGTTTAGCTCCAGCTCCTTGTTTTGATTGTTGTTGTGTATATTGATTTGGCCTACTTGCAGATGATGCCCTTGAATTGGCATATGTATGAGTATATGAAAATTTTAGATCATATTTTTTTCGTTTCTCAGCATTTGATAATACAGCATATGCTTGTTGTATTTCTTTGAAATACTCTTCAGCCGACTTATTACCCTGGTTTTTATCTGGATGATATTTTTTTGCAAGAGTTCTATATGCAGTTTTTATCTCATCAAAAGTGGCTGAATTATTTACTCCTAATATGATATAATAATTTTTCTGCATCACTCCTTCGCTATTTTTTAAAAGTAATTTTTGTTAAAAAATAAAACCCTGACATTGCAAATACAATTGACAGGGTTTTAATTTTTTAAAAAATCGAAACTATTTTTTCTCCTCCTCTTTTTTTTCTGCAGAAGCAGGTGGAGTTATGTCTTTTAAATACACCAACGAATAATCCCTATAGCGCATTGGATTCGAAAAAAGATTATGAACATTAGATTTCACTAAGCGATAATTTTCATCGTACCATAACACCATAACAGGAGCATCGTCCATCATTATTTGTTCTGCTTTAATAAAATTATCATAGCTTTCTTCAAGTGTTTTTGCTGATTTTCCTGCCTCAAATAATTTATCAAATTCAGGGTTTTTGTAACGAGGTCCATTAGGGAAAGAGGGCTCAGCTATATCTGCAGGAACTGTTGCTCCGTATAATATCCATAAAAAGTTTTCTGGACTAGGAAAATCTGCGATCCATGCTCCACGGAAAATCTCTGCACGTGCATATTTAGCATCTTCTAATTTTTGCTTTTGCGGAACAACTTCAAAATCAACATTAACATTTAATACATCCATCAACTGTTTCTGAATTTCTAACACAACATTTGCATTTTTTGAACCACCACTATTTAATTCAATTTTAACCTTTGGAAATCCTTTTCCATTTGGATATCCTGCTTCAGCTAACAATTTTTTTGCTTTTTCAGCATCAAAATCATAACCTGTTACTTTAGTGATATCGTATCCTTTGAATGAAGGAGGACAAATTCCATTTATTCCAGGACCGTAAGCTTCGCCCTTTAAAACATCTTCAATAATTTTATTTCTATTGATAGCGTATGAAAATGCTTTACGCACTTTAACATTATTAAACGGTTCCTTGGTTAAATTAAATTCATAATATTGACTAGCCATTTCAGGAGAACGCTCCAAAATATATTTCGGTGGCTTGTTTTGAAAATTACCTATTTGGCTTTCAACTAAATCTTTAATAGATTCTGATGGAAGACCAATTATCATTGCTAAGTCTCCATTTTGAAAATTATCCAATTCTTGTTTTTTAGTAGGTAAAAAACTTATTACAACAGAATCAAGAAATGGCAATTGGTTACCCAAAGAGTCCATTCCATAGTAATTATTATTACGTTTCAAAACAACTTTATCATCCCCTGATTTTTCAACAAAAATAAATGGACCAGTTCCAACTTTTATATCTACACCATATTTATCAACAGCTTCCTTTGCAATTACAGTTGTAGCTGGTGACGCAAGAGCAAATAAGAAGGATGAACTAGGCGCTGTTATTGTGATTGAAATTGTATTGTCATCTATTACTTTTACACCTTCAATTGCCCCGTTTGGCTTTCCTTTACTCACTTCAAAAAACTTATTGGCTCCAACAACTCTGTCCTTAAAAGTTGCAGCAAAGTTTGAGTTATCTTTACTGTCGGTACATAATAATTCAAAAGAATATTTAAAGTCAGAAGCTTTCACTTCTCTGCCTTTACCATCAGGGAAACACTCATTATCTTGAAACAAAACTCCTTTTTTCAAATGAAAAGTATAGGTTGTTCCGGCTGCATCAATTTCCCATTTATCTGCGATACAAGGGATAATTGAAAGGTCTTTAGGGTTAAATTTAACTAACCCTTCATATATTTGGTTTGCAATATGCGCAGACCCTATGTCAGTTATTGCTGCAGGGTAGAGCGTTTGATACATTTCAGTCTCATTAATTCGCAACGTACCACCATATACCTTATCACCCTTCGCAACTCTTGCAGAACCGGAGGTATTGGTTGGGTTTGAACATGATGTATAAAGCACCACAAACGGAAGTAATATCAACAATGATTTTTTCATATGTATATGAATGAAAGTAATTAGTCTTAAATTAAATGCAAGATTACTGCATCTTTAACAAAATTGCAAATAAATATGTAAAATATGCTCATTCCTAACCCTAAAAATCTTAATATAGCAAAAAATTAGGAGAAAAAGACAGGAATTTACGAAGTATAGTTTTTGTTAGATAAATTTGTTTAATTTTGGGGTTCAATTTAAAAATAATGAATTTTTATTTTGAAATTGATAAATAAGATTATAATATTGCGTTCGAAAATAAGCGACCGGAATTAATTGGACTTGTTTTTTACATAATTTAGAAAATGAAAAAAATACTTTTTGCTATACTTAGTTTAATTGTTTCAACATCCGGATTTTCAGTCGGGGTAATTGTGTTGGAGGGAAACTATCAAGGAAAAAATCTTTATATTCAAAACCCTTTTGCTGGTTCAGGAGTTGGATTTTGTGTACAAAATGTAACTGTTAATGGAAATGTTACAACTGACGAGATTGCATCTAGTGCATTTGAAATCGATTTTAGAAATTTACAATTAAAGATTGGCGATAAAGTAGAAGTAAAAATAACTCACAAAGATGATTGCAAACCAAAAGTGTTGAATCCTGAGGTTTTGAAACCTAAAAGCACTTTTGAAATTGTTTCTATGTCCGTTGAAAAAGACCTTACTTTTAAATGGTCAACAAAAGGTGAAACTGGTAAACTTACTTACACAATTGAACAATTCCGCTGGAATAAATGGGTAAAAGTTGGTGAAGTAGAAGGATTAGGAACACCTGATGTAAATAATTATTCTTTCAAAGTAGCTCCCCATTCAGGAAAAAATCAATATCGCGTAAAACAGGTTGATTATACTGGACAGCCAAAACTTTCCAAAACTATTGATTACATGTCTACTACTGCCGAAATTACTTTCAGTCCGGCAAAAGTTTCAAAAGAAATTTCATTCTTCACTGGTAGCACACCAATAGAAACTATGTTTGAAATTTATGATCAGTTTGGTAACATTGTGAAACGTGGATTCGCCTCTACTGTTGATGCTTCTAACCTTACCAAAGGGGCATATTATTTAAACTACGATAATAAAATGGGAGAGTTTATTAAAAAATAATCTTTCGAATTCATACTGAATGATAAAAATTTAAAATAATCCCGATCCAAAAAATCGGGATTATTTTTTGTGGTAATTTTAAAATAGTCGACATGTTAAAAATAGAACACATTGGAATTGCCGTTAAAGATCTAAGCCAATCAAACGACTTGTTTTCAAAGCTTTTTGGGAAAGAACCTTATAAGCTTGAAAAGGTGGAAACAGAAGGCGTTTCAACTTCTTTTTTTATGATGGGTGACAGTAAAATTGAATTACTTGAAGCAACTAAACCTGATAGCGCTATTGCGAAATTTATTGAAAAAAAAGGCGAAGGAATACATCATATTGCATTTGAAGTTGCAGATATTTGCTCGGAAATGAAGCGTTTACAAAACGAAGGATTTACTTTACTTTCTGAACAACCTAAAAAAGGAGCCGACAATAAACTAATTTGTTTTTTACACCCGAAAGGCACTAATGGTGTTTTGATTGAGTTGTGTCAGGAAATAAAATTATGATAAATTAGTATCTACACACAAATTAATTCTGACCTTAATTTAGAATATACTTCTCGCTTTTTAAAACAAATCCAAAATACTTTCTTTATTTACATCTAACCAATAGGTTGCAATGCCTAATTTTTGTGCACCCTCTATATTGGATTCTGAATCATCAATAAATAAAGTTTTTGTCGGATCTAGGTTATTTGCTTTTAAAACCAGATTAAAAATCTCTGCATCAGGCTTTCTCATTCCAAGTTTATAAGACAAATATGATTTTTCAAAAAAACTAGAAAGGTCATTTATTTTATAATGATCCTCTAAATATTTCACAATCCACTGAAAATGTATTTCGTTAGTATTGCTTAATAAAAAAGTACGATATCTTGTTTTTAATTGTTGCAATAAGCCAAGTCTTTCTATAGGAAGATTCAGCAACATGGCATTCCAAGCCATATCAAATTCAATATCATTTAAAGCTTTTTTAAAATAAGATTTTATTTTTATTCTAAAATCCTGTGAAGCCATTTCCCCTTTTTCATAAGAATCAAAAAGCTGCTGTTGAACTTTTTGAAACATTGGATCACTAAGGTCCAAGCCAAAATCATTAAAAGCTTTTGACGTTAGCGAATGGTCAATATTTATGATAACCGCACCAAGATCAAAAATGATATTTTTATATTTATTTGACTCGATTAGCATAATAAATACGAATAGTGTTTGTTAATTGGCTACAAATATATAATTTCGCATTCTCAAATTACGAAAGTAATTGGGCCTATAGCTCATTCGGTTAGAGCAACAGACTCATAATCTGTGGGTGCTTGGTTCGATTCCAAGTGGGCCCACCCAAGTTTTCGAAGACCATCGTAGAATCAATATTCTCGATGGTCTTTTGATTTTTCGGTGACGGAATCGATGACGGATTCACAGTTTCTTTCCAAAATCCATTCCTTTTCATAACCTTTTCAAAGGTAATTGCCCATCAATATATAATAAAAATAGGTGTTTTCATAAAAGAGGTTGCACGATTATTGATATTCGAAAAATCATAGTAGAAACTTTAAATAATCAATAAAAAATATATGTGGCTATTTACTAAATACGGATTTTATTCAATTGTAAAGGATTCTAATTCAGCTCACTATAAATGTAGAGCAAGGAGAAAAAAGGACTTAGTTAACTTAATATCAAATTTTAAATATCTAAGTGAATACGAAATTCATTGCGATAAGAAGGCCGACTATCATTATAGAATTTTCATCAGTCAAAATCACTTCTCAATGTTAATGTTGAGTATCAGTAACACTGTTGATTATTCAAATTTTAAAGACAGTATAAGCAAAAATAAAGATCAGGTAAATAAGGTTGATCATTATTCAGAAGTCTGGGAGACAATGTACTCGTATCAGATTAAAAACACCTAAATATTTATTATAATAATAGCAATAAAAATATTGCAATTATTATATTTAATATATTTATAATCAGATAGTTACATCTAAATTAAATTGCATTTTATTAGGCCAATTCAAAATATTGTAAGATATTTGCAGCAGTTGACTTAATAGTTTCTATTCTCTATTAGTTATTCATCGTAAAGTAATTCACCTGTTTTGATGTAAATCAATCATTACAGGTGAATGAGATCGGTTTCAATCCTCAAAAACCATCTTATGATGAATCATTACACACAAACACAACTTTCTCCTTTAGAAATTGAGAATCTTATTGAACGCTCAGTCCAAAAAGGCATTGATCGACTTATTGCTATTCTTAATGAAAGTAGTAAGGAGCCGGAAACAGAATTTCTATGTAGAAAATCTGCGGCTCAACTATTAGGTATTAGCCTTCCAACACTTGGAAAACTTGTTAAAGAACAACAGATAAAACCACTATATCTGGGTAGTTTAATTCGTTTCGATAAAAAAGAACTTGAAAAATGTTTGCAATCCAGAACTATTGAAAAAGGGAGGATTTAGCATGTTAGACAATATAAGTTTTAGCATTAACAATGTTTCTACCGATGATTTTAAAAAAATACTCTTAAACATTGGAATAGAAACCCCAAAAATTAGTGAACGCATTATAATTAGTTATTATAATTTAAGAATAGAATACTATCCTAATAGTAGAATATTAAAGATAAAAAATTCAATCCATAAATTTTATAACGCAGTTAATAATGGACTTCCACACAACTCAAATGATTTCGACTTTGAGCAATTTTCATCTATTGTTAATTTTCTTGAAGAAAACACTGAAAGATCCTCTAATGAGATGCTTATTCATTCTCCTTTTGAATTTGGCTTAAATATAAATACAGGTAGTGTAACACCTTTATATGTGATAAGTCGATACAAAAGTTGTTCGATAAACTCACATAACGAATTTCATACAGTATTACCAAGGAATGGAAAACCATTTCAAAAAGTATGTTGTTTTTCAGATTATAGAATTAAAGGGTATGATAAATCAATTCAAGGGGGTATTACCGGAAAAAACATTTTTCGATTCGAAATTGTAGTTACGGAACTTCGAAAATTAAAACACATTTTAAAGAAGGCGGATTCAATTACCCTAAATTATTTGAATGATCGGGATGTTTGGGCTACTCTATTTGAATACATGTTATCAATTTATGATCGAATTGCCAAAATTCCTTACATAGATGAAATTACCCCTGTTCAAGACATCAATTCCATTTATAATTATTCGGAAAAACTGATGGCAGAAGATATTTCTAAAACAATGAAACGGTCTGTCTATCAAAAATTCAGAAAAAATTCAAAAGATGTATATGTTACCTATGATAGTAAGGTTGAAAACATCCACAATAAAATTAGGC
>CAIXIP010000204.1 GCA_903919535.1 uncultured Bacteroidota bacterium | reverse complement strand
TATCATTAAACAAAGATTTTCTGACAATAAACAATAAATTTTCTACATACTTTTCCGGTCAATACAAAATACAAAAAATAAGTACCAAATTAGAACAATGGTACACCCTAGAGTTTGCTAATTTTATAACAGAACTCAATAAGGCAATCAAAACAGTTAAAGGCACACCATTAACAAAAAAAGATGAATTTGATTGGATAGATTTATTTAATGAAAATAAACAAAAAGCTCAAGCGGTAAAAGCCCAAATTGATGAAACCGATAAAGAAATAGATCAAATGGTTTATAAACTTTATGATTTAACCGATGAAGAAATAAAAATTGTTGAACAAAGCTAAAAGCACATTCCCTTCTTATGAAAGCTAACGAATTACAAATCAATAATTTTTTACAAGTTCCAAATGTGCAATTTGTTATTCCGGTTTATCAACGAAATTATGATTGGACAAACACAGAATGTAAGGAGTTGTTAAATGATATTATTTCTGTAGAAACAGAGGATCGCGGCACTCACTTTATTGGTAGTATTGTGTTTATTCATGAAGGCACATATAGCACAAGTGAGGTAAAAGAACTAGTTATTATAGATGGGCAGCAACGTTTAACTACAATAAACATTTTATATGTTGCTTTATATAGGTTTGCAAAAGAAAACAATCGTACTAATGATTCAGAACGATTGTACAACATGTTCCTTACTAATCAATATGTTCAAAAAGAATCCAGCAAATTAAAACTTAAACAAACTGATACGAATTCGGTAGCTTTTAAAGCAATCATGCTTGGCACTGAAAAAGAATACAATTCATTTTCTAATGTAATTGAAAACTTTAATTACTTTATTGGTGCAATTACAAACGACACATTCGAGATTATCCTAAAAGGTTTAAATCGATTAGTTTTTGTAGAAATTTCATTAGAAAGAGGGAAAGATGATCCGCAGAGAATTTTTGAAAGCTTAAACTCTACCGGCTTAGACCTATCACAATCCGATTTAATAAGGAATTTTATTTTAATGGATTTGCCTCCGAAAGATCAGAATAGAATTTTTGAATCAGTATGGAATCCAATAGAGGAAAACGCTAAGGATTTGATTAAGCAAAGCTCACTGGTTTCAGATTACATAAGGGATTACTTGACACTTCGCAACAAGAAAATCCCTAATAAAAATAAAGTTTATGCTGAGTTTAAAAGTCTTTATACCAATAAAAAAGATGAAGCATATCAGCAAGAATTAGAAAACATTAAATCATTATCAGCACATTATAAAAAATTTGTGAACCCATCTGTTGATGCGGATGCAGACATAAGAAAAGAATTAGAATACCTCAATCGTTTAGAAATCAATGTTGCTTATCCGTTTTTGCTTCAAGTATTTGAAGACAAAGAAAATGGATTGTTAAGTAAAGATGAATTGATTAAAATACTAAAGCTAATTCAAAGCTATTCCTGGAGAAGATTTATAGTTGGCTTGCCAACAAATGCACTAAATAAAATCTTCATGACTTTGTATGCAGAAGTTGATACAGAAGAGTATTACGATTCAATTGCACGTGCATTGGTTAAAAAG
The DNA here is from genome assembly GCA_903919535.1 of uncultured Bacteroidota bacterium. Lineage (GTDB taxonomy): Bacteria > Bacteroidota > Bacteroidia > 2-12-FULL-35-15 > 2-12-FULL-35-15 > 2-12-FULL-35-15. The sequence goes on along the minus strand of CAIXIP010000204.1, from coordinate 1,443 downwards.
AAAGGAAGCGCAAAATTTCCTACTAATGAGGACTTGAAGTCTGCATTAAAGGATAAGGACTTATATAATACTCAGCCCAAAAACAGAAACTATCTTTTTGAAATGTTAGAAAATTTCAACAACAGAGAGTTTGTTAATACAAATAATGAATTAATCACGATAGAGCATATTTTCCCAAGAAACCCTAATGACGATTGGAATATAGATTTAACATCAAATGATTATTTTATTTTTAAAGAAAAACACATCAATACAATTGCAAATCTCACTCTTTCCGGTAATAATGGTGCATTAAGCAACAAGTCGTTTGTAGCAAAAAAGGAAATGAATGTTGATGCTAAAGAACAAGGCTACATTTACAGTAGGCTTTGGCTCAATTCGTATTTAAAATCATTAGATTGTTGGGATTTATCAAAATATGAAGAGCGTTTCAATATTATTTATGATCGTTTTTTAAAAATTTGGGAATATCCTGATATTGTTATTTCTGCAACAGAAGAAACTGATGACCAAAACATATTTGATGCAGAGAGCCCAACTCATAAAAAATTAGAGTATTTTATATTTGAAAACACTAGAGTAGAAGAGGAAGCTGTTGCTCAAATGTATTTTTATGTAATAAAAAAGCTTTATGAAAAGAACTCTCAATTATTATTAAGTAGCCAAGAACTTATTAAAATAACCAGAAATGTAACTGATTTCAGGGCAGGTGGAGAAGTTGTAAATGGGAGGTACGAATGAATACTTTAGATATTGACTTTATGTCGAAGATATTAGAGTTAAGCCACTTTACCGGCGATATGCATAGCAATGTAGATGATATTTCTAGATTCATAGTTGTGCGCACCCTCTCCGAATATGATCCGGTAGTTTTCTATGTTGGCTGGATTCATGATGGGTTCGAGTTAGTTGAGTTAACAGGTTTTGGTTATTCTCGTGATGCAGATAAGGAAACTACAAATATTCCACTGCGTGCCAAACATCCTCTTACCTATTCGGTTACCCACAATAAACTAGTAATAATTCACAATACTAAAGCCGATCTCAAGCAGTATTCAGATTTGGAATCCGATGATCCTAAGATTGAAGGTTGGAAGACCTGCCTGGCCTGGCCAATAAACTCCCATGGCGGTGCGATAGCTTTTTTCAACTCTGAATTCGTACTTACCGATGTATCAGAGAAATTTATTATGACAGTGGGATCTATTTCTGGCCTTGCATTCAAAATAGCCCTGGATTGCGATTGGACGGCCTACGCCAGAAAATCGCAGAAGGTTGGTGTGAATAATGATGCTCCAACCCCCCGCCAGGAAATAATTATAAAGAGGATGCGCAATGGCTTATCCAATAAAGCAATTGCCCTAGAACTTGGATATAGCGAATCTCTGATTCGACAAGAAACGATTGCAATCTACAAAGTTTTAAACGTGGCTGGACGCAAAG
>CAIXIP010000203.1 GCA_903919535.1 uncultured Bacteroidota bacterium | reverse complement strand
CGCATGGTAATTGAACCTCAAGGGAGTTGGGAGCAATCAGCCTACCAAGCCGATAAAAAATTCATCATCGACGTGCGGCCCATCGTGGATAAACGATTTCCCTTTTTATTTTTTTTAGGTTTTATGACATCAAACTCCTTTTCCCAAAAGCGAATAAGAGAAGTGTTCACATTGAACATTTCGGCTACTTCACCAATAGTGTAGTACAATTTAATGGTATCGGTTTCTTTGTAAGGCAATTGATCTAATTATTATTGATTTTAAAAATACTTAAATCGGGCAAGTGTTCTTTTTTCCTTTTCAATTCATAAATATAAAAACTTTTTCCTAAATCAGCCAAAAAAGGAAACCCTATTGTTTTATATTCATATTTTCCGTCATTAATAATTCCATCTTCATTTACATAAATAACAGCTGATAACATAAATTCAATTCCCCTGTCAGTATTTAAAATATATGCGCAATCGCTCAAATAACCATATGATTGCCCTACAATATTGAAGATTCTGATACTATCGTTTGTAATTTTTTTATGATTGGTTCCATAAATAAAATATTTTTTATAGCTGTCTTCAAAATCTTTCATATTGTATTTCGGAAAATCTGATTCGCGCGGATACATTGATAAATATTTATACAAAAATTCATAATCAGTTTTTGTTAAATTAAATCTTTGTTTTTCATCAACTGCATTAGGAAACATTACCGACCTTAACACATCTGTAATATCTTTTAAAGACAAGTTATTCATATATGTATAGTCTTTGGGCTGCATTTGTAATTTCCCCTTTTTATCGATGTAACCAATTCCTTTTTTTACGGGTCCAAAAGGATTACTTAATTCAGTTGAATTGGTTTGCATTGTTTGTTTAAAAACACATTTCCCCTGATCATTATAAAATGATATTGGGTTGGTACATCTATTTTGAGCAGTTGTACATTCTGCATCAAAACGGTGAGTAATCCGAATATCAGAATAACCTTTTTTCCACAATTCTTCATTAATATATTGCTGACCCAAAAATTCATAGATACGTCCGTAAGCATCATTATCACTAATCAATAACATACGCTTAATGTATTGCGAAATGGTAGGAATGTTTTTAAAGGCTGTAGAATCGAAAATAATTGCTTTTTGACAAATAGCTGCACTATCGGTTTGCATGCGAGTATTTTTATCTAGCTCTGGAATATTCAACTTATTTAATTTTTCAAGCGCCAAAGCCGAACATGGTAATTTCACAAGACTTGCTGCATAAAAATAATTTTTCGCATTTAAACGATATGTATACTCTTTGAAAGTAGGCACATTGTTTTTATCCCTGTTTATTTGAGTATAAATAATTTGAACCTCATATTTTCCGGGATTATTAAGGATGGCATTAAATTTTTCGGGATATTTTTTCAGAAAATCAGCGATGAAATTATCCGCTACATTTTTTTTTGAATCAAACGTTTGTGTTTGACAAAAAGCAAATTTATTCGCCATTAGGCAAATAATTGTGAAAAGAAAAAAAACAGAAATAGGTTTATTTGTTCTCAATAATATTTCAATTTTAAAGGAATTCAAAATTTATTTTTTCTTAAAAAAGAGCAAATTCGATTCACCTAACTTATACTTGTAACCAATACCAAAATCAAGTGGTTTGGGAGAAGCATTGTGTTTATAGCAACTATCCAGATCCTTTTGAAATTTATTCGGAAACAATGAAATAGCACCGGAATATTTTCCATAAAATGTTGATGTCCATTCATTAGTTTTAAAATATCGGTATGGAATTCCTGAATCATCTTCCAAAATATAATTACTTTTTCTTAAAATCAAATCACGAATTGATGTAAAATAACTTTCATGCATAAGATATGATGCTGATTTAATATAGGTAACAACATCATTTTGTTGATTGATTAATGTGATGAAATTTTGATTTTTATTCAAATGATCATTATCCAGATTAACAGAAAAATAATACACCTTTTTTAAAACACTATCACTGTTTACAAAATCAATTTCAACTCCTTTGTTACTTACTGAGCTGCCATTTTCAACTCCAACAATTTCACCTTTTTCATTAACATCCACAGGCTTAATATCTGTAATTGAATTCCCTGTTCGTTCCATAAATAACAGGATAAGATGAATGGTTCCATTCATATCTTTATTCTTGAAATCAGATTTCATGCTTATTGTTCTAAAAAAACTAAAATTCATTATCGCATAAAGGGACTGATGTACTTGATAAAAATAGGTCGATAAAGAATCCTTTGATAAACCTTTGTGGAAATTTGGCAAAGTCCCAACAGGCTCTAATCCAACCATAATATACTTATCTGCAGATGGAAAAAAGGTAAATCCATTTAAAAAATCAGCTCCTGAAAAAGGATAAAAAACAGTTTTTGAAGTAACGTTCTTTAGTTCATTATCTCTCCAAATTTTCATTTTTCGAATTTTTGTTGTATCCAGTTTCATCCAGCTTTTACTGAAATTTGTTGAATATTCTTTCCAGGCAGGATTGTTTGTTAGTGCTGAATCTATGACATTTGCAGATTGTAAAGGTAAACCTGCAATATATTTTGCTACATCATTATAAACAGGATTTATTGGAGAAATTACTTTTACTTCTTCCCTACTCGATTTTATTGCTGTCGAATCCGAAATCTTTATGCTATCAGACAAGCCAGATGTTTTTGGTTTTGAATTGTTACCACAACTTGCAAAAAGAGCCAATGCTACAAAAAGAGAAATTGTTAATTTAATTTTCATTTTTCGGGTGATATAAGAATTGATTAAGATAATAAAATACTAATCCGAATACAACGGTTGCTATACCTATAAGAGATTCATACGGTTTGTTGGTGAGACCATAATATAATAACCAAGCGTTAAATAATAAAAACAGAATTGGTGTTATCGGATAAAAAGGCGTTCTAAATGAAACAGCAGTATT
>CAIXIP010000202.1 GCA_903919535.1 uncultured Bacteroidota bacterium | reverse complement strand
CTGCCATGAATGCGGTTACTGCGCACGGACGCTCTCATCCGTCCTGCGCGGCGGATTGACAGCGGAAGAGTGCGGCGACAACGTCAAAAAAAATAAAGGTAAACCCTAATAATGAACTACTTGAACTGCTAGAGCTGAACAAATTGGAATATAAACTGAATTAAAAAGAATAAAAGACATCGATTAAAATGTCATCATGGCACAAAAAACATTTTGGCAAATCATTTGACTAAACCGATAAGCATATTTATCTTTATAAAAATTTGAAATACTTTAATTATCAATTATAAATAAAAAATAAAAATTATGGCATTAGAAATCACAGACGAGAACTTTGATGAGTTGGTAAAAAACTCAGACAAACCAGTATTACTTGACTTTTGGGCAGAATGGTGCGGACCATGCCGCATGGTAGGACCTGTAGTTGAAGAATTATCAAAAGATTACGAAGGCAGAGCCGTTATTGGAAAAGTAAACGTTGACAATAACGCAAATATTTCTGCAACATTTGGCATTAGAAATATTCCAACTATCCTGTTTTTTAAAGGTGGAGAAGTTGTAGACAAACAAGTTGGAGCAGTTCCAAAATCTGTACTTGACGCAAAATTGAAAGCTTTACTTTAGTAGCATGCCCTATTTACAAAGTCCAAAGTTAAAATGATTTAACTTTGGACTTTATACTTTTCAAATTAAACAATCCAAATTGAACTCAATAAATCAACAACCCTTACAGCAATTTACTCACCTAGAATTAATTGCAAAAAAAGTGGTAGAAGGCTTTATTACAGGCCTTCACAAAAGCCCATTCCATGGCTTTAGTGTTGAATTTGCAGAACATCGTCTTTACAATAAAGGGGAATCAACAAAACATATTGATTGGAAATTATTTGGGCGCACAGAAAAATTATTTGTAAAACGATTCGAAGAAGAAACCAATTTACGCTGTCAATTGATCATTGATGATTCTTCCTCTATGTATTTTCCTGTAGTAGATGAAAAAAGTGGAAAACAAAACAAGATCACATTCGCAGCATATTGTACTGCTGCATTAATTGAGTTATTAAAGCGTCAGCGTGATGCTGTTGGATTAAGCATTTTCTCCGAAAAAATTGAACTACATACACCAGCTAAATCAAGTTCATTACATCACAAAATGTTATTTCATGAATTAGAAAAACTAATTCAACCACAAAACTTAAACATACACAAAAAGACTTCTGCCATCGAAGCACTGCATCAAATAGCAGAAGCTATTCACAAACGTTCGTTGGTGATTATTTTCAGCGATATGATGGATTCAAAAGCTAATGCGGATGAATTGTTTTCTGCATTGCAACACCTAAAACACAACAAACATGAAGTGATTTTATTTCATGTTACCGACAAACAAAAAGAAATTGATTTTGATTTTGACAATCGGCCCTACCGCTTTATTGATATGGAAACGGGAGAAGAAGTAAAATTACATCCCAACGAAATCAAAGAAACATACCAACACTCTATGGCTGATTTTAGAAAAAATTTAATTCTAAAATGTGGCCAATATCAAATTGATCTTGTTGAAGCTAATATAAATGAAGGATTTGAAAAAGTCTTGCTTCCTTACCTTTTGAAAAGAACAAGAATGATGTAATATATCTTCACTAATAACACTCTCCTACTCTACTGCCCCCGTATTATTGCCTTGTAATCATATATGTCTCTGTTTTATTTCCAGCGCCATTTGTTACAGAAACAATTATTGTATTTACTCCCATATTTAAAGTTGCAGGAATACTTATATATTTTGTTTTGCTATTATATGAAAAACCCGTGAAAGCAGTGCCATTTATTTTTACATCAACACCTGCAGTATTTAAGATATTTTCAATTTTCACGATTATTATATAAGAGCTGTTTGATGTATTCGCAGAATTAGTAGTAGGTGAAATTAATCTTATTATTGGTGCTAATCCTCCAATAGGCGAAACAGATGAGGAATCGGCTCCTCCCAAACCGCCATGCAAAATAGGATGAGAAGGAGCTATCCCAAGCTGATCAGTTGGTATTACAGTTCCTGAATTTATTACTGCAGTTCTATTAATTGTAACAGTTTTACTATCTGTTCCCGCTGAGTTTGATGCAGAAACTACGATAGTATTATTCCCTAAAACTAAAGAAACATTGAAAGTCAAATTGTTAGTACTCAATTGAAAAGAAAAATTATTTAATGCAACACCATTTAATTTTACTGAAATATTACTGGAGCTTGATACATTTAAAACCTTTGCTATCACTGGATAAAGAACTAAATTTGAAGTTGACGTGCCCGTTGAAGGATTTGAAAAACTTACAATTGGAGCAAGCTCTTGTTGAACTATTTCATTGAGCCTAGAGCAATTTATTATGCAGGATTCAGAAACACTTCCACTTGCATTTGATGCTGAAACAATAAATGTATTTGCCCCGATTATTAAAGATTGATTTATAGAAAGTTCTTTTGTTGAAGTGTTATAATTGAAATTAAACTGGTTGACACCGTTCACTTTTAATGTAATATCATTTTTCGAATTTACTCCAACAACTTTTGCAATAAAATTAAAGGGTGAATGTGTTGTAGAAAATGGATTTGTAGATGGCGACATAATTGTAATAATAGGTTTTGGTAATTGAACATCTTCACGATAAATTACAGTTTGGTTTTTTGAATCACTTCCACTTTGATTTGTTGCTGTTATAAGAAATGTATTTGAACCCTGAATTAGATTAGTGTTTATAGTAAGCATCTTCGAACTAGCATTATATATATAATTTGATATTAAAATGCCATTCACATTAACAGAAATATCATTTTTAGAATTTACATTTTGCACACTCGCTGTAACATTGACATTATTTAGATTTGTTTGAAAAGGATTTGTTGTTGGGAATGTAATAACTATAATAGGTTTCGGTAAATCAACAACAGGTTTATAAATAATAGTTTGTGTTTTGGAATCGGCTCCATTTACATTGGTTGCAGAAATAATAATTGTATTTGCTCCTTGAATAAGATCTGCATTAAAAGTTAATAATTTTGAAGTCAAATTATAGATAAATTTACTTGTAGGTAATGGCCCATTATTAATCGTAATAGCTATTTGACCCGGAGAAGTTATATTCTGCACAGTTGCTGAAACAGAACTACTATTTGTGGAAGTGTTGTATGGATTACTAATAGGACTAGTTATATTAATAATCGGAGAAGGTGAACTAAAATTTGATACATCCTGCTTATAAATCACCGTTACTGATTTTGAATCATTACCGGCTGGATTAGTTGCAGTAATCAAAAAAGTATTAGCACCTTGAATTAGACTGCTATTTAAACTAATTGCTTTGGAAGATGGGTTGAATGCAAAATTGCTGTTCGAAGAACCGTTAACAGAAATTTGTATCTGATTTTTTGAAGTTACATTTTGAACACTTCCTGTAATTGTTAGGGCTCCTTGATTAGTACTAAAAGGATTTTGAGTGGGATATAAAATTGTAATAACAGGAGGAAGAATTGCATTTGTCGGAGTTTCGTTAAAAAATACAGTTGCTGAAGCACTTATGCTCCCTGCAGCATTAGTTGCAGTGATAACAAATGAATTACTGCCGTTATTTAGCATAACGGGAAAAGAAATATTATTTGTACTATAATCATAAGAAAAGTTAGATGTTGTAACTCCATTATAGGTGATAGCAATATCATTTTTCGAAGTCACATTTTTTACATTAGCGGAATATGAAAAGTTTTTTTGCTGAGATGTAGCTGAAGAGCCTCCTGGATTTGTAATTACAACAATAGGTTTTTGAGGAGTTGTAGGTGTTGTATAATTATTCGCTGAAGTGTTTGTTGTAGATGTTGAAGTAGGTTTTGTTTTTCTACCAAAACTAAATTTCAGCCAAATGGATGAATAATGATACATGTCGTTATTTCCGGTTGGTGTGTTTGTATTTAACCATTGCTGACCATCTAACACATCATTTAAAGCCCAAGTAACCTTATGTTCTAATCCCATCGAAAAGCCTTTTGTGAATTGATATCCAATACCAACACCAACAGATGGCATAAATTTCCATTGTGGATGTATGCTTCCTTCAGCAGAGGTTTCATAATTGCCATCCAAAAGATCACCTAATTGACTTTTAATGGATGAAGAGCCTGCAGTTCCATTTGAATCAATTTTAGAATAATTGTAACGAAGATTATTTGCATTCAATTGATCTGTTTTAGCAATTGCTTTCGTTAAACCAACCCCTCCAAAAATATAGGGATAGATCTTAGTTGTTTCCCTTAATTTATTTGCACCTAAAATTATTTCTAACGAAATTTCTGAAATACTTGTTTTGTAATTCTGATAAACATAGCCTCCATTTGAATTATAATTCAGTGCAGTATCTGTACTTCCATTTAATACTGCATTTTGGGATATCCCGTATGATTTTTTCGAATCTTGCCCATAAGTTGTTGCACTTAAATAACGAAGACGCCATCCCCAATCAATCGGACTTGTTTTATTTTCGCAATACATTTGCCCGAATGTCAAACCACCTGCCCCGCCCAGCTTTTTCATCTTTACATCACTTTTCAACCAAGACGCGCCAAAATTTAGCCCCAGTTCAAAGGGGTGATTTGTTTGAGCATTCAATCGGTTAACAGATAAAAGAATCAATACTGCAGCAATAAGTGTAAATATTTTTTTCATTTTTGAGATCTTTAATAATTTTTAATGGAATACATAAATTATGCCGAGCTATTTTGCTAAAAAAAGCCAAACAAAGTCTGGCTTTTTAACAAACAGATATATTTATTTTTTATTTTTCTGAAAATTTAAATTCCGTTCTCCTGTTTTTTGCATGATCATCCTCGCTACATTCAACCCCTTCATAACAATTATTTACTAGCATAGTTTTTCCATACCGTTTACCTGTTATACGTTCTTTACTTATGCCATTTGAAACAAAATATTTTATAACCGCTTTCGATCGTTTATCTGAGAGTAAAATATTAAATCCACTCGAAGAACGAGAATCTGTATGAGAAGAAATTGTAATTTTTAACTGTTTGTCATTTTTCATACTATCAATTAATACATCCAGTGTTTTTTTAGCTTCAGGTAAAATTGAAAAATCACCATAATTGTAATAAATTGTTGCTACAACAAGCGAATTATCTATTTGAGTCTCCTTTTTATTTAAGGTGTTAGTCTTTACAACATCTGACTTATTGACTTTAACATTAGATGTTTTCGATGTATCTTTTTGAGTTGTATTTTTTACAACTTCAGTTGAATTAACTTTTGTATTAGTTGTTTTCGAGCTATCTTTTTTAGTATCGTTTTTTACAATAATTTCTTTAAGTCGAGTATCTTCAACATATAAAGCGCCTAATTTTACTTGATCACTTGGTAAAATTGTGAATCTGAATTTCCCATTCGTACGAGTAAACTCCTTCACTATTAACCCTTTTTCATTCGTTAAAAATAATTTATCATACTTTTTTAATTCGGGATCATTTTCATCAAGTGAAAAAGAAAAAGCTTGGTCTGCATGTAAATTTGCAAAGAGGAATTTACCGTCTTTATCAGTTTTCACTGATTGTAGAACATCATCTTTATCGCTTATTAAATTAATTATTAGATTTATTAATGGAGATTTATTTTCGTTAATTAATCTGCCTCTCAAATCAAAACGCAACTCACTATCTTCTATACTCATCGATTTTAGAGTGTTTTTATCCGCTGCAAGAAATGCGAATTTGAAATCCCCTTTAGTTCCGGTAGTTGTTGCTAACAATTCTTTTCCACTTTTGTTAGTGATCGTTATTTTTGTATTTGGAGATAGATCAGGGTCACTTTCATCCACCTTCACTAAATATTTTTGATCTTGTGGGAGGTCTGTAAAATTAAATCCGCCAGAAGCATCAGTGTAAACAGTTTTTATTATTTCACCCTTTTCATTTACTAAATTAACTTTCTTATTTGCTAGAGGTTTTGCTGGATTTTCGCCAAACAATAAATTACCTGCTATAGAAACATCGTTTCCTGCATCCATTTCAACAAGGGTATTCGAATCAGCAGACAATAAAGAGAAATTGAAAGCCCCCTTTATTCCAGAGGTTGTCGATTGCATTTCTTTACCATTTTTATCAGTGATGCTTATTTTAGTATTTGGGACTAACTCCGTATCACTTTCATCTACTTTAACTATAAAATTTTGGTCTGAAGGTAAATCAACAAAGACAAACGCCCCCTTTTCATTGGTAGTAACAGTTTGAATGATTTCACCTTTTTCATTTACTAAGTTAACTTTTGTATTTACAAGGGGTTTTGACGGATTTTCACCAAACAATAAATTACCCGCAATTGTTACATCTTCTGCACCTCCTATTTCAGGCAATGAATTTGGATCTGCTGGTAAATTTTGAAAAACAAACTTACCGCCTTTGTCATTTATTACAGTCACCCTAACTATTTTCCCTTTATCATCTGATAGATAATATCTCTTTTTTGCAGCAATCGCAGGATCATTTTCATCCAATTTTACTAAATATTTTGAATCTGGATCAAGTTTGTCAAATTTAAAAAAGCCTGTACTATCTGTAGTAGAAACATTAAGTATACTTCCATCCTCTGCAATAAGCATTACTTTGGCATTCATAGCAGGATCATTCACATTTTGACTGAATAATATTTTCCCTGACACTGTAAGAAATTTATTAAGAACAATAAAACTGTAAATATCATCCGCACCTTTTCCGCTTGTTCTATCAGAAGAAAAATAACCTGTAGTATTATCGTCAGAAAAAACAATTCCGAAATCATCTGTTGATGAATTTAACGGAGAACCAAAGTTTTTTATTGCCGAATATTTATCATCTATTTTTGTGGCCATAAACACATCAAGTCCACCAAAGCCTGAATGACCATCTGATGAGAAAAACAACATTCCATCTTTACGAATGTATGGGAATACTTCAGAACCAGCAGAATTTACTTCCTGTCCCAAATTTTGTGGTTGAGACCAATTATCACCCTCTTTTTTACAAACATAAATATCCATTCCTCCATAACCTCCCGGCATATCAGAAGCAAAAAACAAATACTGATCATCTGCCGAAATACTAGGATGTGCAACGGAATAAGCATCACTGTTAAATTGAAACGGTTTAACTTTAGTCCATGACTTTTCGGTTTTTAAAGAATAAAACAATTTTGCTCGATTCACAAAATCTTTATCTTTTTTATTTGCTTCATATCCTACACGCGTAATGTAAATTATATTTTGAGATGAGTTATAACAAACTGGTCCATCATGGTAGTTTGAATTTATTTTCCAAGAAAAAGGTTTTGATTTTTTCGACAATGCAATATTGCCCTTTTGATCAATTTTAATATCTGTTGAATATACATCCAAATAAGGTTGCTTGTTCCATGAATAGGTATTGTCATTTACCATATCCTTTGTTCTGTCAGAAACAAAAACCAGTTGATTTTTATAAAATGCAGGACCGAACTCTGAATGGATTGTGTTTATTTCATCAACAGATGTAATATCCATTTGACGGGTTTTGGAAATCCAAATTTTTATATCGTCACATGATTTTACTGAAATTTCAGCTTGCTTATCATTGGGCACAACATTCGAATATATTTTGAATTGCACTTTTGCTTCGTCTATTTTATTACTATTTTTTAAAACCATTCCGTAAAAAAAATGATTGATTGGCGCAACATCTGATTGTTTCATCAAACGTTCATAGTAGGTTTCTGCTTGT
>CAIXIP010000201.1 GCA_903919535.1 uncultured Bacteroidota bacterium | reverse complement strand
TCTTGTAATTTTATTTTCCTGCAAAGCACGTAACACTTTTGCTTGCGCAGAAAGACTCATGTCCCCTATCTCATCTAAAAATATTGTTCCACCTTCCGCTTGCTCAAACTTGCCTTTTCGCTGACTAATTGCTGAAGTAAACGCGCCTTTTTCATGTCCGAATAATTCGCTTTCTATCAACTCACTTGGGATGGCAGCACAATTGACCTCTATCAAAGGGGCGCTGGAGCGATTACTTTTTTCATGCAACCAACGAGCAACCAATTCTTTTCCACTTCCGTTTCCACCGGTGATCAATACACGCGCATCAGTTGGTGCAACACGTTCAATCATTTCCTGAATCTGAACAATTGCTTTTGATTCCCCAACCATATCAAAGGTTTTGCTAACCTTTTTCTTCAAAACTTTAGTTTCTGTTACCAAAGTTGATTTATCCATCGCATTACGTATGGTTACTAATAAACGATTCAGGTCCAATGGTTTTGCAATAAAATCAAAAGCCCCTTTTTTGACTGCTTCAACAGCCGTTTCTATATTGCCATGTCCCGAAATCATTACCATTGGCGTATCTGAAGCAAGCTGCATCACTTTATCCAACAATTCAATACCATCCATTTTCGGCATTTTTATATCGCACAGAATGATATCATATTTTTCTTTTTGAATCATCGCCAACCCTTCGGCTCCATCGGCCGCTTCATCCACCTGGTATTTTTCATATTCCAGGATCTCACGTAATGTTTTACGGATGCTTTTTTCGTCATCAATGATCAATAGTTTTGCCATGGTCGGATATTATTTTATGTCTTAATAAAAAATTAAATCAAGATGGATTATCGTTATTAAATTTTACGCATTCATTAACTGATACAATATCCCTTCTTTTAAAGAATAAGTGGATAAACGCATCTTTTCAATCTTAAAAGATGTTATAATAAAATTAACAAGAATACTTGAAATTACCATCATATCAACACGCATAGCAACTAATCCTTTCATCTTTAATCGCTCTTCCTTTGTGGACTTCAATACTGAATGGTAAATTGCAATACAATCATCTAAATTAAATGTGTATTCGGTTTTATCATCCAATATATGTGGTGAATAAAAACGATGTGCAATCATCTCAGCAATTGAATCGAAAGAACCCGAAGAACCAATAAGTTCGGTAACAGGATATTTTCTTACGGCATCAATAAGCGGTTGTAATTCTTTGTTAAGGTATTCCACAAGTTCAGATACTTCTTTATCTGTAATAGGATCAGAAGGATTGAACAATTCTAATAAACGGGCAGCACCTAATAAAAAACTTTGTTTCCAGAAGATTTTATTTTTATTGGCGATTATAAATTCAGTACTGCCACCACCAATATCAATAATTAAGGACGTATTGCCATTCATTTCCACAGCATCACGCACGCCACAATAAATTAATTCAGCTTCTTTATCACCCGATATCACTTGAATATCTATCCCTACCTCCTCCTTCACTTTTGCAACAAATTCATGTCCATTAGAAGCACTGCGAATTGCAGAAGTGGCAAAAGCATAAATTTTTTCTGCCTTATTTTTTTCTATAGTTTGTTTATGTGTTTTAAGCGCATCTATACCGCGTTGAAAGGGAACAGGTGTAATTACACCATGATTTATACCACCTTCACCTAACTTTACCGAAATTTTTGTTTGAAAAATATGATTGTATGAATGATCTGAATTGATCTCAACAATAAGTAAATTAAATGTATTTGTCCCTAAATCGATAATTGCGACCTTCATAAAATTAATTATTGTTAGTGTTAAAAGTATCAATAACAATTTAAGAATACAACAAAACAGGAATAATATTACGCTCTATAAAAAAGCCATTTCCCTAACTCTTTCCAGGTAATTTTTTTACCATACATTAAAATTCCTGTGCGATAAATACGCGCTGCTAGCCACGTTGTAAAAATGAATCCCAGTATCAATAAACTCATAGATAAGGCAATCTCCCATGCAGGGACCCCAAACGGTAAACGTACCATCATGATAATTGGTGAAGTAAAAGGAATAATTGAAAACCAAAAAGCCATTGAACTTGAGGGGTTTTGAATAATTGTTTGAGCCAATACAAAAGATAAAATGAGGGGAATAGTTATGGGCATCATAAATTGCTGTGTATCCGCTTCGCTGTCAACAGCTGCACCAACAGCCGCAAAGAGTGCGCTATACATTAAATAACCTGCTAAAAAATAAAATAAAAAGCACAAAAGAATTTCAACCAAATTTACCTTTTTAAAATTATTCCAAAAGTCAGCCATTTCATTCGGTTGCTGATTTTGTTTCATTTCAGAATAATTCAAATCTGCTCCTATTTTAATTACTTGTTCTTTCTGTTGGATTTGTTTTATGTCAATGTTTTTAAGAATAGTAACAGAAGCAACTGAATACAATGTGGTTGTAAATATTACCCACAATAAAAACTGGGTTAATCCTACCATAGCAACACCAACAATTTTCCCCATCATTAATTGAAATGGTTTTACAGAAGACAAAATCACTTCAACAATACGACTCGTTTTTTCCTCCATTACTCCCCGCATCACCTGCACTCCATACATAAAAATGAAAAAATAAATCAAAAAAGCACTGACCAAACCGATGCCAATCGACACTGCTATATTTGTATCTTTATCTTTCCCTTCTTCATCTACCTGAATTGTTTTCAACGTAAATGTTGATTTATCTTTTGCATCTTTTATAAAATTTACATCCACATGATTGGTTGCAAGCATGGCATTAAAAATCATTTTACTTATATTTTCTTCAATATATGCAAGCACTGAAGAACTCAATTGTTTTTTATAGAAAATATTAATTCCATTTTGCCCTCCATTCAATACCACTTTAGGAATATAAAGAATTGCATCGTATCCTGTTGCGTAAAAATTAGCGCGTGCATCTTGAATGCTTATTTCCGGATAATCGTAATGAACAATATCTTTTTCCGGAATCAGTCCTTTTCTATTACCATCTTTGTCTTTATACGAGAACAAATAACTTTCATCAATCACCTCAATTTTTTGTTTTTCTGTTTTTTGCAGAGACAGATAAATAGGTACAATACCTATACCAGCCATTAAAATAGGACCAAGAATTGTCATGATGATGAACGACTTTTTCTTTACCCTCGAAAGGTATTCTCGCTTGATAATGAGAAGTATTTTATTCATGATGTTATAGTAATTGTATTATTAATAGTCGTTCGAAATTGTCGAGAATTCTTTAAACATTAAGGCATTATATACAAAGATTTTTCTGCTGCGGTCGAAATGACATTGCTATTCTGTAAAATTACTTTGAGTTCCAATTTCATTTCCTTCATTCACTTTTGAAATAAAAATATCATTCATGCTTGGAATAAGTTCCTTGAAAAGGTGAATTTGCGCAACCGGAATAATTGCCTGAAGTAATTCATTGGAAGTAGTTTTTCCCAATAACTTAACCTTCACTTTATTTAATTCTCCTTCCGTTGTATGTTCAATTAATTCTGCCCCACTCCACATTGCATTGGTGAATCCCATCATGTTTCCTGTAAACTCAAGTTCAAAAGTATTCGATTTATATTGTTTACGAATATCTTTTACTGATCCATCTAAAATACTTTTTGATTTATTGATCAAAGCAATATTATCACACAACTCCTCAACAGATCCCATATTATGAGTAGAAAATAAAATGGTAGATCCTTGCTTTTTTAAATGCAATATTTCGTTTTTTATTATGTTTGCATTGATGGGGTCGAAACCGCTGAAAGGCTCATCCAATATCAATAATTTTGGTTCATGTAAAACGGTTACTATAAATTGCACTTTTTGTTGCATTCCTTTTGATAGTTCCTCTACTTTTTTGTTCCACCAGGCATCTATCTCAAATTTCGCAAACCATTCTTTTAATTTTTTCTTGGCCTCGGCTTTTTTCATCCCTTTCAATTGGGCCAAATACAATGCTTGTTCACCCACTTCCATTTTTTTGTACAAGCCACGCTCTTCAGGCAAATACCCAATCTGCTCTACATGCTTTTGAGTAAGTTTTTCACCTTCAAAAAAAAGTTCACCACTATCAGGACCGGTAATTTGATTAATAATTCGAATCAGAGAAGTTTTGCCTGCACCGTTAGGTCCAAGTAAACCAAAAATACTTTGTGTAGGAATTTCTAATGTAACATTATCCAAAGCCGTATGACTTGCATAACGTTTCACAATATTTTTTGCAGAAAGAATATTTTCAACCATTCATTTATTGTTTATTAGTTTATTCAAAATTATAAATATTCCAATAAAACAAACTATTCGAAATATTGTTTCATACGTTCAAAAAAGCCTTTGTCTTTTCTACTTGGATGCGGCTTGAAATTTTCTGCATTTCGTAGATCTTCCAATATCTTCTTTTCATCTTTTGTAAGATGCTGAGGAGTCCAAACATTAATATTAACTAAAATATCACCTCGGGAATAACTATTGATATCAGGTAATCCTTTTCCTTTTAAACGAAGAACTTTACCACTTTGAGTACCGGCATCAATTTTCACTTTTGCTTTACCATCAATTGTAGGAACTTCGATTTGTGTTCCTAATGCTGCATCAACAATACTAATATAATGGTCATAAAATAAATGTAATCCATCACGTTTTAATAATTCGTGCTCTATTTCCTCAACCACAATTATTAAATCTCCTGCTACGCCACCGCGAGCTCCCATATTACCTCTACCGCTAACAGATAGCTGCATTCCATCAGCAACACCTGCCGGAATATTGATTGTTATTATATCTTCATCACGCACAATTCCATCACCATGACATGCAGTACATTTATCAGTTATTGTTTGCCCTTCGCCACCACATGTTGGACAGGTGCTGGACGTTTGCATCGCACCAAGAATTGTATTTGTAACACGAGTTACTTGGCCTGTTCCTCTACAAGTTCCACAAGAACTGTGAGCCGATCCATTTTTTGCACCACTGCCACTGCAAGGTTTACAGGACACATATTTATTAACTTTAATTTTTTTCTCAACACCATTGGCTATTTCTTCCAATGTCATTTTTACTTTTACACGAAGGTTAGAACCGCGATTTACGCGTCTGCCTCCTCTTCCACCACCTCCAAAACCACCACCACCGAAGTGGCCACCAAAAACATCTCCAAACTGACTGAAAATATCATCCATGTTCATTCCGCCAAATCCGCCTTGGCCTCCACCTCCACCAAATCCACCAGCGCCACCAACACCTGCATGCCCATATTGGTCATAACGTTGTTTTTTCTCCGCATTGCTCAATACTTCGTATGCTTCAGCTGCTTCCTTAAATTTTTCCTCAGAAGGTTTATCTCCGGGATTTTTATCAGGATGGTATTTTATCGCCATTTTACGATATGCCTTTTTTATTTCTTCAGCACTCGCATTTTTCTGAATTTCTAATATTTCGTAATAATCTCTTTTACTCATTTTTATAATTTGAAAATTGGCGTATTAATTACCTATAACTACTTTTGCAAAGCGGATTACTTTACCATTTAAACTATATCCTTTTTCTAACTCTTCAATTATTTTACCTTTCATATCTTCTGATGGAGACGGAATACTTGTAATAGCCTCATGAAGATCTGTATCAAAAGCCGAACCTACTGAATTCATTTCTTCCAGCCCCTTTTGAGAAAGCGAAGTTTTAAATTTATTGTAGATCAAATTTACTCCATCATTTATTGCTTTCACATCAGTGATCTCAGCATTTGATTTAATGGCTCTATCAAAATCGTCAATAACAGGTAAAAGAGTTTTGAAAAAATCTTCTCCTGCATTTTTCATAAGATCTATCTTCTCCTTTGCAGTGCGTTTTCTGAAATTATCGAACTCTGAATACAAACGAATATATTTATCATTTAATTCGTCAATTTTCGCTTGTAACTCAATTGTTTTTAATTCCTTTTCATCAACAACTTGTTCCGTACTTTCAGCATGTTCTTGTTTGTTTTCTTCGTTCACTGTTTCGTTCTCTTGTGTAGTCATCTTTTTAAATATATTTTTAATTTTCTTCATATAAAATTTAGCCGGCTTATCCTCTCAAATTATCTGCCACCAAAGATAATAAGACAATTTGACATAAAAGCCCGAAATTAAAAAGACAGAACCCGAAAAGTTCTGTCTTTTGTGCCATAAATAGAGCACTATTATTTTGTAAATTTAAATTCTGTTCTTCGATTTAATTGATGTTCCAATTCAGAACAATCAACTCCATTCAGGCAACGATTAATTATTTTGGTCTCCCCAAAACCCTTAGCTGTTAATCTACCTTTATCTATTCCTTCAACAATAAAATATTCGATAACTTTTTGGGCCCTTTTTTCAGATAAAGTCATGTTATAAGCATCATCGCCATTTGAATCGGTATGGCTGGAGACTAACAATTTTAATGTTGTATTTTGCTTCATCGCCTCAATGATCTTATTTAACTTGTCCATTGATTCCGCCTTTATTTCGGCAGAATTAGATTCGTAATAAATATTTTCGATTACGGTTAATTCAGATTGTTTCGAGGACCCGAAATTTTTGATCTTCAACTGAGTATCTTCTTCGTTCTCTTTCGCCAAGGTATTTAATTCTGTCGGCAAAAGTTCATACGTAAAGCCTTTATCAGATTTAATAAATGTTTTTATGATCGTCCCATCAGGCTTAGCAGCATATAAAACTCCATCTTTTATCTTTTTATCATTTGTTGCTTTCACACTAATTTTATACGATTCGTTCGCATTCAAATTTTTAAAAGTAAAATCACCATAATTATTTGTTGTAGTTGACTGTAATTCCGTTTCTTGCTGATCCTGCAAAATAACTTTTTGGTCTGAAACGGGCTGCATATTTTTTTTACCGGTTAGGAGTTTACCGTTGTATTCAACCGTTATTATTTGTGGAGTTGCAGTATTTATATCACCACATTTGTGACTGCTCACTGTTCCGATTTTTATTTTGATTGGCTCTAACTCTTGGGGTTCCTTCGTTTTTGTTTTTTTATTGGTTACTTCTACAACAATATTTTTTATTACAAAAGTTGAACCTGGCTTAAATTTGCCAATTAGTGAAACCGTCTCACTGTTAAATCCAAAATTTTTATTTAATGAGGTTGTATTTTTGCCTAATTCTGAAAAATAACAATTATAAGAAACCAATTGCACCTCCTTGGTAGAGCCCATTGTTATCAATGTTAATGTGGGGAACTGCAGCATATCACTTACAGTTGAAACATCACCATCAGCAAAACAAGATGCTTTTACTTGAATCTCATTTTGAGCAAAAGAGAAATCTGTTCCAATTAAGAATAGTAAAAAGAAAAGAAATCGAAAGCACTTGTTCATCGTTAAAAGGAATTTTACCAAAGCTATAAAAAAATTAAATAGCTCCGTTTATAAAGAAAAGAAACATTAAATAAAAAAACAGAACCCATTTTTTGAATTCTGTTTTCTAAATTATTTTTTAAAAACTATTTTCCGCTTTTAAC
>CAIXIP010000200.1 GCA_903919535.1 uncultured Bacteroidota bacterium | reverse complement strand
TCTGATACAACTTTATCTGAAAAAGAACTGAAATGGAAAACAAAGTTTACATTAGATGAAATGATGGAAACTGCGTGGAAATGGGAATTGAACTTAAATACAAATAATGAGTAATGAATCAAGAACACAACCAATGCTTAATTTGTAATTCAACAAAAATTACTGAATTAGAAAAATTCAACAAAAACAACCTTGTACAATGTGGCGATTGTGGATTTATTTTCTGTAAAAAAATCCCAACCACTTCTGAACTTATAAATCATTATAAATCATACCCACGTGGGGAAAAAATTTCAAATATTACAATAAAACGGTATAATCAATTACTTGACTTTTTTGAATCTTATAGAAAAACAAATAATATTTTAGATATCGGTTGTGGTAACGGGCACTTTTTAGAAGTAGCAAAAAAAAGAGGATGGAATGTTCATGGGACAGAATTCACAGATGAAGCTATTAAAATATGCGTCAATAAGAACATCGAAATGCAACAAGGTGTTTTAAATCCGGAAAATTATTATTCTATCAAATTTGATATTGTTGTCTCATTCGAAGTAATTGAACATGTTAATAATCCAAAAACCGAAATTGAAAATATAATAAACATAATAAATCCAAATGGTTTATTTTATTTTACAACTCCTAATTTTAATTCTCTTAGTCGTTTTATTTTAAAAGAAAAATGGAGTGTAATTGAATACCCAGAACATCTATCTTATTATACTGCAAAAACAATGAACCGCTTTTTATCTAAGCAAGGATTAAAAAAAATAAAAATTGAAACAACCGGATTTAGTTTTAATCGATTACAAAGAGATTCAACTCATTTACAAAAAGAAATTAAAAACTCTAATAAAGATGAAGAACTAAGAGAAAAAACTGAAACAAGTTTGCTCTTTAAAACTATTAAGAAGGTCATTAATTTTATTCTAAATCTATTTAAAATTGGTGATAGTCTGAAAGGGATTTATCAAAAAACTTAAAACACGTTAAAGTTAAATTGAGTTCATTTCTGGGTAATCTATCTATATATTATTACTTCAATTACGACTCAGATATGGTCCTATTGCACAATTATTTTATTCTCCCATTTTATTATTAAATTTCACAAAAATAATCTCCTGTTATGCAAGATCACCCAATAATTGATTTAGAAGCCGAAAAAAAAGAAATATTAAAACGCTACCGTGCATTACTACGCGCTTGTAGAAGAACACTCGAAAAAGGCGATAAACTGCTTATCCGTAAAGCATTTGACCTTGCTTTGGAAGCGCATAAAGATATGCGTAGAAAAACAGGTGAGCCTTATATTTATCATCCTATTGCTGTTGCCCTTATTTGTGCAGAAGAAATTGGTTTGGGAACAACATCCATTGTTTGCGCACTTTTGCATGATGTAGTTGAAGATACTGATTATACATTAGATGATATCCGTGGCTTATTTGGAGAAAAGGAAGCTAAGATAATTGACGGACTTACTAAAATTTCGGGAGTATTTGATCAAGGGTCATCACAACAAGCAGAGAATTTCAGAAAAATGTTACTCACACTTTCTGATGATGTACGTGTGATACTTATTAAGCTTGCTGATCGCCTTCATAACATGCGCACCTTGGATAGCATGAAGCGCGACAAACAATTAAAAATTGCTTCGGAAACTCTTTATCTTTATGCTCCATTGGCTCATCGCTTGGGACTTAATGCAATAAAATCTGAGTTAGAAGACTTAGGATTAATGTACACGGAACCGGAAAACTACAAAGATGTTGAACAGAAACTTAAAGCTTCTGAACCGGAACGCAAAAAATTTATTTCGAAATTTATTATTCCGATAAAAGAAATATTAGAGGAACAAGGTTTAAAATTTAAAATTTTCGGTCGCCCGAAATCAATATATTCCATTCATAATAAGATAAAAACAAAAGGTGTAAATTTTGAAGAGATCTTCGATCTATTTGCTATCCGAATTGTTATTGATACACCACCAGAAAATGAAAAATCCGATTGTTGGCGAGTTTATTCAACAGTTACAGATTTTTATCACCCTAGTCCTGAACGCTTGAGAGACTGGATATCCACTCCAAAAGCGAATGGATACGAAAGTTTGCATACAACGGTGATGGGGCCTGATGGTAAATGGGTGGAAGTTCAAATTCGTACTGTACGTATGGATGAACTTGCTGAAAAAGGATATGCCGCACACTGGAAATATAAAGATAGCGCATCAGAAAGTCAATTGGATGAATGGATCAGAAAGATTCGTGAACTACTTGAAAGTCCGAAAGAAAATGCGCTTGAATTCTTAGATGATTTTAAACTTAATTTATTTGCTGAAGAAATTTTCGCTTTTACCCCCAAAGGTGAGATTAGAACGCTTCCCGTGAATTCAACTGCTCTGGATTTTGCATTTGATATTCACACAAAAGTTGGTGAAAAATGTATTGGAGCAAAAGTAAATCATAAATTAGTGCCTCTTAGCTATAAGCTGAAAAGTGGCGACCAGGTTGAAGTTCTTACCTCCAGTAAACAAACGCCAAAAGAAGATTGGTTAAATTTTGTTGTTACGGCACGAGCTAAATCTAAAATAAAAGATGCTCTAAAAGAAAGCAGACGTAAGATAGCTGAAGATGGAAGAGATATGTTAGAACGTAAATTCAATCATTTGAAAATTGATTTTACTATCCCAAACATTAACGAGATTGCAAACTATTTTAAATTACCAAGCAGTCAAGAATTATTTTACCGTATTGCAGTTGGCAACATTGATTTAAAACACTTGAAGGATTTCCATCAGGAAAAAGGTAAAATCCTTAATAAATCTGTTAGCCTGAACAAAAACGATCATCCAAAATCATTAGAGCAAATGGTAACTGCTGCTCGAGGAAAATCTGACATGTTGGTGATTGGTGAAAATTTGCAAAAAATCGATTATAAACTTTCTCCGTGTTGCAACCCAATTTCCGGTGATGATGTTTTTGGTTTCTTAACAATAAATGAAGGAATAAAAATTCACCGAGTTAATTGTCCGAATGCATTACAATTACTATCCAATTATGCATATCGAGTTGTTAAAGCTAAGTGGACCAGTCAGGAATTGATCTCTTTCCTTGCCGGAATGAAAATTACCGGTATTGATGAAGTAGGATTGGTAAATAATATCACCAAGATCATTTCAAACGAATTGAATGTGAATATGCGTTCGATTAGCTTTGACACTAATGATGGTACTTTTGAAGGAACAGTAATGGTTTTTGTACATGACACTCACCACTTAACTGAATTAATGCAAAAACTCAAGAAAGTGAATGGAGTGTTTTCGGTTACCCGAATTGATGGCAGTCATTAGTTTCACAGCCTCTTCGAGTTCAAACTAAGCTTCCTGATACTTGTTTCAAATAAGAAAAAGACTCGAATTGTCTGCATAGAATTCGAATAGGATAATATTCCTTTTTTTGTGGATATTTTAAAAAAAGCAAACCAATAATTTTTGTACTTTTAGGCGTTAATTATAAAAATAATGTCAAACAGTGATACGAAAGAAATAGTAAAGCAAATTTTTGCGGAGTACCTCGAAAATCATGGGCACCGGAAAACACCTGAGCGCTTTGCTATTCTAAATGAAATTTATTCTCATGAAGGGCACTTTGATATTGAGTCGCTGTATATTCAAATGAAAAACAAGAAGTATCGTGTTAGTCGCGCTACTTTATACAATACAATTGAATTATTACTCGTTTGCAACTTAGTTACCAAACATCAGTTCGGTAAAAACCTAGCACAATTTGAAAAATCACACGAATACAAACAACATGATCATTTAATTTGTTTGGATTGCGAAAAGGTTTTTGAATTTTGCGATCCTCGAATTCAGGAAATACAAAAATCTGCGGGAACAATTCTAGGATTTGAAATTAGCCATCATTCACTTAACCTTTACGGAAAATG
This sequence comes from uncultured Bacteroidota bacterium, assembly GCA_903919535.1. Classification (GTDB taxonomy): domain Bacteria; phylum Bacteroidota; class Bacteroidia; order 2-12-FULL-35-15; family 2-12-FULL-35-15; genus 2-12-FULL-35-15. The sequence goes on along the minus strand of CAIXIP010000200.1, from coordinate 11,352 downwards.
CAATAAACTTGCTTCTAAAGGTATTTGTGAAAATAAAAAAACAAAAGATAAAAAGTCTTCATTATGATATTTGATTACACATCAAAAAAACAAGGGAACATCTCTATATTCAAATTTCAAGGTGAACTGATCGATAAAAATCAAGCTATTCCATTACTTGAAACAGTAAACGAATGTATCGCAAAAAATGAATTTAATATTTTATTAGATCTTTCAGAATTAAAATATTTGAATAGCACAGGACTAAATGTAATTATTACCATTTTAACCAAAGCAAGAAAAGGTGGCGGAGATGTTGCTGTTTGTAATGTTTCAAAAAAAGTGAACGAATTATTAGTGATCACAAAACTCAATCAGGTTTTTAATGTTTGTCCGAACGAAGAAGCTGCGATTGAAATATTAAATAAAAAATCAGCTTAATTGGATACGCTTAATCAAAAACAAGCAAATCCATTTACAAATAGATATATAAATTTTTACTAATTAGTTATTCATAGGTAAATGAAAGTAGATGTATTATTAGGTCTTCAATGGGGAGACGAAGGAAAAGGGAAAATTGTAGATGTATTAACTCCTAAATATGACATTATAGGTCGCTTCCAAGGTGGACCAAATGCTGGACATACGTTAGAGTTTAACGGAATTAAACATGTATTAAGAACAATTCCTTCCGGAATATTTCATAAAACGGCAATAAATATTATCGGCAATGGTGTTGTGATTGACCCTGTTGTTGTAATGGCCGAAATTGAAGTACTTATTAAAATGGGTGTTGATGTAAAATCAAAATTACTTTTTGCAAAAAAAGCGCATCTTATTTTGCCTACTCATAGATTATTAGATGCTGCATCAGAAGCTTCAAAAGGAAAAGAAAAGATTGGTTCTACATTAAAAGGAATCGGGCCTACTTATATGGATAAAACCGGAAGAAATGGTATTCGTATTGGTGACATTTCTCTTCCTAATTTCAAAGAAAAATACGATTCTCTAGTTGAGAAACACAAACAAATTTTAAGTCATCATAACTTCGAATACAATCTTTCTGAAATGGAACCGGAATGGTTCAAAGCTATTGAAGAACTAAAATCTTTTCAACAAATAGAAAGCGAACATTATATAAATGATGCTTTAAAAAATGGGAAAGCAATTTTAGCTGAAGGAGCACAAGGTTCTTTGCTGGATATCGATTTCGGTTCTTATCCATTTGTAACATCCTCAAACACAATTTGTGCAGGTGCATGTACTGGTTTAGGGATTGCACCAAACAGAATTGGCAATGTGTTTGGAATTTTTAAAGCGTATTGCACACGTGTTGGAAGTGGTCCTTTCCCTACCGAACTTTTTGATGAAACAGGTGATACTATCCGTAACAATGGTCGCGAATTTGGGTCTGTTACCGGGCGTCCAAGAAGAACAGGTTGGTTAGATATCCCTGCGTTAAAATATGCCGTAATGATCAATGGTGTTACTGAATTATTAATGATGAAAGCTGATATTTTAAGCGGATTCGACACTATAAAAGTTTGCACTGCATACATGTATAATGGAAAGCAAATCGACTTTTTACCTTATGATTATTCACCTGAATTGCTTTCTCCTGTATATACTGATTTAAAAGGTTGGAAAAATGATTTAACAGGTTTAAATAATCCCGATCAAATGCCAAAAGAACTGAATGAATACATTGCATTTATTGAACGAGAAGTTGGTATTCCAATCTCGATTGTATCTGTTGGTCCTGACCGCACTCAAACATTAATCCGTAAAAAAGAGTTGGTATAATAATTGCCTTTCGGAGCATCGCTAATTATACCACAATGAATAAAACAGAAAATAAAAATTTGATTTCAATGAAACAAAGATCATTTTTATTTTCTGTTTTTTATTTAATCGTTTTTTCTGCTCCTCTCCTCTCCTATTCTCAAAAAAAAGTTGAAATAATAAATGCAAATATTCTCAAGTTCGATAAAGATCTTGGTAATGGAGCAAAACGTTTAATTGGCAATGTTCAGTTCAAACAAGATAATGCTGTCATGTTTTGCGATAGTGCTTATTTTTATTCAAACAATGCATTGGATGCTTTTGGACATGTTCACATTCAACAAGGTGACAGCGTTAATTTGTATGGTGATCTTTTAAAATATGACGGAAATACTAAAAAAGCGCTGATCACAAAAAATGTGGTTGCAAGCAAAGGTGATATGCAATTAACTACCGATGTGTTAAATTATGATCTCGCTACTAGTATTGGTTATTACACAACTCCAGCAAAAATTATAAATAAAGAAAATGTATTGACGAGTGCTACCGGATATTTTTTCTCAAAAACAAATGATCTCACTTTCAAGAAAAATGTAGTTCTAACAAATCCGCAATTTGTGATCAATTGTGACACCATGCGTTACAACACCTCTTCAAAAATCACATACTTCCTCGGGCCAACAACCATTAAAAGTAAAGACAATCTGATATATTGTGAAGATGGCTGGTACAATACTGCTAGTGATCAATCCCGCTTTAGCAAGCATTCTTATATCGTTACTAAAGAACAGAAAATGTTTGGTGATAGCTTGTATTACGATAGAAAAAAAGGAATTGGCAGAGCTATTAAAAATGTGCAAATAATTGATACCATTCAAAAAATAAATATAAAAGGGGAATATGCAATTCATTATGAATTAAAAGATCTCTCTATTGTTACCGAAAATGCAATGCTAACTCAGATGTATGAAAAAGACACACTGTATTTGCATGCAGATACTCTTAAAGCCATAGGGAATACCGAAAAAAAAGAAGTTGGAGCAAGACAGGATAAACCACTAATTAGCAAAAACACAGACACTACAAATACTGATAAAAAGCCTACAGTAAACAAACAAGGATCAATTGACAAAAAACAAGTATTCGCTTACCATAAAGTGAAATTTTTCAAACATGATCTGCAAGGAAAATGCGATTCGCTTATTTATGAAATAAACGATTCTATAATGAAATTATATGGGCAGCCAACTCTTTGGTCGGATCAAAATCAATTAACTGGTGATAGCATGAATGTGTTAGTTGGCAATAAATCAATTCAAGCTATTGAAATACATGGTACTGGATTTATTGTTTCACAAGAAGATAGCTTGCATTTTAATCAAATACGTGGTAAGTACATAAAAGGCTTTTTTAAGAATAATGAGATGTATCGGATTAATGTTGTTGGGAACGGACAAACGATTTATTACGCAAAAGATAAAGTAAAAGATAAGGAAGAAATAAGAGCAGTAAATAGAGCTGACTGCAGTGATTTGAATATTTTTTTAAAAAATGAAAAAGTTGAACATATCACTTTTATTACCAAACCCGATGCAACCCTATCCCCTCTTGAAAAACTTGACATTAAAGATCTGAAATTAAAAGATTTCACGTGGAGGGCTAATCATCGTCCATTAACTCAAAAAGATATTTTCAATTGGGAATAATTATGAATATGTTATGAACCTAATTAAAAAAACATGAAAGCAGGAAATGTATGTTGGTTTGAAATCCCTGTTATTGATCTAGATAGAGCAATAGATTTTTACTCGACTATTTTATCTTCAAAAATTGAAAAGAAATTACTTTTGGACAACTATTATGGCGTGTTTGATAAAAACAAACACTTAATAGCTGGAGGTTTGGTTGTTAAAGAAAATTATGTACCAGGAAAAAGTACAATTCTATTTTTCGCGGTGATTGATTTGTCGGAAGTCCTTAGAAATACAATTTTAAAAGGAGGACAGATTGTAATTCCAAAAACGTTAATGAAACAAATAACTAGCAAAGGAGATACTATCATAGCTCAAAACCTGATAGATAATAATGTAGGTTATTTTGCTGAAATAGTTGATAGCGAAGGAAATCACATTGGACTTTATTCGCATAGCTAGTCTTTTTTTCATTTCTTTATTACTCCATCCTCAAAATTCACCTTTCATAAAAGACATTATTGAATGTCTTTATATTTTCATAATTTCACCTCGTTTAAAAATCAAATTGAATATGAAAAAATTACTTTTTATTGGATTCGCTTTTATACTAGTGAATACCATCAACGCACAAAAAAAGGATATTACTTTAGATGACATCTGGAAAACGGGAACGTTTCGTGCTAATGGCGTTTACGGTTTAGAATCGATGAATGATGGTTCGCATTATACAACCATTGAAGATGGAGCCATTTTACGCTTCGAATATGCAAAAGAATCGAAACCTGATACCATTCTAAAACAAAGTAAATTAATAGTAAATGGGAAAGAAATAAATATCGATAGCTATCAGTTTAGCCCGGATGAAAATAAGTTATTAATCTCAACAGAAACCGAAAAAATTTATCGTCATTCTACGCGCGAAAATTACTTTGTGTATGATAGAAAAACGAAATCTTTGACAAAAGTTAGTGAAGGTGAAAAACAAATGTATGCTACCTTTTCACCTGATGGAAGCAAAGTTGGTTTTGTTCGTGGAAACAATATTTTCATAAAAGACATTGCATCCGGGAAGGAAACACAAGTTACGTTTGATGGCAAACAAAACAATATAATTAATGGCGCAACCGATTGGGTGCATGAAGAAGAATTCGCTTTTTCCGTAGCTTATTTCTGGAATAAGGATAGCAAAAAAATTGCTTACTATAAATTTGATGAAAGCAAAGTAAAGGAGTTTTCATTCAATGAGTTTAATGGAAATTTATATCCTGCCGAATACAAATTTAAATACCCAAAAGCCGGTGAAGACAACTCTTTGGTAACTATCCATGTTTACGACCTTGCAACAACTTCAGATAAATTAATGGATATTGGCACAGTAACCGACCAATATATTCCTCGTGTAAAATGGACTCAGGATGCAAACATACTCTCAATAGTTCGGATGAATCGTCATCAAAATAAATTAGACCTTTTAATGGCTAATGCTTCTAACGGAACTACATCTGTCGTTTACACGGAATCTAGTGATACATACATTGATATCCATGAAGGCGAAGGTGACTATGTTTATTTCACTGCAGATAATAAAGATTTCATGATCATGAGTGAACTCGATGGATACAATCATCTTTATCTGTATGACATGAAGGGGAAACTTGTTAATCAAATTACAAAGGGAAACTGGGATGTTGTAAAATTTTGCGGAATAGATGAAAAAACAAAAACTATTTTTTATACCGCCTCTGAAACTACCGCCACCGAAAAAGACCTTTATTCAATAAAGTTGGATGGAATTGAAAAGAAAAAAATCTCTACCACAAAAGGTACGAACAATGCTCAATTTAGCTCAGGAATGAAATATTATATTAATACATTTTCTGATGCAAACTCGCCAAACATAATTTCAATTTGTGATTCGAAAGGCAAACAAATCAGGGTGCTTGAAAACAACAGTTCTCTTAATACCTTAATGGGAAATTATAACCTGAGCAAAAAGGAATTATTCATGTTCAAAACTTCAGAAGGAATTGAATTAAATGCCTGGATGATAAAACCACTCAATTTTGACTCAAAAAAGAAATACCCTGTATTCCTTACGTTTTATGGTGGTCCCGGCAATAATGTAGTTAATAATTCATTTGACGGACGCGATTATTTTTGGCATCAAATGCTTGCCCAGAAAGGATATATAGTAATGTGTGTTGATAATCGTGGTACTATGTATCGTGGAAAAGCTTTTAAAAATGGCACATTCAAACAGCTGGGGAAATTAGAAGTGGAAGATCAAATAGAAACAGCCAAGTACCTGGGAACATTGCCTTATGTTGACAAAAACCGTATTGGCACTTTCGGATGGAGCTTTGGTGGTTATTTAAGTTCCTTATGTATTACAAAAGGTGCTGATTATTTTAAAATGGCCATTGCTGTTGCTCCTGTAACAAACTGGCGTTATTACGACAATATTTACACCGAACGTTTTATGAGTCTTCCGCAAGAAAATGCGAGTGGCTATGACAACAATTCACCAATCAACTATGTGGATAAATTAAAAGGAAAATACTTATTGATACACGGTTCGGCTGATGATAATGTTCACTATCAAAATACCATGGAAATGGTAAATGCTTTGGTAAAAGCAAATAAGCAATTTGACTTGTTCATATACCCTGATAAAAATCATAGTATTTATGGCGGGAATACTCGCCTTCACCTATATACAAAAATGACAGACTTTATATTGAATAATCTATAAAATCAGGCAAATCAGACGTACAAATTTGTACTTGGTAGTAAATCCTTTGTACTTAATACTTATTTATATATATTCGCAGCATTCAATTTAAATCTTTAACAAAATATTATATGTCAGAAGTTAAAATAAAACACCCTAAAGCTTTATATCTATTGTTTTTCACTGAAATGTGGGAACGTTTTAGTTATTATGGAATGCGTGGTATATTGGTTTTATACCTTACTAAATCTTTAATAGAAGGAGGTTTAGCGATTGAAAAACAAACTGCCATGTTAGTTTATGGTTTCTTCACAGGCTTTGTTTATTTTACTCCGCTAATTGGTGGATATTTGGCCGATAAATTTATTGGACAGCGAAAAGCAATTACAATAGGTGGTATAACGATGATGATAGGGCAATTTGTATTGTTTGCCATTAACACTCATGTAGGACTTTACTTAGGATTATTTTTGTTAATTATTGGAAATGGTTTTTTCAAGCCAAATATCTCAACATTAGTTGGCCGATTATATACAGATAACGACCCACGAAGAGATTCTGCTTTTTCTATTTTTTATATGGGAATTAATCTAGGAGCATTTTTGGCCCCATTGGTTGTTGGATTTTTCTCAGATAATTTATTTGCAATAAAAGATGCTGCTGGAACAGTTATTACCTATGGTTATAAATACGGTTTCCTTGTTGCTAGTATTGGGATGATGTTAGGTCAGGTTTTGTTTAATTTACTTGCCGCAAAACATCTAGGTGATATTGGAACAAAACCTGCTAAATTAGAAGTTGGAAGTGATGCAGATATTGAATCTAAAAAATCATTAACAAAAGAAGAAAGACAGCGAGTTACTGTTATTTTTATTTTAACTGCATTTGTAATTTTCTTTTGGGCTGGATTTGAACAAGCAGGCTCTTCGTTAACTTTATATACTGACGAATTTATTAATAGAAAAGTATTTGGTTTTGAAATCCCAACAGCGTGGTTTCAATCTGTAAATCCGTTATTCATTGTTGCATTTGCACCTTTCTTCGCTTACTTCTGGACAACCGAAACTGGTAAAAAATTCTCTACTCCTGTAAAAATGGGAATGGGTATGATTTTATTGGGAATTGGATTCTTCTTTATGTTAGGTGCAGTAACAGAAAGAACAAATCATCCTGAAGATGTATTGTACAAAGCAAATATAATGTGGCTTCTGATGACCTACTTCATTCATACAATCGGGGAGCTTGCATTATCTCCTGTTGGATTATCAGTTGTAACAAAACTTGCTCCTGTAAAATTGGCTTCTTTAATGATGGGCGTTTGGCTTTTATCTTCATTCTTAGCAAATATAATTGGTGGATTTGTAGCCGGATTTGTAGAAAGTATGGGACCTTTTGCAATATTTGCTACTATTGCAGGATTTGTAATCGTATTGGGCTTAGTAATGATATTATTGAAAAAACCTATTCTAAAAATGATGAATGGTGTAAGATAATTACCCTTAAATATTCCCAAAACAGGCCAAGCAGATTTCAATGTTTGGCCTGTTTTTTTATTAAGAAATTTATACCTTTACAATATGATCAAAAAAGCACTTTTTGCGTTTGGAATTGCCACTATAATTGTTGTTGCTCAAAGCTTTATTAATAAGATCCAGGCTCCAGCCAACGAATTAACAGGGCCAGTTCATTGGTATACATTTTCTGAAGCTGTTGAAATGCAAAAAAAAGCGCCAAGGCCTATCATGGTAGATGTTTATACCAGTTGGTGCGGTCCTTGCAAAATGATGTCAGCTAATACCTTCGGAAACGAAATAATTGCAAAATATTTAAATGAGCATTTTTATCCGGTAAAATTCAATGCCGAAACCCGAGATAGTGTTGCATTTAGCGGAATGGTTTTTAAGAATAATAATCCGGAAGGAACACAACGACCTGTTCATGATTTTGCTGCTTCCATTTTAGATAACAAATTAATGTACCCTTCCATCGTATTTTTGAACGAAGAAATTAAGCGTATTCAAATTGTTACCGGTTATTATAAACCAGACCAATTTGAGCCTGTTTTAAAGTATTTTGGCACAGGAAAATATAAGGACACTCAGTTTGAAGATTTCCAAAAGACCTTTGTCCCAGAGATAAAATAAACCTTTTATAGATTTATTTCGTTAGAATAGTAAATTTCGTACTTTAGCTACACAATTATGAAAACTACAGTAGCAATAATGAACTTGAAAGAAAAAATATTGCAAGTTCTTGAGATGAAAAAGTTTACGTATGCCGATTTAGCATCCTACCTAAACATCTCTGAATCAGAATTAGATTTTGCTCTTGAAAACAACACGCTTGAAATCAGAACACTTGAACTGATCTCCAAAGAATTAAGAATCCCCCTATATAGCTTTTTTCGTGAAAATTTTGAAGGCTTTAATTTTGAAAAAGAGCCTTATTATAATGTAAACATTTGGTCGAGCGAAGAATCAAAATATACGCTTGAATTAAAAGCATTGCGACAAGAAATAGAGATCTTACGAGCAGAAATTCGTCAACGAGACCTTTTGATCGATGCGCTTGAAGATCAGATCAAGAAAGGGAACTAATTTCTCATTTTTTGATTTAATTTAATTCACTTATTAAATTTTTAATATATGACAAACGAGGAAAAGATCAACCTCATAGGAAAGAAGATTCTACTACTTTCTAACAACCTCGATAAGTATCAAGCCGAATTAAATTTATTAAAACAACAGTTGGATCTTCTCCAACAAGGGCAAACTTTTCAACGACAACCAATTATTGAAACTTCTGTTATAAAAACACAAGAGGTAAAAGAAGAAGTTGTCCCCGAAATAATCAAAGAAACAATTGAAATTAAACCTGAAACTATTCTGGTAAATAACCTTCAGGAATCAACAAAACCGATACAACAAACATTTCAAATTCCGCCAAAAGCTGTTAAACAAAAAGCTGAAGCAAACTTTAATTTCGAAGAGTTTATTGGCGGTAAGCTAATAACCATTATCGGAATCATCATTTTAGTAATTGGATTAGCTATTGGGGTAAAGTATGCAATAGACAATGATATGCTTGGCCCACTTGCACGAATTGTTCTTGCGTATGTTGCAGGAGGCATTTTGCTTGCTCTCGCATTGAAATTAAAAGCAAAGTACAAAGCGTTTAGCGCAGTATTGTTAAGCGGTGGTATGGCATCCCTTTATTTTACAACATTTGTTGCCTACAGCATGTATCAGCTATTTCCACAAACAGTTGCATTTGCAGTTATGGTAATATTCACCATGTTCACCGTTTTTGCTGCAACAGTTTATGAATTGGAAGTTATTGGTATTATCGGACTTGTTGGAGCATACGCTGTTCCTATGTTATTGAGTGATGGAAGAGGAAAAATTGAAATAATGTTTTCCTATATGGTTATTATCAACGTGGGCATTCTCCTACTTTCCTTCAAAAAATACTGGCAAGTTCTTAATCACATAGCTTTTGGCTTTACGTGGCTCATTGTATTTTCATGGTTTGCGTCAAAATACAATTATGAAGTTCATGCAACCATGATGATGATATTCGCCTTCGTATTCTTCATTATTTTTTATATCAGCAACATGTCTTACAAGATATTGAAGCAGGAAAAGTTTGGAGTAATTGATATTATCAGACTTGTTTCAAATAGTTTTATCTTTTTTGGGGTTGGATACGCTGCATTAAATAACAATTATTACAAAGAGTACCTTGGAATATTTACACTCTGCAATGCTATTATTCACTTAGCATTCAGCTTTATTGTTTTCAGAAATAAATTACTTGATCGAAAACTGTTTTATTTACTTATTGCTCTTGTATTAAGTTTTATAACCATAGCTGTTCCTGTGCAATTGGAAGGCAATTGGGTAACATTATTCTGGGCCACAGAAGCCGTTTTACTATTTACCATCGGAAGATATAAATCTGTTCGTTTTTACGAATGGCTTGCATATATTATGGTATTGCTAGCTTCAATTAGTTTATGGGAAGATTGGGGCAAAATATATTATTCCTACAGATATGATGAAGGTATTTATAAATATTTGACGCCTTTCGCAAATATTTATATGGTCACATCTTTGTTTGTTGTCGCATCACTTGGTGCAATAATATACATACATCATAAAAAAAGCATTCCTGAAGAAGAACGAAAAACATATATGATCTACAAAGTGGCAGAATACGTTTTGCCTGTTCTGTTTTTCATAATTATATACAACACTTTTAGTAATGAACTTTCAGCCTATTTTAAATTAAAATACGAGCAATCAATGGCAACAGTTCCTTCAAAAGAAGTTTGGGCAGAGCCGGGTGCTCTTTTGCAGGTTTACGATGAAAGTCTTTTGTTACTTAAAGATGTTGTACTGGTGATGTACAATTTGGTTTTCTTTATCATCTTTACTATCCTCACAATCCGTTTCTTTAAAGCAACAGAAACCCGTTGGGCCAATCTGGGATTAAATTTACTCACCGCAGTTGTGTTTATTTTATTCGGATTAAATCAATTGGGCCATTTGCGCGAAAATTATCTTTCAGGAACTAATTCAGAATATTTTAATCATGGTGCTGTATTCGTTTATAGCCGATATCTATGTTTTGCTTTATTTTTATTATTCCTTTATCTCACGCATTTGTTATGTAAAACAGAAACGTTCCAAAAACTTACATTATCAAAATTTTATTCGGGTAGCATCATACATTTTTTTCTTATTGTAGTTTTAGGCAATGAACTTATTCACTTAAATATTATGAATAATTTTTCTACAAACGAAGATTATTTCTACGGAAGCAAAGCCGCATATAAATTAGGATTAACAGCACTGTTTGGTATATATTCCTTTTTGCTTATTGCATATGGTATGTATAAAAAAAATCGGATAATGCGTGTTTCTGCAATTACGCTTTTTGGAGTTACCCTAGTTAAACTGGTAACCTTTGATACTTGGGACCTCTCAACCGGGTACAAAGTAATTGCTTATATGCTATTAGGCGTAATCTTATTGGTTGTTGCATTTCTTTATCAAAAATTTAAAGTGCTTATTTTTGGTGACGATACCACAAATGGGTAACTATTATTCAAACAACTTTATAAGATGAAAATACAATCCAAATATATCCTGCTCGCGCATATAT
>CAIXIP010000199.1 GCA_903919535.1 uncultured Bacteroidota bacterium | reverse complement strand
CCTGTGGTGTTGGTATTAAGAGAGTTTACACCAAATGCATCATTCTCGCCACCTATTGTGTTATTGACAAGGGAATTAGAGCCATTTGCTGTATTATAATTTCCGGTAGTATTGCTAAAAAGTGATCTGTAACCTGTGGCGGTGTTTTGGCTACCTGTGGTATTAGCATTAAGTGTCTGAAAACCAGTGGCGGTATTGGTAGAAACACTTCCAGCTCCCATACCAACGGTTATTCCATTTACATGAAGATCCATATTAAACGTTTTTGCTCCTTGAATAGCTTGTGTTCCGGTAGTTATTACACCTCCATTGAAAGCATCGGCTGGTTGAAGATTTAAAACACTACCAGTTAAGGTTGCTCCATTAGTATTAGGTACAGAACCAATTATTGCAAGTGCTGAAATACTTCCTGTTGCACCAACCGCACCAGTTGCTCCTGTTAAACCGATTGAACCTTGCGGGCCAGTTGCACCAACGGCTCCAGTGTTTCCTGTTAAACCCTGAATACCTTGAGAACCAGTAGCACCAATTGCTCCAGTGTTTCCTGTTAAGCCCTGAATACCTTGAGAACCAGTAGCACCAATTGCTCCAGTGTTTCCTGTTAAGCCCTGAATACCTTGAGAACCTGTCGCACCAACGGCTCCAGTGTTTCCAGTTAAGCCTTGAATGCCTTGTGAACCAGTTGCACCAACCGCACCAGTATTTCCTATTAGACCTGTAGCACCTGTGTTACCGATTAATCCTTGAATACCTTGAGCACCAACCGCTCCTGTATTTCCTGTTAAGCCTTGAATACCTTGTGAACCAGTTGCACCAACTGCTCCAGTGTTTCCAGTTAAACCTTGAATGCCCTGAGAACCAGTAGCACCAACCGCTCCTGTATTTCCAGTTAAGCCTTGAATACCTTGTGAACCAGTAGCACCAACTGCACCTGTGTTTCCAGTTAAGCCCTGAATACCTTGTGAACCAGTTGCACCAACCGCTCCTGTATTTCCTGTTAAGCCTTGAATACCTTGTGAACCAGTTGCACCAATTGCTCCAGTAGGACCAGTAGGACCTGTTGCTCCATCTAATCCGTTTGCTCCATCAACACCATTTGTACCGTTAGTTCCGGCAACCCCTTGTGGGCCTGTTGCTCCATTAATTCCGTTTGTTCCGTCTATTCCATTTGTGCCATTTATTCCATCTGCTCCTGTTGTACCAGTTAATCCTTGTATACCTTGAGAGCCATCAGTTCCGTTTGTTCCGTCTATTCCATTTGTGCCATTTATTCCATCTGCTCCTGTTGCACCTGTTGCTCCAGGAGTTCCGTTTGCCGAAAACAATGCATAAGGCACACTCATCAATTGACTTGTACCCGTTATACTATAACTTGTGCCACCTGCCGGATCTGTTTCTGTTTTTATAAAATACGGACCTGCCGACCAGTCGATACCGGCAAAAGTGCCGCTTACTGCTGTTCCGCTTCCTATTTCTAAACTTGCCAAACCATTTGAATTGGTTATTGGGGTATGTGTTTCTACAAATACAGCTGTACCGGTTGCTGAACCCTGCAATACAGAAATTTGTATGCCCACTGTGGTGTTGCTGATAAGCGAGTTAGAAGCATCTCTGATAACTGTTTGGTAGCTCATTTTTTGAGGAGCCTGTGCAAACGTGCTGATACTTAGTAAAATGGCTGTTAAAAAGGTTAGGACTTGTTTCATGAGTGTTGTTTTTTATTGTTGGTTGATATACTTTTTTGCTTTATGCTTTTTACATTTGTTTATAGCAAATGGCTTTAAAACAGTTGCTTTTACTATTAATACAAACTCCTTAATTTTTAATGATCCGGAATGTTTTTAATTCCTTTGTCGCATCAACAACTTTCAAAAAATAATTTCCCATAGTGTATTCGTCCATTTTTATTATGGTTTCGATACTTGTAATTTTTTGCTCTGCTACCAATTTTCCTTGCACATCAAACAATTGATACCACAGCTGTTGTAAAGCTTGTTTTCCCACATTTAAAGTAATGGTGGTGATGGATGGATTAGGATAAACCGACATGGATAGATTAATGTCGGGATGATTATTTACACCCGTTGCAATTAAAACATACGGTTGTTGAACACCTTGATTCGTGGAGCCGGCAGAGCTGCTCACACTGGTGTATATCACCTGACCAACCGAATAAGCAGAGCTTCCTCCTGCACCAGTAGCATCACCGCCTGCGGCAGGGCTTGCTTGTTGTGCTTGCGCTGTAAGTCCAATAACTAACAACAAAACACTCAATTTTAAATTTTTATTTTCCATTTCTTTTGTTTTTGCATTATCTATTATAAGGCATTTAAGCTCTTAAATACTTTTTTTCAACAACCAAGCCAAAATTCAACTCCCTGATAATGAGAAACATGAAAAGGTTATCAATTAATATCATCCAAAAAATGGGAAACGCGTCCCGATTTAGGAATCTATTAGTGTTCTCAAAATAGCTGATATTATTATACTATTCATCCTGCTGGTCGGGATTTGTAATCCCGACTAAAAAGCTTTGGATTTCTAACCCTTCTATAAACTTCAACTGGCTTCCACTATTTATCACAAAAAAAAGCCCGATTTTCATCGAGCTTCTTTTTTTACAAATCTAAGTTTTACGCTATCACACCATCACTTAACTCACCAGTTAATATTTCCAATAATTCTTCTTTGTTATCTCTACAGAACAAGTGAGAACCATTTACTTTTTTGAAACTGAATTCAGCTGATGTATGACGTTTCCATTCCATGATCTGATCTTCTGTAAACACGGTATCATTGATACCTGCAACAGCTGTCAACGGACATGCTAATGGCTCATCATCGTAGTACTTGTAATTTTTACCTAATAAAATATCAGCACGTAAAGAAGGAAGCATTTCATTGAATACATCCTTATTTTCAATTACTGATTCTGGAATTTCTAATGAACGCAAATGAGCTTTGATGTTTGGAATATTTTTTTCCTTGTACACCTCATCATCTTGTATTGCATCCAAGAATTTGAACGGACTTGGTAAATGCGGTGCTCTCCATCCTCCAACAATAAATCTAACAGGAGTAACATCCTTTTCTTTACGCAGATATCTCGCTATTTCCAACGCAACACCTGCACCTGAACTATGTGCATAGAATGCAATTGGTGTAGTTAATAAAGGCTCCACCACTTCCGTAAATTTTTTAACAAGATCAATTACATTGTCGAAAGGTTTTTCATCACCACGCTCTTCACGGCCTGGGAACTGAACTGCACATACTTCAATATCATCCGGTAAAAACTCATGCCATGCGTTGAAGATACTTGCTCCACCTGCAAAATATGGTAAACAGAATAAACGTAAACGTGGATGCTCTACTTTTTTAGTACGAACGATCCATTTATCCAATTCACTTCTTTCGCCAGATTGACCTGCATCTGCACCTGACTGACCATGTAACTCATCAATGATCTGAACAGTCATTTCTTCCATCGTTGGACCACGCATAATTCGCATCATGCTATAATCCACTGATAGATTACTTTGTATCCAGTTACGGATCTGATTCGCCATCAATGAATCTAAACCATATTTTGTAACAGGTTCTGATGTATCCACTTTATCGCCTGTTGTACCAAGTACTCTGGCGATAGTGTCCTTCAATTGCGCAAGCAAAATTTCTTTTTGCTCTTCCGGTTTTGCTTCCAAAATAGTTGCTTTCAATGCACCATTTCCTCCGCTACCGGATGCTCCTGCGTTCAATTGTTTTTCTTTTATCAAATGTGCAAAACGACTAGAGTTTGCAGAATGAGGGAAGAAACTTCCGATCATTTCCCAATCAGAATCAGTAGCAACACGCTGAACAGGATTATTCAACAACATTTGCTCTAAAACACGTAAAGCTTGTTCTAACGAGAATTGCTTCCAGCCTTGTTTGTAAAGCAATCCACCTACATTTCCACTTCTTGAAACAAATCCAACTTCGCCAATAACGCCCCAATTAATTGTCATTGCTGGCAATCCAATTGATCTGCGATAATGTGAGAAATTATCAAGGAAACTATTTGCTCCTACATAGCTTACCTGACCAGGATTTCCGTAAATAGCAGAAATAGAAGAGTAGGAAACGAAATGTTCCAATGCCATGTCTTTTGTTGCTTCATGTAACAACCAACATCCAACTGCTTTCGGAATAAATACATTCATATAACGTTTGTAATCTATTTCCGGAATACTTCCATCATCCAATACCATTGCGGCATGCTGGATTCCTAATAACGGAGGCATTGTATTTTTAATTTCACTAAATACACGATCAATATCTGCTTTGTTTGAAACGTCAGCCTTAGCAATCATTACGTTGATGCCTTTCGCTTTCATTTTTTCAACCACTGCTTTTTCTTCATCTAACTTAGGTCCGCTTCTGCTCATCAACACCAAGTTCTTAGCACCTTTGCTAGTCATCCAGTTCGCTACCGCTAAACCAAATCCGGAAGCACCACCAGTAATTAAGTAAGTACCATCCGCTTTAAATTCGATATGACTTGGAGGAGCAACTTGTACATCGCCTTCCATCGAAACAATTACTTTTCCGATGTGACGTGCACCAGCCATAAACTGGAACGCATCAGCTGTTTTAGCAACAGGGAATACTTTAACAGGATGAGCAGGGAATTTATTCGCAACAAAATAATCAATTGATTCCTGGAATAATTTTCCACCGAACAATTCTTTTTGCTTGAATAACCTGTCCACATCCACTCCAAAATAAGTCAAGTTATTTCCGAAAGGCTGTAAACCTAATTTACTATTTCTATAAATATCAGTTTTACCAATCTCCACGAAACGACCATAAGCAGAAAGACATTTAACGCTTTTAAAAATCGCTTCACCAGAAAGTGAATTCAAAACAACATCCACACCTTTACCTTTTGTTTTCGCCATCACTTGATCAGCGAAATCTAAAGTACGTGAACTCATAATGTTTTCAGGTTTCACACCAATACTTTCAATATATGCACGTTTATCAGCACTACTCACTGTAGCATAAATTTCAGCACCAATTGCTTTTGCAATGTGAATTGCTGCAATACCAACTCCACCGGCAGCAGCATGAATAAGGATGGTCTCCCCTTTTTCTAAACGACAATGATGGATCAAAGAGAAGTAAGCAGTTGTATAAACAACCGGTAAACTTGCTGCTTCATTCCAATTAATAGTTGATGGTTTCTGAACTACGTGACAAGCTTTTGGATAAGCAAAACCGCCTAAACAAGAAGCTGCAGTTGCCATCACCTCATCACCAACTTTTACATTGGTAACATCTTTTCCAACAGATGCAACAATTCCGGCACATTCTAAACCAAATGTTTTTCCGAATAAACCACCAACAACGGCAGCATCAGAAAGTAAACCCATACCAATCATGATATCGCGGAAATTCAAAGCTGATGCTTTGATCTTCACTTCTACTTCATCATGTGCAGGTGAACGTCTGTCTGTTTGACGTAATGTGATATTATCCAACACACCATATTCAGTCATGTCTGCGAAATAAGGCGAACCTTCAGCAGAAACAGTTTTCTTAGCACGGTTAGCGATATTCTCGGAAGAAATACGCTCTAATTTATTTACATAACGTTTTTTAGTTCTGTATGCAATTTCATCTTCGGTATCGTTACTGAAAAACTCCTCAAGTAATGAATCAATTTCTTCATCCTTCACAGGAGAACTGAAATCAACCATTGTAGATTTATAGATCGGGAATTCATTTACGATAACTCTACTAACACCACGCAATCCTTCTTGCGAAAGATTTAATGTTTTCGGAGTTCCACCAACAGTTTGCGCACCACTTGATAACAACCAGATATCCGGAGTATCTTTAAAGTGAGTTGTATTTAATTTACGCATCACATTCATCAACATGATAGAAGAATGTTCTTCAGATTTAACAATGTTCTCAACGGTTAATTGGTCGTTGCTTACACTATCTAATCCCCAAGCAAAAACAATTCCCTGGAATTTACCTTTGTTTGCGATCAGGTCAATTAATTTATCGGCAACACTTTGTTCCAACGTATCTACTTCAAATAAAGTATCAGATATTTTATTGAATCCTGTTCCTTTTTTAACAATAGTACACTCTTTATTAAGAGCACCTAATTTGGAAACTATTTTATTGGCTACTCCGCTATCATCAGCAAACACTAACCAATCAGCATTCGCCAACTTAGCAGGATTTTCATCAGCTTTAGCAGAAAGATCTAATTTTTCTGCTCTTGCCATAATGATACTTTGGCAAGAAGAATCATTTTTCTCAAAATCGCTGTATAAAGCAACATCAGAATAACCATTGCTTTCCAATACCGTCTTCCAAATTTCAGGTTTCATGGTAGCATGATCTTTACGGATATCCAAATCTTCATACAACCACCAACCTTCAGTCATACCGAAAATAAAATCAAGGTATACCGGAGAGTTTGTTACTTCCAACATCATCAACACTCCTTCAGATGCTAACAACTGTTTTACATGTGTAAGTGTTGTCGCTAAATTGCGTGTTGCATGGATTACATCGGATGCAATAATTAAATCGAATGAATTCAGATCAATTCCTTGTTCAGCAGGATCTTTTTCAATATCCATGATTTTGTACTGAACAAATGGATACTTCGCAAAACGTTGCTGTGCCTTCAACATAAACATGTGTGACAAATCGGTGAACACATATTCAGTTCTGTCGGCAGGAAACAATGGAAGAAGCGCTTGTGTCATTCCACCAGTACCTGCACCTACTTCAAGCACACGTAATGTTTGATCTTCAGGAAGATTTTTTATTAATTCAGAAATTGCTTTTGCAGCAATGTCGTTGTATTTCTTAAATGCAAAACCTTCTACATAATAACGTACGATCGCATCCCATTTATCTTCAGGGAAAATCAATTGAATTGGATCAACTGTTCCTGTTAATACGCCAGTAATGTCCGGACCGCAACGGCCAAGCAATGTTGACTCATGGTGGAACTGAGGATATTTTTTACTCAATTCATCCATCCATGCTCTAACATCTCTGAAATCAGGTGTTTTCAAAACAGTATAGTTTCCATTACCTCCGGAAACAATTCCTGCATCCTTCAATAATTTGAACATGTGATGGAATAAACGATTGTGATCTTTGATGACCTCAAACTTTTTCGCTAATTCCTCAACGTTGATCTTGTAGCCTACTTCAAAGGACATTCCCATTTCTTTCAAAGAACTGCAGATATATCCAATGGTTAATTTATATTGTTCAGGCTCGTACTGTTTGTAATATTCGTCTTGTTCGTGACGTGCTTTCACTTCATCCAACGTTGCTGTAACAGCCGATTTAATGGAGTTTGGCGAAGGTAAAAACTCACCCGGATTACGAAGTAATTCCTGATCAGTACGAGGTTTCATGTTCCAGTTGTATTCATAGAACCAACGATCTTGCTCTCCTCCGGATTCACCACGTGAACCTTTTAGATATTGTGATTTGAAACCATGAAACTCAGCAACTAAACTGCCATCTTCATTAAATATCCATAATTCACCCAATGCATATTCATCTGTCCATTCTCTCAAACGACCATGAACAATAAGCTTGAATGTTTTTGGTTTTTCGTAGAATTTAATTCTGTCGATATGAACGGGAACATACACTCCCATTTTTTTATTGACATCATCACGCTCAGAGAAAATTCCGAACACTGTTTGAAAACAGCTATCCAAAACTCCCGGGTGAATATTGAATTGGAAAAATTCAGAACGAATACTTTCGTGAACTTCAATTTCAGAAATTGATTCCCAATGTCCGTCACTTCTCCACAATTTTTTAATTGCTCTGAAGCTTGGCCCTAGGTATAATCCACTTTCTAATAATTCATCGTGCATTGGTTTAACAGGAACCGAAATATTTACACGTGTGCGGATATCATCCAGATCAACTTTAATGGGAACAAATTTATCACCGATGTGATTCATTTTTCCGTTGGAACACATGGTCCATTGTGCATCTTTACCTTTTGGTTTTGTATACACAAAATAATCTCCGCCATCAGCAGATATATCCATTTGGATATGTGGAGGATCACCCGCATCAGGTAAAAATAATGCACTTGCAAAATTCAGATCTTCAAGGAATTCAAATTTTTCTCCGAAAGAAGCGATCGCTGCACCTATTGACAAATCAACATGTCCGGCACCAGGAAATACAATTGGTCCTTGAACTTTATGATCTTCAATGTATGGATATGTTCTTTTATCTAAAGTAACATCCCAAAGAATATTGCTGCTTTCACGAGCTGAAATATCTTTACGATTAAGATGAGGATGATTGTATTCCAATGTTCCCAATCTCATTTTCTTTCCTTCGGTTGTTTCTAACCAATAGGATTCTCTTTGCCAAGGATATTTTGGTAATTTAACAAGTGTGTTATCAGTACCATAAAATAATTTCCAGTCAACCACACAACCCCAAGTATGCAATGCAGCAACAGATGCAAGGAAAGTGCGTTTCTCTTCTTCTTTTCTTCTCAAGGATGGAATTACCAATCCTTTTTTCTTTTTGTTTGCAAAAAGATCATTGATTCCGATCGCATGAATTGGATGTGGTCCTAATTCAATGAAGGTATCAAAACCATCATTCATCTGTGCTTCAACAGCGGAAGTAAAATAAACAGGTTCACGAACGTTACGGAACCAATACATTGGAATTAAGTCTTCCCCTTTTACTTCTTTTCCTTCAACAGTTGAATAGAAAGGAATTTTAGTTGCACTCGTTTTGAATTCACCTAAAGAAGCCAATAATTCTTCTTTCAACGGCTCCATATGATGACTGTGGAACGGAACGTTTACTTCTAATAAACGATGGAAAATATCTTTTTGATTTAACTCTTCTGCAATTTCTAAGATCGCATCGGTATCTCCTGAAAGTGCTACCATTGCCGGACCATTAACTGCTCCAACAGAAACACGATGTTCTTTTCCAACAAGATATTTACTTGCTTCAGCAACAGGCAATCCAACAGCTAACATTCTTCCTTTATCGGTTGCTTTGTATTGTACGCGACTTCTGTGGAAGATCAACAATACTGCTTGTTCTAATGTTAATGCACCGGAAGCGTATCCTGCAGCAACCTCACCAATACTGTGTCCAACTACTGCACCTGGAGTAATTCCAACAGCTTTCCACATTTCATACAATGCAATTTGAACTGCAAATATTGCTGGCTGTGCAATGTTTGTATCACTGATGCGTGATGTTTCCTCACTGCGAGTTAACTCTTCTATCAATGACCAATCTGCATGTACAGAAAGCATTTTATCCAACTTCTCAATTGTTTCTTTGAACAATGGTTCTTTTTCAAATAATTGACGTCCCATCGCCCACCATTGTGGTCCTTGTCCAGAGAATACAAATACTATTTTGTTTTTTATTTCGTTTGATTTCCCTTCAGCTATTCCTATTGTAGTTTCACCATTCAAGTAAATTTGCAAATTCTTGATAAGCTCTTCTTTTGACTCCGCAACTATAGCCAAACGCTGGTCGTGATGAGAGTTACGAACTGCTGAAGAAAAACAGATATCACTAAAGCTATCTTTATTTTTTTTATCTTGAAGAAAAGTAATATACGATTCAGCAGACGCTTTAAGTGCATCTCCATGACGTGCAGAAACAGTAAATACTTTTAATCCTTTTCTGTTTTTTGATTTCGGATTTGGTTTATCATACCCTTCTAACACAACGTGAACATTTGAACCACCAAAACCAAACGAGTTTACTCCGGCATATCGAGGTGCCCCTTTAGTCGCTGGCCAAGGAATACATTCTGTAGGCACTTTTAATTTTAATTCTTCAAATGGAATATTCGGATTTCCTTTTTTGAAATGAATATTTGGAGGAATAATTTGATTTTTTAACGCAATTGCTAATTTCGCAATTCCTGCAACACCTGATGCAGGCTCCAAGTGACCAATATTTGATTTTACTGAACCGATATAACAATCATCTTTTCTATCTTTTCCAATCACATTACCGATTGAATTTGTTTCGATCGGGTCACCAACAAATGTACCTGTACCATGTGCTTCCACATATGATACAAGATGTGGGTCAATGTTTGCATCGATATACGCATCCACTAAAAGATCCTGTTGAGCAATTGGATTAGGTACAGAAATTCCTTTTGTAGCACCATCCTGATTTACTGCAGAACCTTTGATAATCGCATAAATATTATCATTATCTTTTTTAGCTTGTGCTAATGTTTTAATAAAAATAAGTCCGGCACCTTCACTTCTCACATACCCATTTCCTCTGTCATCAAACGAATAACATGTTCCGTCAGGAGAAAGGAAACCTCCTTTACTGAATCCCATTTGAGGTTCAGGTTTTAATATTGAGTTTACACCTCCTGCAAAAGCAGCATCTGCATCGCCTTCCCAAATAGCTCTACAAGCTAAGTGAATCGCATTTAATGATGATGAACAAGCGGTATCAAGAGCGAAACTTGGCCCTTTTAAATTATAAGAATAAGAAATACGATTAGCAGCAATACACATAGCAGCACCAACGTTTGTATGTGCACCAATATTTACACGCTCGCTCGGAGTGTTTTGAATGTCACCATAATCATGAGCGGATATACCAATATAAACAGCTGTACGGGAACCATCCAAATCATTCAAACGCAATCCAGCATCTTGAACAGCTTCATAAGAAACTTCCAACAACATACGTTGCTGCGGATCCATACGAGATGCTTCCAATGGAGAAATACCGAAAAATCCAGCATCAAATTTTTCAACGTTGTTAATAAAACCACCACGCTTAATGCTGATTTTACCCGCTCTCCTGAACTCTGGAGCAAACATTGCCTCTACATCCCAACGGTCAGCCGGAACCTCTGTGAGTGCATCCTTCTTTTCAATCAACAAATTCCAAAGTTCCTCTGGTGAATTTACATCTCCGGGAAATCTACATCCTATCCCGATAATCGCTAATGGTTCTCGTTTCTTCATGTTTTGCTTTAATGTTTAATGGGGTGCTTATAATGAGAATTATATTAAAATAGTATCAAATTTTTCTCGAAAAGTAGCAAAGATAATAAAATTCACCAAACAGCCATATCTATGTTTGCTTTTATCTAGCCATAAAGGATTTAGAGAATTTTGCATGCTTAATTTTGGGCTATTAATCTATTAATAAAAGTGAGGCTTTGTTCCAAGAAAAAAAAACTAGAAAATTATTTTCAAACGTTATACTTTTTTTTTGAATCGTTATAAAATAGTAAATGATTCATATCATGTTTTGACATGATTTTTTAAACTTTCTTTGAATTAGG
>CAIXIP010000198.1 GCA_903919535.1 uncultured Bacteroidota bacterium | reverse complement strand
TATCAACAGTTGAACTATTTTCAGCTGTTACTTTTATTTCATTCTTACTCATATCTTTTTTAGAATTAAGATTTTGTCCGCAAGCACTTACTGTAAGCACCAATAATGTAATCATTATTTTTGACGGAATTGATTTTGCACCTTTCATAAACATGAGATAATGTTACGAAATAGTCATGAATTCAACAATTTATATAAGAAGCAAATTGTTAAAATATGTTATTTAATAGATACTTTAGAACAACACTTTTCAATCTTACTTTTCTTTTTTCTCTTCAGAACCATCATTCAACTTTACATCAAACAATTTTTTCAAACCTAGTAATTCGCCAACATCATTGTATTTTCTGGAAAGAAAAGTTATATATGAAACCTTATTGCTAAGCATAAAAGAAACAGTATCTAACTCAATTTTTTCATTAAATTTCATTTGTACAATGTCACTTGATTTTACTTCCCTTTTAAGAGGTGAAATGGTTATATTCTCAGGATTATTAGGATCTGCAACAGTTGTGGTATCAAATTGCACAAGAATATTGGAAAATTCTTTAACAGAATATGGAGTGCCAGGATAATCTGCATATGCTTTTAATTTACCAGCCAAAACTGCATTGGTTATAGATGTAAAAATTTTCTCCTTATCATATTTATAAACAGCTGTCCATTCTTCATCAGTCCACAAAGGATCCTTTTCTAATGGAACAACAGTTTGAACATTTTCTGCCCAAACAATTTTTGTATTTGAACTGTCTTCTTTAGAATTTTTGTTACAAGCAATAAGTGCTGTAAACATTATTAGAATAGTTATTTTTTTCATGCTTTTTTAGTTTTTAATTAACGAGTAAGTTATACTACTTTATACATTTCGAATAAATTTTAACATCGAATTAAAATCTTCTTCATTCAATTTTCGAGGAAACTTTTACCAAATATACCTCATTTTATATCACTCTTAAACAATAGCCTCCTCATGTTTCTTAGTCTATTTTATAATCCGTAAATTTGCAGCCCAATGCAATTCAAAATAACATCCGATTTTGCACCAACAGGTGATCAACCATCAGCCATTAAACAATTGGTAGAAGGTATCAATGGGCGTTTACCTGCTCAAACATTATTGGGCGTTACAGGTTCTGGAAAAACATTTACCGTTGCTAATGTTATTGAACAAACTCAAAAACCAACTTTAATATTGAGCCATAACAAAACTTTGGCGGCTCAGCTATATGGGGAGTTCAAACAATTCTTCCCTAAAAATGCGGTAGAATATTTTGTAAGTTATTACGATTATTATCAACCCGAAGCATTTATTCCAAGTACCAATACTTATATCGAAAAAGATCTTTCCATTAACGATGAAATTGAGAAACTTCGTTTGAGTACCACTTCTGCCCTACTTTCGGGCAGACGCGATGTTATTGTAGTTTCATCCGTTTCCTGCATTTACGGTATTGGTAATCCAATGGCTTTTCGCGAAAATGTGATTCAAATTAAAAAAGGGGAAATAATTGGCAGAAACAGATTTTTGCACCGTTTGGTTGAAAGTCTTTATTCGCGTACCACTGCAGATTTTTTGCGAGGAAACTTCCGAGTAAAAGGAGATACTGTTGATATTAATTTGGCATATGCCGATTATTCATTGCGTGTTGCATTTTTCGATGATGAAATTGAAGAGATAGAATACTTTGAAACGAGTACAGGCAAAAGCATGGAAAAGTTGGATAGTGTAACTATTTATCCAGCAAATATATTTGTAACAAGCCCAGAAACTATGAAAGGAGCCATCTTCCAGATACAGGATGATATGGTGAAACAAGTTGACTATTTCAAGGAAATGGGAAAACATCTGGAAGCAAAACGTTTGGAAGACCGTGTTACCTACGATTTAGAAATGATGCGTGAGTTAGGATATTGTTCGGGTATCGAAAATTATTCTCGCTATTTTGACTTGCGTACACCCGGATCTAGACCATTCTGTTTACTTGATTATTTTCCCGATGATTTTTTAATGGTTATAGATGAAAGTCATGTTACACTGCCGCAAATAAAGGCAATGTATGGTGGCGACCGTGCCCGGAAAGTGAATCTTGTTGATTTTGGTTTTCGCTTACCTGCTGCAATGGATAACCGTCCCTTGAAGTTTGACGAATTTGAAAACATGCTTAATCAAGTTATATATGTTAGCGCAACTCCTTCTGAATATGAATTAGAAAGATCAGAAGGCATTGTTGCAGAACAAGTAATCCGCCCTACTGGTTTGCTAGACCCAATTATTGAGGTTCGTCCGAGTGTGAATCAAATTGATGATCTGCTGGAAGAAATTGATAAAGTTACCAAACGTGACGAACGTATTTTGGTTACAACACTTACCAAACGCATGTCGGAAGAATTACAAAAATATATGCTCAACATAGGTATTCGTTGTCGCTACATACATTCAGATGTAGATACATTAGAACGAGTTGAAATTTTACGTGACCTTCGATTGGGCAAATTTGATGTGTTGATAGGAATCAATTTATTACGTGAAGGGTTAGATCTACCAGAAGTTTCATTAGTTGCAATCCTTGATGCAGATAAAGAAGGGTTTCTTCGCTCCGACCGTGCATTAACTCAAACAGCAGGGCGAGCAGCACGAAACATTAACGGAAAAGTAATTATGTATGCAGATAAAATAACTGGAAGCATGCAACGCACTATTGATGAAACCGAACGCAGGCGCCAGAAACAGATTGCCTATAATTTAGATAATGGATTGGTCCCAACAGCATTAAATAAATCTCGTGAATCCATTCTGGGACAAACAACTGTTATTGTGGATGCCAAAGGAAATCTAGCCCACGCTTACGTGGAGAGTGATGTAATAAACTATGCGGCCGATCCGGTTGTTCAATATATGAGCAAAGAAGAATTGCAAAAAGCAATCACCCGCACACGTAAAGCAATGGATGTTGCAGCTAAGGCATTTGACTTTGTTGAAGCGGCACGCTTGAGAGATGAAATGTTTGCTTTGGAGAAATTATTTGCAAGCAAATAAGTGAATCAAAATTTATTTTTTATTTCGTTACTCTGTATTTAGAAATTCCTCTTCTACCAAAATTGATAAATAATTTATCGCACCAATACAAAAGCCGCCCAATAATAAGGATCATACTTCTTTCGCATTAGATTTTGTGTTTCTGAAAACGCTTGATTAATGTTGTGCATTGTTAATAATAAGCCATAAAAAGTATTCATAAACTCCGCAGTTTCCTGATCGGGCACTTGCCATAAACTCATAATAATATTTTCTGTCCCAGCCATTTTAAAAGCTCTTTGCAATCCATAAACGCTTTCTCCATCTTTTATATCTCCCAATCCTGTTTCGCAAGCCGATAGCACTACTAATTTATTTTTTCTCAAATCTATATTGACAACCTCTAAAGCTGTTAAAACGCCATTACTATCAATATCTTCTGTCAAACCATTCCAATAGTCATTTACTCCGGCAAACACTAATCCTGAACGCATAAGCGGATTATCATTACGAATGTAATTTGTCATCGCTGCGCGGCTGGCACTGCGGGAAACAATATCATTGTTTGTTTTATTCTCTTCATTTTTTATTACTTCTGGTTCTGGAAAAAAGAAACCATGTGTTGCAATATGAATGATGTTACTATTTGCAGCCAATGTTTTAAATTCTTGTTTTGTAGCCGTTTTTGATTTGACGTAATTTACTTTTACTTCTTGTTTCAGAAATGTTGTATTTAACTGATCTGTTTCAGAAAGTGTGCCTTCCAAATAATTCCAGGGAGAATAGGTTGTGTCTTTTATAGAATAATCAATGCCTCCAAATAAACAAACATTGATATTATTGTCAAGTATTGATTGATTTGTTTTTGTCAATATCGCTGTTGATGACAGCATATTTAATTTATAATTATCAACTAAATAACGTGCTTCCGAATTACTTAAAGCAGCAAAAGATACTTTGTGCAATAATCCTGATGGTGAATAATTAATTATTTCAATACCTTTTAAATATCCTTCAAGGGGTTTCCATATCAGGTCATACAATTTAGTTTTTGTTACTTGTTTCGAACCATATACAGATGCAACAGCATATTCGTTGTTTTCCTTTAAATCATTTAACAGGCTTTTTAATTGTTTCTCTTCAAACAACTTGATCATTTGAGGATACTCAGAATCTTTCCTTATTATCAATGCACAATAGAAAACACTATCTCGATTATATCTAAAATTAGTAAACTCAATTGCTGCTTCATTTGTTTTCAAACTAGTTCTGACATCATTCCATTTTATCTGCATGTCTTTTCGGTAATCACCAAATTGCTGTGAACCCTGAATAAGCTCTTTTTCAATAACATTCGCTTGGCTTTCTACAACAGTAACATCTTTAGCACGCATCTCAACAGAGATTGCATACAGATTTGATATTTCCTTTTTTAAGGAAAGCCATTCATCGTATTTTTTTAATAAAACAGAATCTTTGCTATTTAGTATACTTAATCGCATAGCTGTACTCGACTTAAGCATGAGTCCTTTGTTTTGCAAAATAAAATCGTAAGCATAACATGTTATTGCAGGGTTTGCTTTTTTTCTATTCAAAGTGTATGCAATAAAAGAATGCATATCAGGCTGTCGCATCTGAAAGTATAATTCCTTTTCACTTTCCGACAAAAAAGAAAAATCCTGCATTGTATTATAGTTGATAATATTGATATAATCAAGTCTCAATCGTTGTTCCATATCATAATCACCTATTGACCAATACAATGGTATCAATGACTTTAGGAGTTCAGCATATCCAGGGTGATAAGGGCCCAACGCTTTTTTTATTTTATCCGCTTTGCCAATAACCAGTTTTATAATTAACCTTGTAGATGCTGCTTGGTTTTTAGTATTTGCTTCAAGACCCTTCTCATTAACCATTGCATCAATAATTTTAGCTTTTAAAGTAATTAGCACGGGTTCAAGAAAAGGATGTGTTTGATCATTTTCTTGTTTTGACAACAAATCTGATAAACTCATTTTATTGATCATTGAAATGGGAACCCAAGGTGAAATATTATTTTGTTTTACTTGATCAATCATTATTTTTAAGGATTTTGCGGTATCCCCCGACATCTTATACCACAAAGCAGTATTCATCATCATTGCGTAGCCATCGGGATTAGGCATGTTGCAATTAACATCAAAAATTGAATCTGCTTTTAAATATAATTTTCCTGAATTGAGCAATTGCTCTTTATTTTTATTTTCAAAATTTGCATAATATTCTTTCACCAAATAAACCGATGCCAGATTATTTAAAATCATAGCATATGATGGATGCTGTTTCAAATTATTTTTTTCCCAGATTACTTTCGCAGAAATGATTTCTTTGATAGCCAAATCATAATTTCCTATGTCATGATAAAGTGACCCAAGATTGTTTATGCATATAGCAGCTTGAATAGTGTTTCCATTTAAATTTTTACTGTAAATATCAACGGCTTCAGTAAAATATTTTTCTGCCTTTTTGTAGTTCCCCCGATTATAATAAAAAACACCTAAATTATTTAGTGAGGAAGCATAAAATGGATCTATTTTTCCATATTCACTTTCACATAGGGAGATTGACTCTAAAAATAAAGATTCTGCTAAAGGTGAATTCCCTAAATTGCTATAATAAGCAGCCTGATTAGACTTATTTACGATTCCTATTTGACTGTAAGTTGTTTTGTTTTTTTTATAAATGTCCTCCGCTTTTTTGAAATAAAATTCTGCTTGCTTTAGAAACACAAGGTCATTTGCTGAAGCCCCCATATCGTTATATACAGCAGCAATATTCGCAAGTATATTTGCATATTGCGGACTATCCAAATTAACAATTGTTGCTGCTTTTTTTTCTGTCTTTTTAATTAATTGAAGCGCTTCTTCAAAATTCCCATATTTTCTGCATATGATGGATGCATTTTCAAGTGAACTAATATAATTAGTATTGTTGTCGGCTTTTATGGTTTCTAAAAGTCCTACTTCTTTTAATGCATAGTATTTTGCTTTTGAATAGTTCCCAAGATAAAAATGTGAAACAACCAAATTATTCAATGCATTGGCATAATGAATCGTATTTTCACCTTCAATTCCGCGAACTAAAGCGGCTGTTTCTTCGGCAAAATATAATGCAGAATCATATTTACAAAGGACAAGATACTTTTTGAACAGACTGTCTGCATATCCAGATGATTGTGCATTACAAACAGCAAAAGGGAATAATGAAATGAAGAAAACAAAGAATACTTTTTTCACAATACAAAAGCATTTGATTTTACAGTATAAAAGTAATTCATAATTCCCATTAAGAGAAGTATTATTACTAATTTTGATGCAGTAATTATTATTAACAAAATGATTCAATTATGAAAGCACTGTATTTCTGTTTCTCGCTTTTATTTTTCTCAAATATTCTTCTTGCACAGGATACTCTTTTCATGAAAAATGGCACAACAATTCCTGCTGAAATTATTGAAAAAGGAGATGTTGAATTAAAATATAAAAAAATCGCTCAACCTGAATCCGCTGCCATCTACTCTGTTTTTATTACAGATATAGCATCTATACATTATAAGAATGGAGCCATAATTGATTACTCAAAATATGATCCCGAAAAAAACAAAAAGCAGGAAAAAGAATCATTAAAAGCTGCCGGTTCGGTTTCTTCAATGAGATTTACTTTCGGCATAAGTGGAAATTATGGCAATCGAAATGAAGCAGATAATCTGAGACTTTTCTGGCGTTTCTGGAATAATGATAATAGCCTTGATATGAAAGGGAACAATCTGAGTTATGCATTCAATCTGGGTTTTGGCACGGCACTCGATGGCAACAAAAGAAACTGGTTCGGTGGAGCAGCACAGTTGTTATTTACTCCATCAGATGCTATTCATGTTACTAATTATTATCACGGTTCAAATGAAATAAAATTGAAGATGTTCTATATGAATATCATGTTTTTTTATGGCCATACCTTAAATTACAAAAAAAACTTATTGCTCATGTTCGACCCAGGAATAGAAATGGGGAATATGGGAGGATTTATCAAAATATATGACACAAGCTACAAAGTGTCCGGAACAAGTAAAATATCTGCACATCTGGCAACAGGACTTGACTGGATAATTTCAAAAAGAATCATTGCAAGTCTGCGAGTTGGTCAACGATTTATGAATGTGAAAGAATTCCATAAAAGCACAATGAGTAAAACAGGTTATTCTTCATTTTATGTGAACCCAATTGCTAACAATAACACTGTGATTGTTAATTGGAGCGGAACCTATATTAATCTTGGTTTATCTTTTGCACTTTATAAAATATTAAAATAAACCTGATGAACTGAAAAAT
>CAIXIP010000197.1 GCA_903919535.1 uncultured Bacteroidota bacterium | reverse complement strand
TAATACTTTTAATGGATTTGCATTAAATGTATCAATAACATATTGCTTAGAATCAAGTTCAAGACGTCCATAATCTTTCCCTTTTGTTGTAACTTCACGTAATGTTTCATAAAATAAAATATCTGATTTTATAGTTGCATTAACATACCCAGAAACTGAATTAAATTTAAATATAGATGTTTCAGTTTTATTTAAAATATGATCGTAAACAGGCGAATACCAAAATAAATTATGCCAATCTATTAATCAATAATTTTGAAGTCTTCAAAAATGATAAACCGGAAAATTTGATTACAAATATGAGCGAATCAAAAAAGCCAAAATCTTCTCAAAATATTATTCCGATTGACCGATACCTTGCAAAGTAATTTCTTCCAAACTCCTTGTTAATTCTCTCAATTTTTATCCAAATTTTTTCGGATATAATTTTTTGAATTTGCCTTCAACTATTTTTATTAAAAGCACTTTATTTCTGTGTTACTAAACTGCCCTTACTGCGCAGTATACTGCACTTACTGTAATCCATACTGTGATTGTCTTTTAGGTAACACGGAACTTCCATTTTCGTACATTGAACCCGATTCAGTTTAGAATGAATTATTGAATATTCATTCCTGTAGTCAACTAATTAAAAACATACGAAAAATGGAAAATAAAGTACTCGTTATATCAGCAACTGAACTCATAGAATACCTTCAACCAATTTTAGTTAAAATGGAGAAAATGGAAGCCCTTTTACTGAAAAAAGATGGCAGCCCAAAAGCCGTCTTTTCCGACTCAGAAGCCGCTGAGTTTTTGCATTGCTCAACAAAAAAATTACAAGTACTTAGGAACTCGAGAGAAATCGGTTTTATAAGGGAAAATGGTGGACGTAAGATCCTATACAAGATGGAACATCTCATGGAGTATTTAGAAAATAATGAGTTAAAGAGAAAAAAATAACACAAACAACGAATTCGACTATCTGACGAAGATCGGATACATTTTAATAATCAAACAAAAAACAATCTAAATGAAAACAAAACCACCTATCCCAGAGCTACCCGATGTGACGGATAAGCATCTGGAAGCACTTGAAACACTGCATGATTTAGCAGTAAAAAAAGACCCAGCACTAAATCGGCTCAGGCGATGCCCTGAAACGGGAAAGTATCATTATGTTGAACACCTTTCGAAGGATTTTCTTAATGAAAAATTAGCTGAGAAGTACTATAATGAACATAAAAGATCATTGAACCATGCTGAAGATGTTACCAAAAAACGTCA
This sequence comes from uncultured Bacteroidota bacterium, assembly GCA_903919535.1. Classification (GTDB taxonomy): domain Bacteria; phylum Bacteroidota; class Bacteroidia; order 2-12-FULL-35-15; family 2-12-FULL-35-15; genus 2-12-FULL-35-15. The sequence continues at coordinate 6,000 of CAIXIP010000197.1, read as the reverse complement.
GTATAGCGAGAATCAGTTTGTAACCAATGTTAGTGTTCCATTAGCATCATCTGCACCGATTAAGCCTTACGAAGTTCTTCAGGTACATGATGCTGAAGTAAAGAAAAAAACGCAGGCTTTTTTAAAAAACCTATTAGGTACAAACAGCTCAATGCTTCTTCCTTTTTCAACTTTCGATTCTCCGGATTTCAACTTAAAATCATTCGATGAAATTAGCCCGATTCCAAATTCTGAACTAAGCTTTGCTTCTTATGGTGAATATGTTATTTGCTGGAGGAAAGAACACACTTTTTTATTAACCACTAAAATCAAAATGTTATGGACTTACCAGTAAATGAACTACAAAAAATGTTCGGCAAGATGCCGATAAATCATCATTCGAGAACTATTGTTTTCGAAAACAAAAAAACACGCAACATTTTAATAATTACAGGACTTGTAATATTAGTTGGGGGTGTTGCAATTATCGCGTATAATAAAGGGAAAAAACGATCCGAAGAGGAACGAGCTCGTCTTCAAAAGAAAGTCAACGAGATGGAGGCTATGAAAAAAGAAAGCGCACAACCATCGTATCAGACCAAAAAGACTGTATCAATTGATCCAAGTGCCGGATTCCTAGATTTGAGAAGTTTACAGGCTAAAAAACTGCAGCCTGAGCTTCTAAAAAACACAAAGGAGTCCAAGGTATCCCAAAATGACAAAGATCAATTAAAACGAAAAGACGAGCTTTTTGTCGACAAGAAACCGATTGCTATTAACGAGGATGAATTTAAAGTGTAATTTAAATTCCGAAATCTTCTTCAATTCCTTGAAACCTTATCGAATATCGAATTAGTGTTTAAGGGCAATTTTAACTCTTTTAAAATAACATCATCTGCAAAAACATAGTGGGTGGTGTTATTTTTTTTGCCAAAACTGTCTGACCGATTATTCACGGTCCGTCAAAATAAATATGAGGCGCTTTTTATAAAAAGGTGTTGATAACCAAATCCTAAATATTTGATACAAAAATAATCAAGTCAAAAATCAAGTTTAAAGTGAATTCTTGATTAATTATCTTGATTGTTTTACAGACAATTATTCCCGTTTATTCCCGTAAAAGCCCATTAATACGCATTTACATCAATTTATGCCCTTTCATGCCGGTAAGAGGTTTTATAGCTTTTTTCTGTTTAAATATTCAGTGTATTTTCAAGATCAGAAATCAAGATTTGATTCAAATAGTATGCGTTTATTTCTCAAAAAGACTGCTTGGTAAGAAAACATTCATACCGGAATTGAAATTGTTTTAAATTCTATCTTGGACTTTTCGGAAGCTTTTTATATTAATTGAAGGTTCGTGTTTCCCATCAACGATAGATGCAATGTCCTTTATAATTAATTTCCACATATATGTAGTTCCTTTATACTAAAAAAGCCATGAACAAAAAAACAGCTATGATGTACTTCCGCTTTACAAGCATTTCATCTATGAAATGAAAAGCAGAAAACGTGTCCAGAGAGATGGACGCAGCATCCGAAAATCAACTATCGAAAATTATCTCTCATTACAAAAGAACCTAGTCGCCTTTGAAGAAGAAAAGGGGATTGTATTGCATATGAAGGATGATGAGCAAATAAAATCAAACCGATCCCGAAGGGCAGAAGCTAATTATTGGAAAAAGTTTTACTTTTCCTTTACCGAGTTTCTTTATCGCAAATGTAATCTGTATGATAATTATGTGGGATCACAAATGAAATTGCTACGTTCATTCTTTAATTATCTGAAATCAGAAGGAAGACCAACACCAGGTGTTTATTACGATCGTTTTTATATTACCGGTGAGGATATACCTGTTCTGGTTCTTATCCCGGAAAGGTTACAATTTCTGATCCATGATAAAGACTTTGAAAATAGCTTGCCTAAATACTTAAGAGTAAAGAAAGACATGTTTGTTTTCGGTTGTGTTACTGCCCTGCGGTTTGGTGATCTGATGAAAGCCAACAGAACAAATATTGAATACATTGAAGACAATACTTATTTATGCTCGACTTCTCAGAAAACAAATATCACTTCAAGAGTATTTCTTCCGGAGTTTACAAAAGAAATCCTTTCAAGATATAAGAGAAGAAAACGCACTTTGTTTCCACCGATCTCGAAAGTCAATTTTAATATTGGATTAAAAAAAATAGCATTGCTTGCCGGATGGACAGAAGAAATAGAAGTATTTCGAAGCAAAAGAGGGGAACGCGAGAAACAATTCAAAGATGAAAAGAAAACAAATTACCGCTTCTGTGATCTGATTTCTTCTCATGCAATGAGACGAACAGCAATAACTACCATGCTTCGCATGGGAATGAATGAAATGAATGTGCGCATTATTTCCGGACATAAACCAAACAGCACTTCATTTTACCGTTATGTGAGTTATGCTGATGGATTTATGGATGAAGAAGTTCGTAAATTCCATGCAAAAATGGCCTCAATTAAACCACTTGATTATAGATCAAAAGAATAAAATAATCATTGAGTACTAAAAAGCTCTGCAACCTGCATGTAATTTGTATGGTTGCAGGGCTTTCTTTTGCAATTCGAAAATGTGCATAAAGATGCATTTTTTTGTATATTTTTGACAACATAAAAACAGGTGAAAAAGAATAATTATTTTCAATTCGAAATTTGATTTATTTTGGTGTAGCAAAATCAAAATGATCAGCCATAATAATCCGGCAAAAATCAATGCTGAAATGATGAAACATAAAGTACTAACCATTTTATTTTATTTGTTTTGGATTAATGTATTATCAGCAGCCACATATTCTGTAAATAACTCTCCTTTTACTGAAAACAATTGCGCAACATCCGTTGATATTAATTCTAGTCCTGATACATCTGCATTTTTATATAAAGCACCTGAATTTGTTGTAACTGTTGCGGATGGCGTACTTACCATTTCTGAAGACAAAATGTTTTCACAGGGAAATGTTACCGACTCTGTAGTATGTGAACAACATTTTAATGGGAAAAGCAAAATAGAATACAACCTCCCAAACTTTAAACTGATTGTTACTATAACTCCCCAGCAAATACCTGATAGTTTTATAAAAAAACATCTACATTTTTATAAATATTTTACCAATGTTTTGAGTAAGATTTCCAATCGAAGATCGCCTGCGGAAACTTCATCTTTAACAAACACAATTGAATATAAAATAGATATTGAAATTAGTACTGATCGTTACCGCGCATTCGGTAGTGTAATGTATAATCGTGGTTTCTCCTCTGCAACCAAATACAGGTACGGCATGAACGGCAAGGAGAAGGACGATGAGATAAAAGGCTCAGGAAATAGCTATGATTTTGGCGCAAGGATGTATGATCCGAGACTTGGAAAATGGTTAACTATTGATCCCCTTGCTAAGAAATTTCCTAGTGCTTCTCCATATTGTTTTAGCTTAAATAGTCCAATAGTTTTCCAAGATTATGATGGACGAGATTTAATTGCTAAGAATAAACGTTCAAAGGAACGAGTTATGTTAGCCGTAGAACAGGCATTTGGGAAAAACAGCGATGCTTTTAAATTTGAGAATAATAGACTTATATTTGATCAATCAAAAGTCGATTTTACTACAACCTCAGACGCACAAGAAATATTACTTGCTGAATTTGTCAATAATGTGGTCGATAATCATAAAGTCGAATTGAATATAAAAGTAACCCGTAATGGTACGAGAACCAGTCCGGGTGTTACTAAATTTACAACAGATGCCTCTGATAATCAGGTTGTCGACAAAAATGGAATAATCAAAGTAGACATTGACTTGAATCCAAAAGTTAAATACAATTTATTAGAATTTGATATTGATCCTACTCAAGCAGCTAATGCAGCTAAAGTCCTTGATAAGGATGAAACATCAGGATTATCTAATTCGGTTTCAAAATCAATTGTAGCTTGGCACGAAATTGGACATTTTATTAATATGCTTAAAGGTCATAAGCCAGGCTCAGCGGATAATGATAAGAAAACAGTGGGCTTTGAAAATTTATTTAGAAAAATAATTGGATTTCCTGCAAGACTTGGTTTAGGTCATGGAAAGTCTGATGGATCGACAAAAGGAACTGATAATAAACTTCCAGATTCAGTAAAATAACTAAAAAATATGCAAAAAAAAATTGTTCTATATATAACGTTTACAATTTGTTTGATATCTTATTCTACAAATATTTTTTCTCAGGACTCCATCCGCAGTGGAAATGTTATAACAATTACTAAGAAAATTTATCATGAGGATAGTAAAAATCTTAAAAGAATAATTGAGACAAAATATTACTCCTACAAAGATTGCCTTCAGTTTGCCGATGCCACTTGTAAGTATCAATTTGTTATAACTGATTTTGATGTTACTGGAAATGTAATGTCAGCTTATAAACGGAAGGGGAAATCAAATAGTTGGGGTTATAAAAAGGAAAAATGTTATAAGAAAATAATTAATAATGGGAAAATTTCTAAATACCAAACTTGTCTTTGTTCTGAAATCCCAAATATTAATTAAGGTGTACTGTTTTGAATAAAATCATTCGTCCGATAACAGCCTCCATTATAAAACATGTGTTGGGTAAAAAACAATATGAAATGAGTAACCATTTAGGTAATGTACTCACGGTGGTAAGTGACCGTAAAATACCGCATTCTAGTAATGGAACGGCTATTGATTATTATTTAGCTGACGTTCAAAGTGCTTCTGATTACAGTGCTTTTGGAGTTAAATTATATGGTAGAGGATTTGAGTTTAGTGGGTATAGGTACGGCTTCAATGGCCACGAGAAAGACTTCGAGATTAAAGGGGATGGTAATAGTTATGATTTTGGTGCAAGAATGTACGATCCAAGATTAGGAAGGTTCTTGTCGGTCGATCCAAAAACAAAAGAATACGCAGATTGGAGTCCATATTTGGTTGCTGGGAACAATCCTATTCTGTTAGTTGATATAAATGGCGAAGGTGTAGGAGATAAATTTAAGACACCAGCAGAAGCAGCGGTCGATTGGGGACAAACTTATAATGGTAAGTCAATTAGAAAAGGCAAAGAATTTGCTTCTACAATTTTTAAAGTTGAAAAAGATGGAGAAATTTATTATACATACAATAGAGCAAGAAAAGGTAGTATGGATGGAAGTACTCCAAGAGGAGCGCCAAGAGGAACAACTGCTGTTGCGGACGTACACTCTCATGGTGCTTATAGTACAGCTTATGATAATACTGATGGGAAGAATCCAAGTGAGCCTAAAGTGGATTTCAATAATGTCTTTTCTGGTGACGATATTGTAAGTAATTCGAAGGATAATATTGATGGTTATGTGGTTACACCGAATGGGTCGGTATTGTTTAATAATAATAAATCGACTCAAAGTTCTAATGGAGTTACTACCATTAACACACGAATGCAAAGTGATCCGAATGACCCAGGACGAAAGAATGATATTTCACCCCAAGGTGATTATAATACAGCTTTAAGTGAGTCCGAATCACATAATTTTCATACTGAAAATGTGGATGCAACTGGAGCCCCTTTTGAAAATGGTAAACCTGAAACTTATAATTTTGATTCGGGATCGTCTGAAAATTCTACAAATAATTCTCCAACTTCAGACCAACCTCACTAAATTTGTAGCAATGAAAAAAGCAATTATAATCTTATTCGCAATAATTGGAATTTTAAAAAGCAATTTGTCTGCTCAAACAAATATTGAAAATAAAAAAAATCAATATTGTGCGGATAGCATAACTGCCATTAAAATTGCAGAAGCAGTGTGGTTGCCACGATATGGCAAGCGAATTTATAAAAAGAAGCCATTTACGGCAACTTCGCAAAATGATAGTGTTTGGGTTGTAAAAGGTACTCTGCATAGTAAAAAGGGGGGAGTTCCGAATGCAAAAATTCAAAAAAATGATTGTAAAGTATTAGAAATATATTTTGACAAATAAGGAAAGATTGATAAATCAATTAATTATTTAATAAAT
>CAIXIP010000196.1 GCA_903919535.1 uncultured Bacteroidota bacterium | reverse complement strand
TCAACAGCTGTTTTAAGGTCAACGTTTGTTGCTTCTAATTTCATGGTTAAATTGTTTATTGTATGCGAGTATTCCAAAAATAAATATCCGAAATTTTTAAACGGGGAATTGATATAATAAAATTTAATTTCTGGGTAATAAAATGCTTCAGTAGTAATATTATTAGTGATGTCTTTTACTAATACTTTTTTGCATTCAAGTCCTGCAATTATTTTTGTTTCATCAATAAATTCAAACTCAATTTTAGGATTTGTTTCGTTTTCTTTTATTTCTTCAGGACTTATTTTGCAACCATAACTTTGACGCATGGCATCAAGTAATAATGATGTATATTCGTTTTTTTTGTGGTCAAGTATATTTACTATTTGAACCATACCCATCCCTCCGGAAGCCACAAATGTAGCTTTCTCGTCCTTGAAAAACATACTCATCTCATGAGGAAAAAGATTTGCTTTCATCCCATATTTTGCACTGTCGGGGTAAGATACTTTGTAAGTTATTGTGCCTTCACCTTCTTTCGCTATAGATTTAGACTTGTTTTTGCAAGCGCTGCCAAACAGCATTAAAAGGCAAAAGGAAATGATGAGAATTTTTTTCACGCGTTGTATTTATTAATTGATTTTTTTCGACACCTTATTTTAATCTCAAAAAAGTTGTATTGTTAGGTATTTACTTTCTATTCCAATGAAAAATAAAATAGTTTGTCTAAAAATACATTACAAAGGTAATGTGATTTTATAAAAAAAACATCCCGATAAAAATAATTTTATCGGGATGTTTTAATAATTAGTAGAATATACTAACTAAGTTTGATTAATATGTTCTTCCAGCTAAACCTTCCATTGCAACGTGAACGTCAACTTTAATTAAATCGCTGATAGAAGTTGATGTTACATACCATGCTGTTTTATTGAAAGTAAATGTTCCTTCAAAAACCATCATCCATTTCCCAGCTGCACCTACACCTTGTAGTTTTTTGAATTGGTATTCAAAATACATATCAACTGGTTTGTCAATGTATTGGTTGTAAATTGCTAATGGGTCAGGAGTTGTTTGAATCATTGTATCAGTAGGGATTAAAGTTCCTACTGTAGCAGAACCAACTGGCGGTCTTCTGTTACCATAGCTATGGTGATAGAAACCTTTCATATGACCATGAGCTAAATAACCTTTACCATATTTTACTACTTCACCTGGATTTGCATAAAATCTGATAGTATCAGTTGCAGGTATTACAGAAATTACTGTACCTAATTTAGTTGTATCAGCAAGTAATGTTCTGGAAACACAGCCTGTTCCAATTTCATCGCGTGATGGTTCAAATGTATTAATACCAGTGGTTGGGTTAGCGGCAGCATATTTAACAGCTGTTCTAACATAACAGTTGATTTTGATATTAGCAGGGGTGGCTTCATCAAACATGAATTGTTGCATAACCATACCGTTAAATCCACCAGCCAAATCTTGTTGATTCAAATTGTGCAAACCTGTGAAGGTAACTTTACTGTGGCTTTCTAATTTAACACCTTTAAATGTTGGATTAGCAAGAGTATCAGCATACAATGCAATTTTTAAAGTGCCTGTTGGAGCTGTAGCAGTAAGAGCAATGTTTTGAGTTAAATTAGTTGAAGCTAACAAAACTGGAATGCCAGCTGTTGTAAATGTTACACCATCAAGACCTTTGTTGTTAACATTTGTTGTGTTGTAAGAAGCTTTGATACAATAGTTACCTGGTACCAAAAATTTGAATGTATAATTACCTGTTACATCTGCAAAAGTTGTAGCTACAGGAGTTCCTATTGCTGTATTTCCTGTGTAAAGTGTTAAAACAGCTCCATCAGCATTTGTTGTTACACCTGAATAGTTTGGATAAGTTACAAGACCGGAAATGTTTTTTCCTTTAATTGAATCATGTACAGTTACCACTACTATTTCTTTTTCTCTTTTACAGTTTGACAGAGAAAAAATTAATCCCACTGCTACTATCGCAGTTAATGAGAATAATCTAAAAAGTTTCATTGTTTTCATAGTTTTTATTATTTAATTGTTTTTTATTTATTTTTTATTTTCGATTTTATTGATTTGTATGCTGTCCAAATGTTTTTATCATTTGAACAGCTAATACAAATATTAATTATTGATTACGATATTATTTGTTTTAACAACTTCACCTTTGTTGAACATTTTCAAAATGTATGTTCCATTAGCAAGTGAAGAAACAGAGATCTTTTTAGATTGTCCGTTTATTACGCTATTCAATACTTCTCTTCCTGTAAGATCATAGATCACAAGATTCAAATTATCATTAGATGTGTTGCTGATAATTAAATATTCAGAAGCAGGATTAGGATAAACAGTGATTCCTGAATTGTTATCAAATGTTGAAATGCCAGTAAAGCCAGCAAGTGGATTCCATTTTACTTCAGAAATGTCAGTATTTGCATTTCCTGTTGTATTCGCTTTCATTTGAATGTCAACGATTGGTCCTCCAACTACATTTGTAATATAAGAGTATGATCTTGTTGTGCTTGTAGTTCCAGAAGTATTAACCCAAGTATGTAAAGTAGAAATAGGGTCAATAATTTTTGCCCAAGTGCTGTCAACAGATGTTTTAATTACATATTGACGGATACAAGGGAATCCATAAGCATAAGTTGGTAATAAAACAGAACCATAAGCATCAATAACAGATGAAATAGTGATTGTTTCTTTTTCTCTTACTGAGTCCACAGTGATTCCTGAGACAACTCCGTTATAAGCATGTTTTACATCATAAGCCGAAACATCATTAAATGCTGTTCCATAAGAAGATGGATAAGTAATAACAGTTTCTGGATTACTTAAAACAACTGCTTTAGTGCTACCATTTTGAAGTAGATCACCTACATAACCTAAGAAATTAAGTGCAGCAGGTTGTTGATCAAAATAAAAATAATCAGCAGCTCCTTGTTTTAAACACATGTTAGGAACTGGTGCAGTGAAAGAACTGTACATTGTTCCGGTAGATGTAGGAGTAAGAATGTTATTAGAAACATTTAAATAAGGATGTAATGCTGTAAAATTCCATGTAACAGCAGCACCTGAGTTGCCAGGTGTAATTGCTGCAACAGGCAATGTATCTGTATTTTGGAAATTATTTCCTACAAGGTTTGTATAATCAGCTGCAGTAATTGAAATACCTGCACCTGTAACTGTTGTATTTACAAAAATATTGTTTGTGTAAGTACAAGCTTTAGTGTCAGTAACAGTAACTGAATAAGTTCCAGAAGCTAAAGTGCTAGGTGTATTAGCAGCAGTTCCTCCTGTTGGAGCCCATGCATAAGATAATGTTCCTGTTCCACCTGTAGCAACTATTGATGCGCTTCCGTTTGTTGTTCCATTATCTGGAGTGGAAGTCATTGTTCCTGAAATTGCATTTGCAGGTTCAGTAATAGCTGTGTTAGCTGTTGCAACACAATTGTTACCATCTTGTGCAGTAACTGTGTATGATCCGGCAAGTAAATTACTTACAGTTGGTGTTGTTTGATTGCTTGGATTTGTATTCCATAAATAGATAGGGAAGCCAACTCCAGCAGTACCACCAATTGCAGTAGCTGTTGCAGATCCTGTTGCAGCACCTTTACAGTTTACCATAGTTGGAGTTGCGATAGAAACAGTGAAAGGAGCTGGATCTACAAGTGTGAAAGAAACCGTTTTGCTATCAGTATATGAAGTACAAGGAGCAGCATTACCAGTTGCAGTTACTGTACAAGAATATGTTCCTGCAGTTAATCCTGTTGCTGTTTGGAAAGCCGTTCCTGTACCTGAATAAATTGTAGTCCCAAGAGAATTTTTCCATACATATGAATAATTGTTAAATCCTGCAGCTCTTTGAACTTTTAAAGAACCTGTCGCAGCACCAGCACATTTTGGATTAACATTTGCCCATGGTCTCCAGAATACATCAAGAGCACCTTGATCTAATTTTTTTAGAGATGACGTGCTTGAACAAGTTCCATCACTAACAGTTACAGTATAAGTTGCATTTGGTGCAACTGCAGAAGAAGTTGCAGTTGTTCCTCCTGAAGGTGCCCAAGCATAAGTGTATGTTGCACTTGCTCCACCTGTAGCAGTTGCTGTCATAGTAGCTGTATTGCCAATACAAGTGGGGATAGATTGAGTTGTAGTTATTGAAATAGTAGGTTTCACCGTTCCTGTAAATGTTTTTACAATTGGAGTAGCAGAAGCGTCAGTAACAACACAAGTATAAGTGCCAGATGTTAAGCCTGTTATACTTTGTGTAGTTGCACCACCTGGTGTCCAAACATAAGTATAAGGTCCAACACCATAAGTTGCTACCATATTAGCTACACCGCTACCTGCAGTACATTCATTTGTAATAGCTATGCTTCCAAGAGAAGTGTTTTCAATTAGAGGCAATACAGAAGTAAATACTGAGTCACCAAGAATTGTTGCTGGAGGAGCACCCGCTCCTGTTGTAGTGATCATTCCATTATCACTACCGTTTCCATTTGCTGTAACCATAGCAGCATAAAAAGAAACAGCACCTGTACCTGCAGCAGGAGCAATCCATTTGAATTTCCATGATTTTCCGTTAGCGTTATACACTGTACCTCTGTATCCGATTTTAGCCGATATAGCAGGTATATGTGCAATCGCATCAGTTGAATCCATTTCTGAGATCCACTCTTGTGTTGCACCTGTTAATAATGCGCGTGAAACAAAAGCTGAATCGTTGTCAATTAATTTACCTTTAAAAAGTCCAGCAGCAGTTTGGCAACTTGCTTGGAATCCATATTGGTATCCTGGAGAATTAATTGATACAGTAATATCATAAGTTTGTCCCGGTACATAACCAGTTGCAGGTACATTTGAAGTTACCCATCCTGTTTTAGGCACAGAGTATTGATAAGCATATTGGCTAGTTGTACTTGATCCTGCAAAATCATGATGACAACTTCCTCTTGAACAGGTTACATTGGTAAAGCCACTGTTGATGTCGCCTGGCCCACCGGAAACTCCCGTAGGAACCTGCGTTCTGGAGCGGGATTCTGCCGAATTGAAGGCATTAAACATTACCATGCCGCATCCGACTATTGATAATGCTATTAGTAATTTCTTTTTCATTGTTTTAAGTTTTAATTATTGTTTTAGAGAATTTTATTTAATCTATTATTTATTATTACTTGGTTTTGTATTATTAATTAATGGTAAAATTAAAAGTGTTATCATTTTTAAAATATGACTGTTCTCAGCGAAAAATTTGTTTGTTCGCCTAAATATTGATGGATTATTACAAATAAAAACTTGCGAAAAAACATTTTATTTTTTGTGTAATGTGAAATATTATTATATCGAAAAAATATTATTTTGACTAGCTTCTTCATGAAAAATCAATTTAAACGTTTTTCAAGTGCAAGATTATGAGTATTGTGTAATGTAAAATATGACAAAAGTCATTTAATAACATTTTGATGGAAAATATTTTTTTGAATATTTTTTTGTGGAATTAAAAAACTCATTGCATCTCATAGGCAAACGCAATAAAAATCATAGCCATGAGAAATATTAATTCAAAAAAATTAAGTCAAGTTGTAGTCCTCAGTATTACAATATTGGCGTTAGTTGCTTGGATAGCACCAAGCAATGTGTATCAATTAGCAATGGAAAACGATTTCATTCGCTCCTTAAAGAAAAAGCTTACTACTTATAATGAACAAAAACCTGAAGACAGGATTTATCTGCAATTTGATAAACCATTGTATGAACCCGGGGATAATATCTGGTTCTCGGCATTTGTTCAGGATGCAATTACTATGAAGCCTTCCGGAAAAAGCGATATTATTCATATCGAATTTATTAACCCGAAAGGCACAATTGAAAAAACAATAAATATCATTGCAAAAAATGGGGTAGCAGCAGGGGACTTTAATTTGGATGCTGAAGCTTTAGGTGGAATCTATAAAGTTCGAGCATACACTAATTGGATGAGGAATGAGGGCGAAAACAATGCATTCGAAAAACAGATACAGGTGCAGGATGTAGTACTTCCAAATTTAAAAATGAAATTGGATTTTGAGAAAAAGGCATTTGGTTCTGGTGATGAAGTTGTAGCAAAATTAGAATTGAACACCAATGAAAATAAACCTCTCAGTAATTATAAAATAAAATTTGTTGCCAATCTTGATGGCCAACAAATTATTTCAAAAGCAGATGTCACCGATGAAGATGGTTTAAGGTACATCAAATTCAACCTCCCGAAAGATCTTAAAACAAATGATGGCTTATTGAATGTGATGATTGATTATAACGGAAGCACAGAAAGTATTTCACGCTCCATCCCAATAGTATTAAATAAAATAAAATTGCAAATGTTTCCTGAAGGTGGCGATCTAGTCAATGGTTTAGAGAGCAAAGTCGCTTTTCGAGCATTAAATGAATTTGATAAGCCCGCAGATATCGAAGGAATTATTTTAAACGAAAAAGGGGTTCAGGTTACAACCTTTAGCAGTTTTCATCAAGGAATGGGTGCGTTTAATTTTACACCAAAGGCAAATGAAAAATATATTGCTAAGATCACAAAACCACAAAATATAATTGAAAACTATTCCATACCGGAAGCTTTACCTCGTGGATATGTGATGGATGTGAATGCAATAAAGGATGAAGTTTCCTTAACAATAAATACAACAGAAACAGAAGAACTATCAGTTGTTGCTCAGGTTCGGAACAAAGTATATTATTCAACTGTTGTTGATGCTAAAAAAGGTATCAATAAACTAACATTTCCAACTAGTAATTTTCCTATTGGTGTTTCCCAAATTACATTATTCGATTCGAAAGGAATAGCACGTGCAGAACGTTTGGCATTTGTAAATAAAGACAAACAATTATCAATCTCTGTTGAAACAGAAAAAGAAAAATATCTGCCACGCGAAAAAGTGAAGATGACCATCAGTGTTAAAGATGAGCGCGGAATGCCGATGCCTGCAACACTTTCAATGGCTGTTGTAAATGATCAGTTCCTAACTTTCGCAGATGACAAATCAGGAAATATTTTATCTCAATTATTATTGGAACAAGATATCAATCAAAAAGTAGAAGAACCTGCATTTTACTTTAGTAGCAAAGAACCAAAGGCGGATGAGGCCTTAGATTATTTATTAATGACAGCAGGATGGAGGCATTTTACATGGGAAAAGGTGATGATGGAAAATCTTCCGATGGCTGCTTACCAAGGCGAAAGAGCTATTGTTGCAGGAACTGTTGTTGATGCGTCTACAGGTAAGATAATCGCAAATGCAAAAATTAAAATTAATAATGGTGCAGAGTATGAAACAGATGATAACGGAAAATTCATTTTTAATAAATTGGATCTTACTACTCCGATAAATCTTACATACAGCGCAAATGGTTATAGGGCACAAGCGCAATATGTGCAGAATTATGATCAGAATTTAATGATGTATTTGTATGATAATAATTATTATAAGAGGTATTACGATGCTGTCAGAAGTGAATCATCTGTAAATGAAGCAATGGAAGGTGTAATGGTTCCTGCCATGGCTGGTGCTGCCGGAATGGAGAAGGCAGAACAAATGCCGCTGATGAAAAGGGCAGAAGGAAATAAACAGTTGGAGAAAAAAGGTAAAGTAGATAGACCGGCAAATAATAAAATGGCTTTTGCTCCTGCGGATGTTGTGAAAGCAGAGTTGAAAAATCAAAACGAGAAAGCTGAAAAAGTTGTTGTGAAATCAAGAGATGATCGTAATGCGAGATTTAAAGCAGATGATTTTGAATTAGATGATATTGATCAGAAAGCAAATATTAATAATGAACAACAAAGAGTAGCGCAAGTGTATTACAGAGCAAAAGAATTTGCAGCACCGGTTTACGACAAACAAGAAAAGGTTGAAGCAAGAACTGATTTTAGAAATACTATTTACTGGAATCCTTCTGTAGAAATTGACAGAACAGGTAAAAAAACTGTTGAATTTTATACTTCAGATGATATTACTTCTTTCAGAACAACTGTTGAAGGTATTGCAACAGACGGCTCGATAGGAAGAGCGGAGAAAAATATCTTTACCCAATTACCTTTTGCCATGACAACAAAAATTCCTGTTGAGGTGGCAACTGAAGATAATGTATCTATTCCATTAACACTTAAAAACAATACAGATAAACCACTTGGAGGTATCTTAACCGTTACTTCTCCTGACGGATTGCAAGCCATCACAACGATTCCTTCTGTGCAAACAATAATGCCTGGTGCTGCAAAAACAATTTATCTTGATTATAAAGTGTTGGATAAAATTGGGTATGGTGATTTTACCTTGACATTTAAATCATGTGGATTAGGCGATGCATTCACACAAAAAATAAAAATTGCTCCTAAAGGTTTTCCTGTTCAAGCATCGTTCTCCGCCCAGGAAATTGAAAAACAATATTCATTCGATATGAATAATGTAGTGAAAGGTTCTGTTAAGGCTACATTTACAGCATTCCCAAATGTAGTAACTGATTTGATGAAAGGTGTTGAAGGAATATTGCAAGAGCCCTATGGATGCTTTGAACAAACTTCTTGCACTGCATATCCAAATGCAATGGTATTGGATTATTTAAAATCAACGGATAGTAAAGATACCAAAACTATGTCGCGTGCAATTGATTTGTTAGAACGAGGTTATAAGCGTTTAACAACATTTGAAGCATCACAAAAAGGGTATGAGTGGTTTGGTGCTAATCCGGGACACGAAGGCTTAACAGCTTATGGCATCATGGAATTTGTGGATATGAAAAATGCAGGAGCAGATGTTGATCAAAAAATGTTAGATAGAACAGCAACTTGGTTGATGAGTCACAAAGATGGAAAAGGTGGCTTTAACAGAGAAGTGCATGCTTATCATGATTTTGGAAGAATCAGTGATGACATCTTAAATGCCTATATAGTTTATGCTTTGGCAGAAGCTGGTTATAATAACATAAAGAAGGAGTTCGAAACTTCCTACAAAAAGGCTATGGAATCAAAAGATCCATACATGCTTGCTATGATGACAAATGCGGCTTACAGTTTAAAAGAAACAACAAAAGCAGATGAAGCATTAAGTTCATTATTAAATAAACAAGCGAAAGATGGCAGTTTCACTGGAACAACACATTCAATAACTTATTCTCAGGGAAATTCATTAACGATTGAAACCACTTCTTTATCAATAATGGCGCTGTTAAAATCAAATGGAAAAAATGCTGTTGCAATGAGTAATGCTGTTCAATATCTAGTTGGAACTCGCAGTGGTTCGGGTGTGTTTAGCTCCACACAAGGAACAATTTTAGCATTGAAAGCATTAACGGAATATGCAAAATTTAGCAAAAAAACAACTGAAGATGGAACAATTGAAATTTATGTAGATGGGAAACAAGTTGCTGAAAAGTCATATAAAGCTGGTGATAAGGGAGCAATCGAAATTACAGGGTTGGAAGATTTTTTAAAAGCAGAAGGTAAACACAATGTAAAAATAAAATATGTTGGTGTAAAAACTCCACTTCCATATTCTGTTGCGGTCAACTGGAGTACATCGCTTCCTAACAGTGATAAAGAATGTAACATCGATATCAAAACAAAATTGGCAACAACATCTGCTCATGTGGGTGAAACGGTGCGTATGTCTGCAACCATCACAAATAAAAAAAATACAGACGTTCCTAGCACTATGGCAATAATTGGTATCCCTGCCGGATTTACTGTTCAGCCATGGCAATTAAAAGAACTGCAAGAAAAAAATGTATTTGATTATTATGAGATGAAAGGAAATAATATTGCCGTGTATTACCGCGGAATGGCTCCAAATGCAGTGAAAGAAATTAACCTGGATCTGAAAGCTGAAATGCCAGGAGTATATGATGCACCAGCGTCTTCAGCGTACTTGTATTATACAAATGAATTCAAGACTTGGAGTGGAATGGATAAGGTTACAATAAGGAAAGGATAAATTGACAACATCCCTCACACTTCTTTGACAAACTCAGACTTGCCAAGCGCAGGTCACATAGAGTTTGTCGAAATGAGTGGAGGCTTAAAGATTTTAAAAATCGGCACAAAAAAACATTTAAATGAAAACTAATAAATCATATAAGACTCTGTTTGCTTCGACTGGGATAATTGGGTTTTTGTTTTTATTTTCCACTCAACTTTCTTTTGCAATAACAGATACTACAAAAGTTAAAAATCAAAAATATGAATTAGACGATCCAAGAAATCCGAATTGCCCTTGTCACAAGCTTCAAAAACAAGCTGAAGATGAATTTGCACAACAAAATAAAACCGACAATCAGTTAGTGTATTTAGGAAATAGTAATGAAAATAAACAGAGTGAAAAAGAAGAGAAAAAATCTATATCTCCCAATCAATCAGATGAAAAATTGACTCGTACCAATTTTTTAGCATCCACCAATATATACAAACGGAAGAAAAAAATCGGTTGGCTCACAAAAATTAAATTCAGGTTTTCTAAAAATAGTCATCGAATAAAAAGGATTGTACCTGATTACGAAATATGTTTTAAATGGTAAAATAATATATTTGTTGCGAACATTATTTACTAAAATAAATTTATTCACAGAGTAACGTATCTCAATTTAGCGACCTTCAAACTGCGTATATTTGTTTTTAATGAATCGCACTACTTTTTTTGTTGATGTAATTTTACCTTTAGCCGTTCCAAATCTTTACACGTATCGTGTTCCGTATGATTGGAATGACTCTATTGCTGTTGGAAAGCGCGTAATAGTTCAATTTGGGAAGGGTAAATTATACTCTGCTTTGGTACGAGTAGTCCATGAAAATCCACCTAAACAATATACTGCAAAATACATTGATTCAATTTTAGATGAACATCCAATTGTAAATCTAAAACAGTTCGAATTATGGGATTGGATGAGTCAATATTACATGTGTCATATTGGCGATGTTATGGTTGCTGCACTTCCTGGTGGATTGCGTTTGGCAAGTGAAACTAAGGTTGTTTTAAATCCCGAATATTCGAAAAAAATAGCAGATGTAAATTTAAAAATTTCTGATAAAGAAATATTAATTATTGATGCATTAGAAGTTCGGAATGTATTAACTCTGAATGATGTTTCAGAAATTATTGAACAAAAAACGGTTTACCCTGTTATCAAATTATTAATCGAAAAAGGAATCGTATTAATTCAGGAAGAACTTAAAGAAAAGTTTAAACCAAAGTTAGAAAGCTATGTCCGCATTACTAATTATGCGGATAATGAAGAAAATTTAAAAACAATATTTGATGCGTTAGAAAAAAAGGCACATAAACAATTAGATGTGATGATGGCTTATATTTCATTATCCAAAAGGTATTCGAAAGAACGCAAGGAAGTAAAAAAGTCTGAAATTCTAAAAATGGTTGATGGTGCAGAAGCCGCATTGAAATCATTAGCCAAGAAAAATATTTTTGAAATTTATGAACGTGAAGTTGGTCGTTTAGCAAGTTTTGAAAATGAAAATAAAATTTCGGAACTGAATGAAATTCAACAAAAAGTTTATGAATCAATTCAAGAACAATTTGGTTGGAAAAAGAAAGAGGATTCAAAATTAAAAGTAGAAAGTTCTGTTGGTGAAAATTTGATGCCAGCAACTAGTAACCAACAATCACCAACCAATAAAGATGTAGTTCTGCTTCATGGAGTAACATCTTCCGGGAAAACCGAAATATATGTAAAGCTCATTGAACAAACGATTGCAGAAGGCAAACAAGTATTATACTTGCTTCCAGAAATTGCATTGACCACTCAAATTATAAATCGTTTACGAAAATATTTTGGAAATGTAGTAGGGGTGTATCATAGTAAATTCAACGAAAACGAACGAGTAGAAATATGGAATAATGTTCTGAATACTAAGAACAACGAACAACCAGAGACCAACAACAAATTAATAATAGGTGCCCGTTCTGCCTTATTCCTTCCATACAGTAATCTAGGTTTAGTTATTGTTGATGAAGAACATGATACTTCCTATAAGCAGTATGACCCTTCTCCAAGATACAATGCCCGCGATGGTGCAATTTATCTGGCGCATATCCATAAAGCAAAAACCTTGTTAGGTTCTGCCACGCCAAGTTTAGAAAGTTATTATAATGCACAGGAAGGGAAATATGGATTTGCAGAAATCAATCAACGATTTGGTGGTGTCCAAATGCCTGAAATTTTAATTGCTGATGTAAAAGAAGCCACACGTAAAAAACAAATGAAATCTCATTTTTCTCCGATGTTATTGGATACGGTTACTTTGGCTTTAGATAAAAAAGAACAAGTAATTTTATTTCAAAATCGCAGAGGATTTGCTCCGCAATTGGAATGTAATATGTGTGCTTGGGTGCCTCAGTGTACCAATTGCGATGTGAGTTTAACCTATCACAAAGCTACCAATCAATTGCGTTGTCATTATTGCGGCTATTCCATTAAACCACCTAATAAGTGCGCTGCTTGTGGTGACACAGACTTAAGAATGAAAGGGTTTGGGACGGAAAAAATTGAAGAGGAATTACAAATTTTCTACCCTAAAGCAAAAATAGCTAGAATGGATCTTGATACTACTCGGAGTAAATTTGCGCACCAGCATATAATTCAGGATTTTGAAGAAGGCAATATTGATATTTTGGTAGGAACACAAATGGTTACAAAAGGGTTGGATTTTGATAATGTTAGTATGGTTGGCATTTTAAACGCTGATAGTATGCTGAACTTTCCTGATTTTAGATCGTTTGAAAGGAGTTATCAATTGATGGCACAAGTATCGGGTAGGGCAGGGCGAAAAAATAAAAGAGGAACAGTTATAATACAAACTCAAAATCCCGATCACAGTATTATTCAAGAAGTTATCGCAAATGATTATCTTTCAATGTACACGAACCAGTTGTTGGATAGAAAAAATTTTAATTATCCTCCCTTTTTTCGTTTGATTGAAATTACTGTCATTCATCGTGATGTGAATATGGTGAATGCATCTGCAAAATATTTAGCGGATGAATTAAAACGTCATTTTAAAAAACGTGTGCTTGGGCCTGAATTCCCGCTGGTTTCCCGCATTCGTAATTTGTACCACAAAAATATTTTATTAAAAATTGAGAGAGATGCTTCTGTTGTCCAAGTTAAAAAAATTGTAACAGATCTTCTTATAAATTTTAAAACAAGCAGTGATCACAAGGCGGTTCGTGTCCAATTGGATGTGGATCCGATGTGATTTTAGTGAATAAAAGTTGCTAAGAGTTCGAAAATTTAATTTGAAAAATAATCTTCGTCAATCTTATAATTTGAAATAACAATGATGGGGGTTCCATTGTTTTTATATACATAATAATAGTTTTTATCTTTGGAGAATTTCAAGACATCTGTTTTGTATTTAATACTTTTGAATGCTTTTTCATTATCAAAAAAAGATACCATTTGATTATATACTTCGTTGTAGTTTTTTGAAAAATCATTTTTGGATCCATTGATAAAAGAAATTTCAGTGATTTGCTTTGGTCCATTAATTTGAGAAAAAACTTTAATTTCGCCTTTCGTTTTATCAGTGTCCTTTTCATTTGAATAGTAGGCGGCCCCATCAAATAAAGCATTTGCAGGTGTTTGCAGTTGTCGCTCAACAATAAAAAATTGTTTCTTTTTTAACTCATCGGTCACAGTGGTCCTTCCATAAGTCATACAGTTTTTTACAAAACCGAATGTCATCAATTGACCGAATGATTTATTATTTACAAGTATTGTAACAAGTAAAAAAAGTAAGATTTTGTTTTTCATTTTTTAAATACTAACAGCAGTTTTCTTTTCTTTTGTCTTTACAGATGAGACCATTGAAATAAAATCATCAAATAAGTAACGAGAATCATAAGGGCCAGGACAGGCTTCAGGGTGGTACTGAACCGAAAATACATTTCTGTCAGTATAACGCAAGCCTTCAATAGTATTGTCGTTTAAGTTTACATGTGTAACTTCCATGTTTTTAATTTTAGTAACATCTTCTGCTTTCACCCCAAAACCGTGATTTTGCGAAGTAATTTCACTTTTACCTGTGAGTAAATTTTTTACCGGATGATTTATTCCTCGGTGTCCTTTGTGCATTTTAAAAGTGGAGATTCCAGAAGCTTCAGCAATTAATTGATGCCCAAGGCAAATTCCAAACGTTGGAATACCAGAGTTAATTATTTTTTTAATCGTTGCTGTTTCTTCCTTCATTACAGAAGGATCACCAGGTCCATTTGAGATCATAAATCCATCAGGTTTCCATTGCATCATTTCTTCAAATGATGTTTTCATTGGGAAAACTTGTAAGTAGCAATTTCGTTCCACTAGTGAGCGTAAAATATTTTTTTTAACTCCAAAGTCAGTAACAGCTACCTTATGGTCAGCATTTGCATCTCCTAAAAAGTATGGTTCTTTGCATGTAACCTTTGAAGACAGCTCTAATCCTGCCATGGAAGGAACCTTTGATAGTTTGGCCTTTAATTCTTCAATATCAAGTGTTTCTGAGGAAATAATGCAATTCATTGCTCCTTTGTCTCTAATATAACGCACTATAGCACGTGTATCAACATCAGATATGGCAACAATATTATTGTTTTGAAAATATTCTTTTAATGAACCATCTGAACGTTTTCTTGAATGAAATTCATTAAACTGTTTACAGATCAGTCCCGCAATTTTTATTGATTCTGATTCTACTTCATCCTTATTTACACCGTAATTACCAATATGTACATTTGTAGTTACAATGATTTGTCCGAAATAGGAGGGGTCAGTAAAAATTTCTTGATAACCTGTCATGCCAGTATTAAAGCATATTTCACCAGTTGCGGTTCCGGTTTTCCCGGCAGCTTTGCCATAAAATACTTTACCATCTTCTAGTAATAAAATTGCCGGGGCTTTAGGAGTATATTTCATATTTTTTTAATTTCACATAAATAATTTATGTGGCACAAATGGTTTTAATTATATTTTTTAATAATAAGGCGTTTCTTGCGCGCACAAAAAAAGGATAAAGCAAAATTACTTTATCCTTTCTATGTTTGAAAATATTACTTTCAATAATTATTCACTTTTTGCAGATTCATCAGTTGATTCTTCTTTTTTATCAACAGCCTTTGTTTCAGTAGCTTTCTTTTTACCTCCGCGTCTTGATGTTTTAGCTTTAGCTGGAGCTTTAGCACCTAACATACTTTCGTTGTAATCAACAAGTTCAATAAAACACATATCAGCATTATCGCCTAAACGACCGCCTGTTTTCAAAATTCGTGTATATCCACCTGGACGGTCAGCAATTTTAGTTGCAACATCCTTAAACAACATATCAACTGCCTCTTTATTTCCTAAATAAGCAAATACAGTACGTCTTGAATGTGTTGAATCATCTTTTGATTTTGTTAAAAGTGGCTCAACATATAATCTTAGTGCTTTCGCTTTAGCAACAGTTGTACTAATACGCTTATGCAGAATTAATGAACTTGCCATATTAGCTAACATCGCTTTGCGGTGTGCCGATTTTCTGCCTAAATTATTTAATTTATCTCCGTGTCTCATTTTAATTTTAAGTATTAGGTATCAAGTATGAAGTACCAAGATTTATTATACTTGATACATTGTACTTAGTACTTTTTATTCTTTATCTAATTTATATTTTGCTAGGTTCATTCCAAACACTAATCCTTTGTTTGCAACTAAGTCTTCTAATTCTGTAAGTGATTTTTTACCAAAATTACGGAATTTCAAAAGGTCATGTTTTGCAAACGATACAAGATCAGCAAGTGTGTCAACGTCAGCAGCTTTTAAGCAATTTAACGCACGTACAGAAAGGTCCATGTCAACTAATTTAGTTTTCAATAATTGACGCATGTGTAATGATGTTTCATCAAACTCTTCAGTTGCCATTTTCTCTTCAGTATCCAAAGTAATGCGCTCATCAGAAAATAACATGAAGTGATGAATAAGGATCTTTGCAGCTTCTTTCAATGCTTCTTTTGGGTGAATCGAACCATCAGTAACAATATTCATGATTAATTTTTCGTAGTCAGTTTTTTGCTCCACACGAAAGTTCTCAATACTGTATTGTACATTTTTAATAGGTGTATAAATAGAATCGATTGGAATAACTCCTGCATGAGCATTTACAGGCTTGTTCTCTTCTGCAGGAACATAACCACGACCTTTATCAATTGTTAATTCAATTTTCAATTTCACATTTGATTCCATATTACAGATAACAAGATCTGAATTTAAAACTTGAAATCCAGATGTAAATTTACCTATATCACCAGCTGTTAACTGAGTTTTTCCTGTAACAGTAATAGTTACTTTTTCGAAGTCAGTTGTTTCAATTTGTTTTTTAAAGCGAACCTGTTTAAGGTTAAGTATAATTTCAGTTACATCTTCTGTAACACCTTTTAGTGTTGAAAATTCATGGTCAACACCTTCTATTTTGATAGTAGTGATAGCATGACCTTCAAGAGATGATAGCAAAATTCTTCTTAAAGCATTACCTACTGTGATACCGTAGCCTGGCTCCAAAGGACGAAATTCGAATTGACCTTCTGTTTCATTGGAGTTTACCATTATTACCTTGTCAGGTTTTTGAAAAGCTAAAATTGCCATGTTTTATATAATTTAATTGTTAAACTGTGTAATTGTAAAATTGTATACTGATAATTGTCAATTCATTATTTAGAGTACAACTCGACAATTAATTGTTCTTTAATATTTTCTGGAATTTGAATTCTTTCAGGAATAGAAATGAACTTACCTGTCATAGTTGTTTTATCAAAATCCATCCAAGGGAATTGGTTAGTCGCACCAGAAACAGAATTATTAATTACTTCTAAAGATTTTGAACGTTCACGAACTCCAACAGTATCACCAGGTTTTAGTACATAAGAAGGGATATTAACTACCTCACCGTTAACAGTAATGTGGCAATGTCCTACTAATTGACGCGCTCCACTACGAGTAGGAGCAATGCCCATACGATAAACAACGTTATCAATACGAGATTCGATTAATTGTAACAAAACTTCACCGGTAACACCATGTGAACGCTGCGCTAAGCTATAAATTTTTGCAAATTGACGTTCTAAAATACCGTAAGTATATTTTGCTTTTTGTTTTTCTCTTAACTGAACTGCATACTCAGATTGCTTTGAGCGTTTTTTTGATAAGCCATGCATTCCTGGAGGGTAGTTCTTTTTTTCTAATACTTTATCAGGACCAAAAATTGGTTCTTTAAATTTTCTTGCAATTTTTGATTTGGGGCCGATGTATCTTGCCATTTTGTGTAATTATATATTGAATATTATAAATAATAAAATTTTTCGTGATGAATCATTTTTTGAAATTCATCATTTTTTTTATGATTAAACTCTTCTGCGTTTTGGAGGGCGACATCCATTATGAGGAATAGGAGTGATGTCCATAATCTCAGTAACTTCAATTCCTGCTCCAACTAAAGTACGGATAGCTGATTCACGACCAGCACCAGGACCTTTAACAAAAACTTTTACTTTTCTTAACCCTGCATCATGAGCTACTTTAGCGCAATCTGTTGCAGCTAATTGAGCTGCATAAGGTGTGTTCTTTTTTGAACCACGAAATCCCATTTTACCTGCACTAGACCACGATATAACCTGACCTGCAGTGTTTGTTAATGAAATGATGATGTTGTTGAATGTAGCATTGATGTGAGCTTCACCCACAGCTTCTACTTTCACAACTCTTTTTTTTGCTACTGCTTTTGCAGAAGTAGTTTGTTGATTTGTTTTTGCCATTTTTCTTATTTAGTTGATCGTTAAAGCAACGTTGACTCTAACCGTTTTTTTTATTTAAATTCCTTTTCTCCATAATACTAATGGAGGGTCAAGGCTTGAATTATTTAGTAACTTTTTTCTTGTTAGCAACAGTTTTACGCTTACCTTTTCTAGTACGTGCGTTATTTTTTGTTGTTTGACCACGAACAGGTAAGCCTAAACGGTGACGAATACCTCTATAGCTTCCGATATCCATTAATCGCTTAATGTTTAACTGAACTTCAGAACGAAGGGAACCTTCTAATTTGTATTTGTCATTCAGAATGTTACGTATCGCTGTCAATTGTTCATCGTTCCAGTCTTGAACTTTGATGTTTTTGTCAATACCAGCTTCTGCTAATACTTTTTGAGCAGTACTACGACCAATTCCATAGATATAAGTTAAACCTATTTCTCCTCTTTTGTTGTTTGGTAAATCAATACCTGCAATTCTAGCCATTTTATTTTTTAATTACGATTTTTAATTTCTTTAAGGCGGATTACCCTTGTCTTTGTTTAAACTTAGGGTTTTTTTTGTTGATAACATACAAAACGCCATTTCTACGAACGATTTTGCAATCAACACTTCTTTTTTTAACGGATGTTCTTACTTTCATCTTTGTGATTTTTATTTGTATCTATATGTAATTCTTCCTTTTGTCAAATCATATGGCGACATTTCGATCTTAACTTTATCGCCCGGTAAAATTTTAATATAATGCATTCTCATTTTACCAGAAATATGGGCTGTAATCACGTGTCCGTTTTCAAGCTCAACGCGAAACATTGCATTCGACAATGCCTCAATAATAGTTCCGTCTTGCTCGATTGACGCTTGTTTTGCCATAAATTATTTTCTAACTTTTAATGCTTCTTCAATATACTCAAAACTGGATAATATTTCAGCTTTATTTTTTCCTATTGCAATTGTATGTTCAAAGTGTGCTGATGGTAAGTTATCAGCAGTACGTATTGTCCATCCATCATTTTCTTGAATAATTGCTTTCTTTCCCATATTTATCATTGGCTCAATCGCAATTACCAATCCTTCCTGAAGCTTCAACCCTGTTCCCTTTTTTCCATAATTTGGAACTTCAGGAGCTTCGTGAAGATTGAGTCCGATACCATGTCCTACCAATTCTCTAACAACAGAGTAGCCATTTGTTTCAGCGTAGGTTTGAACAGCTTCACTTATATCTCCCAGACGCTTACCAACTATAGCCATCTCAATTCCTTTGTAAAGACTTTCTTTCGTAGCTTCTAGAAGTCTTAAAACTTCCGGTTTTACCTCGCCTATTGCAAATGTATAAGCAGAATCGCCAAAGAATCTATTTTTAACTACTCCGCAATCTACAGAAACAATGTCCCCATCCCTTAGTTCGTAATTATTGGGAATTCCATGAACCACTTGTGAATTTACTGAAATACACAGTGAGTTAGGAAAACCACTATAATTTAAAAAAGCTGGTATCGCTTTGTTATCATTAATAAACTCGTAGGCTACTATATCTAAAGATAGAGTAGTCACTCCAGGTTTTATAACTTTTGCTACTTCGGCTAAAGTTTTTGCAACAAGTAAAGAACTTTCTCTTATTAATTCTATTTCTTCTTTGGTCTTATAATACAATCCTTTCGACACTTTCTTTCCCCTTAATTGTATTAAGCATTTGTCATACTCATAGAAGAGCGACCTTTTATTCTTCCTGATTTCATTAATCCATCATAATGACGCATTAATAAATGACTTTCAATTTGTTGCAAGGTATCTAAAACAACACCTACTAATATTAATAAAGAAGTCACTCCATAAAATTGAGCAAATTCTTGTGTGATATTTAATTTAACAGCAAAGGCAGGTAGTATTGCAATCATAGCCAAGAAAATTGAACCTGGTAATGTAATTCTTGACATTACGCTATCAATGAATTCTGCAGTTTTTTTACCCGGTTTTACTCCAGGAACAAAACCTCCATTGCGTTTCATGTCTTCTGCCATTTGATTTGGATTAACTGTTATCGCGGTGTAGAAATAAGTGAATACAATTATCATTAATCCAAATACAACGTTATACCAAAATCCATAATGATTTGAAAATACACCCACAAATCCAGACATTGATTCTGAGTTTACAGCTTGCGCAACGGTTAGGGGAATGAACATAATTGCTTGAGCAAAAATGATAGGCATTACACCTGCGGCATTCACTTTCAAAGGGATGTATTGTCGCACACCACCATATTGTTTATTTCCAACAATTTTCTTTGCAAATTGCACAGGTATTTTTCGTGTTCCCTGAACTAACATTATAGTGCCAATAATTACCAATAATAATAACACTAATTCAATTAATAACATAATTAATCCTCCGCCTTCTCCACCTAAACGTGAACCAAACTCCGAAACAAATGCAAATGGCAAACGGGCAATAATTCCAATCATAATGATCAAAGAGATACCGTTACCAATTCCTTTGTCAGTAATTTTTTCACCTAACCACATTACAAACATAGTTCCAGTAACAAGTATTAATACAGACTGTGCCATCCAGAAGAAACTTGGGTCAGAAACAACTCCGGCTTTATTTGTAATTTGAGTAGCAATATAGCCTGGTGCTTGCAACAATGTAATAACAACGGTTAAGAAACGAGTAATCTGGTTTATTTTTGTTCGTCCGCTTTCGCCTTCCATCTGCAGTTTTCTGAAATATGGCAATGCCATACCGAGTAGTTGGATAACAATCGAAGCAGAGATGTATGGCATAATTCCTAAACCAAAAATAGAAGCACGTGAAAATGCACCACCTGCAAAAAGGTTAATTATACCAATTATACCTTCGTTTGATCGTTTGCTTGCCTCGGCAAGAATTTCTGAGTTAACGCCAGGAAGAACAATATATGAACCTAATCGGTAAATCAAAATAAATCCGAGCGTGTTTAATATACGAACTCGTAAGTCTTCAATTTTCCAAATATTTCTTAACGTATTTATTAAGTTTTTCATAAAACAGTATTACTGTGTTTAATTAAGCTTTTTCAATTGATTCAGCTGATCCACCTTTTGCTTCAATTGCAGATTTTGCAGTTGCCGAAAATGCATGAACTTTTACATCTACTTTAGATTTTAATTCGCCACGACCTAACACTTTCACTTTGTCGTTTTTATGAGCCAATCCTTTTGAAATTAAAAAATCCAAATCAATAGAATTCACTTTATTGTCGTCAACCAAAGATTGAATGACATCTAGGTTAATTCCACGATATTCAACGCGGTTAATATTTTTAAATCCAAATTTCGGAACTCGTCTTTGTAATGGCATTTGACCACCTTCAAATCCTCTTTTTGCAGAATATCCGGAACGTGATTGAGCACCTTTGTGTCCTTTTGTAGATGTTCCGCCTTTACCTGACCCTTGACCTCTTCCTAAACGTTTTTTTGCGTTTTTTACAGAACCTTCTGCTGGTGTTAATTTACTTAAGTTCATCACTTATAATTTATTTCTTGTTATTAAATATTTTCTACAGTAACTAAATGTGCTACTTTTTTTACCATTCCAATGATTTGAGGTGTAGCCTCTTTTTCAATTGTTTGATTCATTTTTAAAAAGCCTAGAGCACGTAGAGTGCGCTTTTGACGCTCAGGACGACCGATGCCGCTTTTTATTTGTTTGATTTTAATTTTTGTCATTATTTCTTAATTTGATAATTTGATGTTTAGCAATATGAAATTCGAATTGTTGAATCTTAAAATTACTTTTTCAAATTAGATTAACCATTAAATACTTTTTCCATTGAAATCCCACGGTGTTGAGCAACGGTAGCTGCATCACGCATTTTCATCAATGCATCCATTGTTGCTTTAACAACATTGTGAGGGTTTGATGAACCTTTTGATTTTGCTAACACGTCAGTAACACCAACGCTTTCTAATACTGCACGCATTGCACCACCAGCAATAACACCTGTACCATGAGCAGCAGGCTTCAAGAATACGTATGAACCGCTATATTTTCCGTATTGTTCGTGTGGAACAGTACCTTTAACGATTGCTACTTTTATCAAGTTCTTTTTTGCATCTTCGATACCTTTGGTAATAGCATCAGTAACTTCTTTTGCTTTACCTAAGCCGTAGCCAACAATTCCTTTTTCATTTCCTACTACAACAATAGCTGAAAATGTAAAATTTCTACCACCTTTGGTAACTTTGGTTACACGTTGAATGCTAACAAGCTTATCTTTTAGTTCGATGTCGCTTGATTTTACTCGTTTAATGTTTGCGTTTGACACGATATAACGTTTTTAAATTTTTACTTTTTTTAATTAGAATTTTAATCCTGCTTCACGAGCAGCTTCTGCTAATGATTTTACACGGCCATGATATAAATAACCATTTCTATCAAAACGAATAGATTCAATACCAGCTTTAGTTGCTTTTTCAGCAATCGCTTTTCCAACTAATTTAGCTTGATCAATCTTGTTTACTTTTGTTTCAGCAATACCTTTATCTGCCGAAGAAGCTGCAAGAATTGTTTTTCCTGAAACATCATCAATTAATTGCACATAAATTCCCTTATTGCTTCTAAAAACAGAAAGTCTAGGACTTTGTAAATCACCATGAACAACCTTGCGGATTCTTTGTTTGATTCTGTTTCTTCTGAATTCTTTTGTAATAGCCATCTTATTTACCTTATTTCTATCGATTTTAGCCGATAATTGTGAATTCTTTTATTTATTATTTACCTGCTGATTTACCCGCTTTTCTTCTAAGTATTTCACCGGTAAACTTAATACCTTTACCTTTATATGGTTCAGGTTTACGTAATGAGCGAATCTTCGCTGCAACCATCCCTAACAATTGCTTATCAGCGCTTTCCATAATAATGGTAGGGTTTTTACCCTTTTCAGTTGCAGTAGTAACCTTAATCTCAACAGGCAAATCGAAGGATACGTTATGAGAATAACCTAAAGTTAGTTCTAATAATTGACCTTTATTTGCTGCACGATAACCGACACCTACAAGTTCTTGTTCTGTTTTATATCCTTCGCTAACACCTTTCACCATTGAAGCAACAAGAGCACGATATAAACCATGCATTGCTTTATGACGTTTTTGTTCGGTAGCACGGTGCATAATTATTTTCCCTTCTTCATTTTTAAGGGTAATAGCAGCATCCATTTTTTGATTTAAAGTTCCTTTTGGGCCTTTAACGGTTACAACGTTTTTATCAGAAACGTTAACCTCTACTCCTTGCGGAAGTGTGATTGGTAACTTACCTATTCTTGACATTTTTCTTTCCTCCTAAAGATTAATAAACATAGCATAATACTTCACCACCCACTTTTTGGGTTTTCGCTTCCTTGTCAGTCATTACACCTTTAGAAGTCGAAATGATGGCGATTCCTAAACCGTTTAAAACACGAGGAAGTTCTGTTGATCCAGCATATTTTCTTAATCCTGGTGAAGAAATTCTTTCAATGTTTTTTATTGCCGGTTGTTTATTTACTGGGTGGTATTTCAAAGCAATTTTTATTGTGCCTTGAACCGTTGTATCCTCAAATTTGTAACTTAGGATATATCCTTTTTCGAAAAGAATTTTAGTAATTTCTTTTTTTAGATTTGAAGCAGGAATTTCTACTATTCTGTGGTTTGCTTTGATAGCATTTCTCACTCTTGTGAGGTAATCTGCGATTGTATCAGTCATTTTTTTTGGTTTTATATCTTATCCCACACGTAGGATAATTATACATTAATACTCTAATTTTTTTGGCATTTTGGAATAACTACCAACTTGCTTTTGTCAGTCCGGGGATCAATCCGTCTAAAGCCATTTCACGGAATGTGTTACGTGAAAGACCAAATTGACGCATGTAACCTCTAGAGCGACCTGTTAATTTGCAACGGTTACGTTGACGAGTAGGAGATGATGCTCTTGGTAATTTTTGTAATCCTACAGAGTCACCAGCTGCTTTTAAAGCGGCTCTTCTTTCAGCGTATAGATCAGCAAGTTTCTTACGTTTAACTTCTCTTGCTTTCATTGATTCTTTTGCCATCGACTTATATTATTTTTTTTGATTTTTAAATGGTAATCCAAATTCACTTAATAAAGCTAATGCTTCATCGTCATTTCCGGTATTTGTTACAAATGTAATATCCATACCCATGATCTTATTTACTTTATCAATATCAATTTCAGGAAAAATGATTTGTTCTGTCACACCTAAAGTGTAATTTCCTTTTCCATCAAATCCTTTATCATTAATACCTCTAAAATCACGAATTCGGGGCAAAGCTACAGAAATTAATCGATCTAAAAACTCATACATCATATCTCCTCGTAAAGTTACTCTTACACCGATAGGAACTCCTTTACGAAGTTTAAAGTTAGAAATATCTTTCTTAGAAGTTGTTGCAACAGCTTTTTGACCGCTAATAGTGGTCATTTCTTTTATTGCTCCTTCAATTAATTTTTTGTCAGACACCGCATCGCCAATTCCTTGGTTAAGGCAGATTTTTTCTAACTTAGGCACTTGCATTGAACTGCTGTAACCGAATTTTTTTTGTAAAGCTGGAATAACATCTGCTTTATACTTGTCTTTTAATCGTGGTGAATAAGCCATTATTTAATTACCTCCCCTGTCTTTTTTGAGTAACGTACTAATTTTTTGCTGTCATCTAATTTTCGTCCAATGCGGGTTGGTTTACCTGTACCCGCTTCGATTAACATTAAATTAGAAATATGAACTGAAGCTTCTTGCTTAACAATTCCTCCCTGCGGACTTTTAGCATTTGGTTTGGTATGTTTTGATACCAAGTTAACACCTTCCACAATTGCGCGATTTTTAACTCTATCTATAGATAGAACTTTTCCTTCCTGATTTTTTGAATCACCAGCAAGTACTTTTACTGAATCGCCTTTTTTAATATGTAATTTAGATTGCATTGTTGTATTTATTATTCACTACCAATTATAAAACTTCTGGTGCAAGTGAAATGATTTTCATAAATTGTTTATCTCTTAATTCGCGGGCAACAGGTCCAAAAATACGTGTTCCTCTTAACTCGTCTGTTGCGTTTAATAAAACTACAGCGTTGTCATCGAAACGAATATATGATCCATCAGCGCGTCTAATTTCTTTTTTAGTTCTTACAACTACCGCTTTAGAAACAGCACCTTTTTTAATGTTACCTGATGGTAATGCATGTTTAACGGTAACCACCACTTTGTCTCCAATGGAAGCATATCTTTTCTTAGTTCCGCCAAGTACACGAATAACGAGCACTTCTTTTGCACCGCTATTATCCGCTACTAATAATCTTGATTCCTGTTGTACCATTTTTTGTTTATGTTAACTATATTAACTTGGATTGAATAACTTTCATTAGTCAGCGCAATCGCAAATTTTATTTTAAATTATTTAGCTCTTTCAACAACTTCAACTAATCTCCAGCATTTATTTTTGCTGATAGGACGAGTTTCCATAATTTTTACTGTGTCGCCAATATTACATGTATTTGCTTCATCGTGAGCAACAAATTTTGTTGTTCTGTTAACAAATTTTCCGTATTTTGGATGTTTCACTTTACGTTCAACTGAAACGACAATCGACTTCTCCATTTTGTTACTGGTTACTAAGCCAACTTTTTCTTTTCTTAAATTTCTTTCTTCCATTGCTTGAAATTATTTTTTTGCTTCTGCTAATTCTCTACTGCGAAGTTCTGTTTGTAATCTTGCTACTGTTTTTCTGCTATCTGTAATTTTTGCAGGGTTTTCAATAGGAGATACAGCGTGATTTAACTTTAAT